>JANLQS010000023.1:0-66269 GCA_031367995.1 Sphingomonas sp.
GTGCCGGTTGCAGGAGTCGAACCCGCGACCTTCGGTTTACAAAACCGCTGCTCTACCAACTGAGCTAAACCGGCCATCCGCGCACGCCCTCTATCGCCAGCAGGTGCGGCCCGTCCAGACCTGTCACACCGCCGCGCCCGCAAGCCGCCCGATGGCCGCCGTCGCCGCCATCGCCAGCGCCCCCCAGAACGCCACCCGCAGCGTGGCCCGCCCGACCGGCGCGCCGCCCGCCTGGGCGCCGACCGCGCCAAGCACGGCCAGGAACATCAACGAAGCCACCGACACCGCGACGATCATCGCCTGGCCGGGCGGGGACAGCCACGCCGCCGCCAGCGGAAGCGCCGCGCCGGTGGTAAAGGTCGCCGCCGACGTCAGCGCCGCCTGCACCGGGCGGGCAGTGGAGACGTGGGTGATCGACAGTTCGTCGCGGGCATGGGCGCCAAGCGCGTCCCCGGCCATCAGCTGCGCTGCGACCGTCTCCGCGGTCGCCTGGTCGAGCCCGCGCGCCACGTAAATCGCGGCCAGCTCGCGCTGCTCGAACGCCGGGTCGGCGGCCAGCTCGGCGGTTTCGCGGGCAAGGTCGGCGCGCTCGGTATCGGCCTGCGAGCTGACCGAGACATATTCGCCTGCCGCCATCGACATCGCGCCCGCCACCAGCCCGGCGACCCCGGCGAGCAATATCTCCCCGCGCGACGAAGCGGCGGCGGCGACCCCGACGATCAGGCTGGCGGTCGACACGATGCCGTCGTTGGCGCCAAGCACCGCGGCGCGAAGCCAGCCGATCCGCGTCACCAGGTGACGCTCGGAGTGGACGTGGGACAGCACCATGCTCGTCTCCCTGCGTGCGGAGCGGCGAGCATGGGTCAGACGATGCCGAACGTCCAGCCTTCGGTGCGGGCGATGGCGGGGGTCAGGCCGGCGGGCGCGAAGGCGGCGGGGTGGGCGAGGTGGGCGCGCATGCCGGCCGCGGTGATCAACGCGTCGGTCTGATGGTCGCTCGGGACATGGCGGAGCCGGGCCGGCTTGCTGCCAAGCGCGGCGAGGGCGGCGTCAAGCTCATCGCCGGTGCGGATCTTCTTGCCCGGCAGCCCGGCGTTGCGGATCGCGATGCGGGTGTAGATTTCGACCACCGCGCTGCCGCTCGCCGGGAGCGGGTCGAAGGGCCAGATCGCGACCTTGCCATCGAGGCGATGGAGCAGGCGCATACCCGAAAAACTGGCCTTGGCGACCTGGGCAGCGCCGATTGCGTCATAGGCCGAAGCGGTCTTGCGCCCGCCCTGCGCGTTCAACGCGGCGTCGCAGGCGCGGAAACGGACGAAGTCCGCCTTCACCCCGTCGGCGATGCCGAAATAGAAATGCTTGCGGTGGACCTGCTCGAGGAAGCTGGCAGCGCCAAGATCCTCGTCGGGCGCGCGGGCGTCGACATAGGCCCAGAAGGCGCGCGCAGTGTCGGGCACGCCGGCTTCGCCCGGAAGGTAGGCGCCGCGTTCAACGAACGGCGGCGCGAAGCTGAAGTCGAACCCGAACAGGGTCGGTTCGGCGGCGGCGCGCTCCACCAGCCAGTCGAGCACCTCGCTGCGCGACCAGACATGGCCGGGCCGGACGAGGCGCGGCGCTCCGTCGCCGCACGCCTCGGCGACGGCGATGCCCTTGTGCCGCCGCCCCTTCGCCCCCGACCAGTCGATCGCCACGGTGGAGGCAAAGCGGAAGAACGAGCCCCCTCCCGCGGGCGGGAGGGGAGTCTTGCTCACACCAGCGGCGGCTGGTTGTCGTCGGCGGGGTTGGCCTTCTTCAGCCGCGGCGGGGGCGGGGGGACGATCGTCGTATTGCCGCGCTGCCAGTCCTCCAGCATCCGCGCCGCCGCGTCCCGCCCGCCGAGCCCGAACGCCAGGGCCGTGGCGATCGCGGCCGAGCCGAGGATCAGCCCGAACGCCATCATCACGATCTGGTCGGCCAGCCCCATGAAGGTCAGGCCGATCGCGGTGAACAGGGCGATGATGGCATATTTGACGACCGTCTGGGCATAGCCCGCCTCGCCGGTCGAGGAGCCGACCAGCCCGGCGAGGATCCGCGCCAGGAACAGGCCGACGACGATGATCACCGTGCCGAAGATCACTTTCCCGCCAAGCTCGGTGATCTGGAACAGCAAGGCCGCGCTTGAATCGCCGCCGATCTTGCGCGCCGCCTCCATCAGCCCGACGATCAGCACTGCGGTGAAGGCGATCGACCCGACCACGCGCGACGGGGTCGTACCGGCCGGCATGATGCCCAGCGCGCGCACGCTATTGTCGAAGTTGAGGCTCGGCAAAACGGTCTCGATCAAGGTCTTGACCCATCGCCCGATGAAGAAGGCGATGGCGAGGATGATCAGCGCGGCCAGCACGTTGGGGATGGCGGTGGCGATGGTGTTGAGCATTGCCGTCGCGGGATCGGAAATCGCCGAGATTTGCAGGATCTGCAGCGCGCCGATCGATGCGAAAATGATGATCACCGCCGACACGGTGACCCCGACGGCGCGGGCGATAGAGTTGCGCGCGGGCACGGTGCCGGGCGCGGCGGTGCCGGCGCTGTCGACGCTGAGCGGGGCATCGCCGACACTGAGCCCGGCGCGGCCGAGCAATTTCTCGAGGTTGAGCGCGCCCAGGGCCGCTTCGATGATGTGCCGCACGATCCGCGCCAGGATCAGCCCGGCGAAAAAGAACAGCCCGGCGCCGAGCAGGCGCGGCAGGAAGGCGAACACCTCGTTGGTCATGCTGGTGACCGGGGTCAAAACGCCCGACAGGCCAAGCGGCTGGAGCGCCGCGATCAGTCCGACCAGCCACACCAGCCAATACGCCAAACGGCCCAATTCCTTGCCGACGCTATCGCCGCCGACGCCGGGGTGGCGCTTGAGGATCGGCAATTTGTCGATGATCCGCGACACCGCCCATTGCACCGCTTTGGCGACGAAGTGGGTGGCGACGAGGATGAGGATCGCGAACAATACGCGCGGCCCCCACTCGATCAGCTGGTTCTGCCAATATTGGGCGGGCGGCTGGCTTTGGTACATGATGGCGTCCCCTTCGTTCGGTTGAGCGCAGTCTAACCCTTATTGCGCCGCCCTCAACCCGCTTTGGGATCGTCGATCCGCGCCTTGCGCTTCGCTTCCCACCACGCCAGCCGTTCCTGGACCTTGGCTTCGAAGCCGCGGTTGGTGGGGCGGTAGTAGGTTTGGGGCGGGAGGTCGTCGGGCCAGTAACTGGCACCCGAAAACCCGTCCTCGGCGTCATGGTCGTAGGCGTAACCCTGGCCGTAACCGACCTGCTTCATCAGTTTCGTGGGCGCGTTGACGATATTCATGGGCGGCATCAGCGAGCCGGTCTCCCTGGCGCTGCGCCACGCTTCCTTTTGCGCGACATAGACGGCGTTCGATTTGGGGGCGGTAGCAAGGTAGAGGCAGGCCTGGACTATGCCCAATTCGCCTTCGGGGCTGCCGAGGAAATCGTAGGCGTCCTTGGCCGCGAGGCACTGGAGCAACGCGTTGGGGTCGGCGAGGCCGATATCCTCGACCGCGGCGCGGACCAGCCGGCGGAGCAGGAACAAGGGCTCTTCGCCGGCGGTGAGCATCCGCGCCAGATAATAAAGCGCGGCCTGCGGGTCCGATCCCCGGATCGATTTTTGGAGCGCCGAGATGAGGTTGTAATGCCCCTCCCGGTCCTTGTCGTAAACCGCGACGCGGCGCTGGAGGAATGCGGCGAGGGCGGCAGGATCGAGCGGCTGGTTGATCCCGACATCGAACAGGGTCTCGGCCTGGTTGAGCAGGAAGCGGCCGTCGCCGTCGGCACTGGCGACCAAGGCGTCGCGCGCTTCGGGGGTGAGCGGCAGGGGACGGCCGACCAGCGCTTCACCGCGATCGATCAAGCGGCACAGCGCCTTGAAGTCGAGCCGGTTGAGGATCAGCACCTGGCAGCGCGACAGCAACGCCGCGTTCAATTCGAAGCTGGGGTTTTCGGTCGTGGCCCCGACCAGTGTGATGGTGCCGTCCTCGACAAAGGGCAGGAAGCCGTCCTGCTGCGAGCGGTTGAAGCGGTGAATCTCGTCGACGAACAACAAGGTGCGCTGCCCGGAACGAGCCGCGGTGCCGGCTTCGGCGAAAATCTTCTTCAAGTCGGCGACGCCGGAAAACACCGCCGAGATCGACACGAAGCGCATCCCGACCGCATCGGCAAGGAGCCGGGCGATGCTCGTCTTGCCGGTACCGGGCGGTCCCCACAGGATCATCGACGATAATTTGCCGGCCGCGACCATCCGCCCGATCGCGCCGTCGGGCCCGGTCAGTTGCTCCTGCCCGACGACTTCGTCGAGCGCGCGCGGACGGATGCGGTCGGCGAGCGGGGCGTCGGCCGCCGCATTGGTATCCGTCGAAGGCTCGGGGGCGAACAAATCGGCCATGCCCGGTCTTAACCGCCGCACCGGGAATTTGTATCCCCTTGTAAACGATGTAACTAAGATATATCTGAGTGCCATCGTATGAAACAAAAGGATTTAGAGATGCGATTTCATTTTTCACATTGCCCGCCGCGCGACCGCTCGGGCGAAGGCTTTTTCGCGGGACGGCCAGGACACGGTTGGGGCGAAGGCAACGACTTCCCGTTCGGCGGCCATCGCGGCGGCCGGGGCCGCGGCGGCGGAAGCGGCGGGCGCGGACGGCGCCGGATGTTCGGATCAGGCGAACTCCGCCTGGTTCTGCTCAAGCTGATCGCCGACGAACCGCGTCACGGTTATGACCTGATCCGCGCGATCGAAGAGCTGACTGGCGGCGATTATGCGCCGAGCCCGGGCGTGATTTACCCGACGCTGACCCTGCTCCAGGATATGGGGCTGATCGAGGAACAAGTGTCCGAAGGCTCGCGCAAATTGTTCGCCGCGACCGCGGACGGCCGCGCTCACCTCGAGGAGAATACGAATGAGGCCGAAGCGCTGATCGAACGGCTGAAGGCGCTCGCTCCGGGTGAAGATGGCGCCGACCATCCGCCGATCGGCCGCGCTGTCGCCAACCTCATGCACGCGCTTCGCTCGCGCATCGCCGAGGAAGGCTGGGATCGGGCGCTGGTCCATGAAGTTACCGCTATCCTCGACGAAGCGGCGCAGCGGATCGAGCGGCTTGGCAGCTAGCGCCCGCGCTTGCGCTGCAACCGCGCACGCCGTTCGATGACCTGCTGATAAAAACGCATCACGGCGCCGTTGATCTCGTCCCAGTCGCGGGTCTTGGCAAAGGCCAGGCCGGCGGCGCCGTGGCGGGCGCGCAGCGCCGCGTCGCGCTGATAGATGGCTAACGCCTCGGCGAACCCGTCGAGGTCGTCGGGCGCCACCAGCACGCCGCTGACTCCGTCGACGACCAGGCTGTTGGCGCCGGTCGCGGCGGCGGCGACGACCGGCAACGCGCAGGCCATCGCCTCCTGGGTGACGTTGCCGAACGCCTCGGTGATCGAGGGGTTGAGGAACACATCGGCTGAAGCCAGTGCGATGGCCAGCTCGGCGCCGGTCAGTTGCCCGGTAAACGCCGCGCCGGGCATCCGCTCGGCGAACCAGCCGCGCGCCGGGCCGTCGCCGATCACCAGCACCTTCATCGGTACCCCGGCGGCACGGCCTGCGTCGATCACATCGACGAACACGTCGAGGCCTTTTTCGAGCACCAGCCGGCCCAGGAAGGCGACCGCCATGTCGTCGTCGCCGATGCCGTGCGCGCGGCGGAACTCGGGGCTGCGCCGTTCGGGGTTGAACTGATCGCGGTCGACCCCGCGCGACCAGATCGAAATGTGGCGGTTCATTCGCTGCGCGCGGAGGATGGCAGCGGTCGATTCGGCCGGCGCGACGATCGCGTCGCAGCGGCGATAAAGCCGCCGCAAAATGGCGCGCACGGCCGGCTCGAGCGACTGCAGATGGTAATATTGCAAATAGGTCTCGAACCGCGTGTGGACCGAGGCGACCGCGGGAATACCGCGCGCCCGGGCCCAGCTGACCGCGCGATGGGCGACGAAGTCCGGACTGGCGATGTGGACGATGTTCGGCGCGAACTCGGCAAGATCGCGCCGCGCCTTCGACGTCAGCGCCAGCGGAATACGATATTCATCGCGCCCGGGAATCGCCAGTGACGGCACGCCGACCAGATCCCCGGTCGGCGGAAACGCCGGATGCTCGACCATTGGTGAATAGACCCGGACATGGGCGCCCTGGCGAAGAAGAAAATCGACCAGCCGGTTGAGCGCCTGGTTCGCACCGTCGCGGACATAGTTATAATTGCCCGAGAACAGGGCGATGCGGAGCGCGTCGGGCGTCATTGCCATCGGCCTTAGCCAAAGCAGATGCGTTCGGGCAACCGTCGCGCTAGGGGCGGGCGATGGAACGCAAGTCCTCGATGGCCCCGGTCGGCGCGGAAAACGCAGTGCTGTTGCTGCTCGGCAGCCTGCCGGGCGAGGCGTCGCTCGCGGCCCAGCGTTATTACGCGCATCCGCAGAACCAGTTCTGGCGGTTGCTCGGCGGTGCGCTTGGGGAGCCGCTCGCCGCGCTGGAATATGATGCGCGACTGGCGCGGCTGGCGACACGCGGGATTGCGCTATGGGATGTCGTTGCCGAGGCGCATCGCCGGGGCAGCCTCGACGGCGCGATTCGCGGCGTGCGCGCCAACCCGCTGGCCGACTTCGCCGCGCGCCACACGCTGCTCAGGGCGGTCGCGTTCAATGGCCAGACCGCGTCGCGCATCGGGCGGGCCGAGCTTGCCGTTGCGCCCGGCGTGGCCCTGATCGACCTACCGTCGTCGAGCCCGGCCTATACGATCGACTTCGCCGAAAAGGCCATCCGCTGGGCGGCGTTGGGACCGCTTGCACTGACCTGCAAAAGCGGCACAATGCCGTGATGGACGAGATCATCGACGACCTCGACGACGAGGATGAAGACGCCAATTTGTCGATGGTCGACGAGGCGCTGGTGGCGGGCAATATCGCCAACACCAACGGCCTGCTGGTGATCCTCGCCAAGCTGGTCGCCAAGGGCATCTTCGACAAGGAAGATTTACAGGCGTTTTCGGACAGTTACTCGAAGCCGCTCGACCATGAAGGCATGCGGGAAAATGAACTGATCACCCAGATGCAGGACCAGATGGAATCGACCCTGGCGCAACTGATGCGCTTCCTGTCCGAGGCGCGATGATCGGTGTATAGGGACGCCATGTCCCTGATTTCCGGCCTCATCCTGTTCGTCCTGACGGTCGCCTTCATGGAGGGCTTTGCCTATGTCGCGCACCGCTGGGTGATGCACGGACGCTTGGGCTGGACGCTCCACAAGAGCCATCATCGGGAGCGGGCCGGGCGGTTCGAACTCAACGATCTCTACGGCGTGATCTTCGCGGTGCCGTCGATCGTGCTGCTGTATGGCGGCGTGCAGGGCGGATGGGGCGCCTGGGCGGCCTGGGTTGGAGCGGGAATTGCGGCTTATGGTGCGATTTACGTCTGCTTCCACGACGTCATCGTTCATCGCCGCGTCGCCCACCGGGTCGTCCCGCGCTCGCCCTATTTCAAGCGGATCGTCCAGGCCCACCGGCTCCACCATGCGGTCGAAAGCCGCGAAGGGACGGTCAGCTTCGGCTTCTTGTGGTCGCCGCCGGTCGAAGAGCTGAAGGATTTGCTGGGAGGACGGCTGCGGGCGCCCGCGGGCGAGTCCACAACCCTTCGCGGTTGAGCTTCGGGGCGGGCATCAACGCCTCGCCGAACGCCTCGATCACCAGCGCGAATTTCTCCGCTTTTGAAATGCTGATCCGCCGATCCCAGGCGCGCGGGCCGAGCGCCACCGCGCGGGTCGCGACCTCGCCATAGATGCCGGCCGCCGACAGCACCGCCCAGCGGCTGCGCAGCGGCAGGCGTGCGGCGCCGACCTTGCTCGACCGGCGATAGACGTCGGCGAGATCGGCGAGGCGGCGGGTGACCCGGGCCAGCGCCGGACGGTGGCGCGGATCGGCCAAGTCGGCGCCCGCCAGCCCTTCGGCCGCCAGCCAATCGGCGGGCAAGTAGCAGCGGCCAACGCGGGCATCTTCGACGATATCGCGGACGATATTGGCAAGTTGGAAGGCGATGCCGAGGTCGGCCGCGCGGTCCATCGTATCGTGCTCGGTCGGGGCTACCCCCATGACTTGGGCCATCATCACCCCGACCGCGCCCGCGACCTGGTAGCAATAACTGAGAAGCTCCTCGGCGGTCGCCGGGCTCCATCCGGCGGCGTCGCGGGCGAAGCCGGCGAGGTGATCGTGGGGCAGGTCGGCGGGGATATTGGTTTCGGCGGCGACCGCGGCGAGCGCGTCGAATGGGGCGATGCCGGTGGTTCGCCCGGCCAGCGCGGCGTCGGTCATTTCGGTCAGGAAGCCGAGCCGCGCGGCGGGGTCGCCCGGCATGTGCGCGTCATGGCCGAGGGTCTGGCCATCGGTGACGTCGTCGCACGCCCGGCACCAGCTATACAGCAGCCAGCTGCGCTCGCGGGTCGTGAGGTCGAAGATCTGGCTGGCGAAGCGGAAGCTTTTCGATCCGGCGGCGATGATGCGCTGGGCTTCCTCGACCAACCGCTGGCGGTCGGCGGTCATGCCAGCATCAGTCCGGCTGTCGCTTGGGCCGATCCGACGACGCCCGGAATGCCCGCGCCGGGGTGGGTGCCGGCCCCGACGAAGTAGAGGTTCCTGATGACGTCGTCGCGGTTGTGCGGGCGCAGCCACGCCGACTGGGTCAGGATCGGCTCAAGGCTGAAGGCACTGCCAAGGTGGGCGAACAGATCCGACTGGAAATCGCTCGGCGCGTAATGGAATTGAGTGCGAATTCGAGATCGAACGTCGGGGATCAGTCGAGCCTCGATCGTGTCGAGGATGATCTTGGCATAGCCCTCAGCCTCCTCGATCCAGTCGACGTCGGCCTTGCCGAGGTGCGGCACCGGCGCCAGCGCGTAGAAGGTCGAGCAGCCCGGCGGGGCCATCGAAGGGTCGGTCGCGGTCGGGTGATGGAGGTAGAGGGCGGGATCGTCGACCAGTGCGCCGCGGTCATAGATGTCGCTCAGCAGCTCGCGGTAGCGCGGCCCAAACAGGATCATGTGGTGGGGAATCTCGGGACAGGCTCCCTCCAGCCCGAAGTGGAGCACGAACAAGGACGGAGAGTATCTCTTGCGCTTGAGCGCCTTGACCCGCGATGGCCCGCGCTTGTCGCCCTCGATCAGCCCATAACTGGCGACGATATCACCGTTGCTGGCGACGGCGTCGGCGGTGCCGCGCCAGCCCGAGGCGGTGCGGACGGCGGTGGCGCGATGGTGTTCCGTTTCGATCGCCACGGCGGGATCGTTCAGGCGCAGGGTGCCGCCGAGCCGCTCGAACAGCGCGACCATGCCGACGATGAGCCTGTTGGTGCCCCCCATCGCGAACCACACGCCGCCGTCGCGCTCGAGTTTGTGGATCAGCGCGTAGATCGCCGAGCAGGTCATCGGATTACCCCCGACCAGTAAGGTATGAAAACTGAGTGCCTGCCGCAAATATTCGTTTGTCACAAAGCTTGAGACCACGGAATAGACCGACCGCCACGCCTGGTAGCGGGCCAGCGCGGGCGCCGCCTTGAGCATGTCGCTCAGGCTTTCGAACGCCTTGGCGCCGAGCTTGACGTAGCCCTCCTCGTAGACCCCCGCCGAGTAAGCGAGGAAACGCTTGTAGCCTTCGACGTCGGCCGGGTTGAGCGCTTTGATCTGCGCGAACAGCGTTTCGTCGTCGTTGGAATAATTGAACCGCGTGCCGTCGGGCCAGTCGAGTGCATAGAAGGGCATGACAGGGACCAGGTCGACGTCGGCCGCAAGGTCCTGCCCACTCAAAGCCCACAATTGTTTCAGGCAATCGGGGTCGGTGATGACCGTCGGCCCGGCGTCGAATACATGGCCGTCTCGCTCCCAGAAATAGGCGCGGCCGCCGGGCTTGTCGCGCGCCTCGACGATGGTGGTTTGCACCCCCGCCGACTGCAGGCGGATGGCGAGCGCCAGTCCGCCGAACCCCGACCCGATGACAATCGCCGACTTCACCTTGTCCCCCGAATGGCGCGGATGGCCCGCGCCAAGGATACGGGCGGGCGGCCGACAAGGATGCGCGCGCGATCGAAAAAGGTGGAACGGCCGGCGTAGAAGCGGCCGATGAGCGGCGCGGGCAAGCGGTAGAAGCGCTCGAGCACGCGGTAGCGCTGCGGCGGGTCGGCCGCCTCCAGCAGGATTTTCGTCAGCAGCCGGTCGAACCTGCCGCGCCGCCAATGCCTCTTCGCATAGGCGCGTGTGTCGAACGCGGGATCGGCCGCGAACGCGCAAGCGAAGCGCACCGCGTCGGGCAGCGAGTAGCTGGTCAACGGATGGAACAGCCCGGCGCGCACCCCGCCGCGGGCAAGGGTGTCGCGGGCCGGCCAGAAGGCGTCGAAATCGCCGCCGGTGACGACGGGAAGGACGCCGCTTTCGGTGCGGCTGATCGCGGCAACGGCCCAGCCTTGCGCCAAGACGTAAGCGGTGATGCGTTGCTCAAGTCCGGGCCGGTCAAGGGCCGGTGAATCCGCATAATAAGTGTCCTCGACAAAGACCTGTGTCGACGAGAAAGGCAGGCAATAGACGAAGCGGTAGCCATCGGTCTGGTCGACGCGCGCATCCATTATCAGCGGCTCGGCGAGGCCGTGGCCAGCGGGAACGTCGAGCAGCTGCCCGACGAACTTCTGCCAGCTGCAGCGAAGGCCGTGAGGCGCCGCGGTGAGACCGCGCGTATCGAGCACGGCGTTGGTGTCCAGCGTCGTGCCGTCGTTGAGCGTCACCTGGATCGGCGTCGCGCCCACCGCGCTGGCCCTCACGATGGTCGTGCCGCTCACCCGCACCGCAGCGTCAAGCGCCTCGCTCTCGATCGTCCGATAGGGTTCCGCGATGCGCCTTTCGTGCGCCGGGAAGCGCACGCGGTAGCCGGGCCAGCGGTGCGTCGTCAGCGGATCGACCAGCCAGCGGTCGTTCGCCGCGACGTCGGTCGCGAAATAGCTCCACAGATGATTGCCGCCGATCCGCTCCCCCGGCTCGACGATGGTCAGCGCCAGCCCGGGCCGCGTCCGCCGCAGCGCCAGAGCGGCGAGCCCGCCAGCCAGTCCGCCGCCGAGGATGATCAGGTCGGGGCGCTCGCTCGGCATCGCCCGCGCTCTAGCCGCAGCGGCGGTGCGCGCCTAGTCTGACCCGATGATGTCCGCCCTCGTCCTGCCCGCGCTGGCGATGAGCCTGATCGTTGCGCTGCGCTATCTGGCGAGTTCGGGCCTGTTCGCGGCGCTGACCGCGCGACGCTACCCCGGGCGGCTGGCGGGGCAGGGCGCCCAGGTGCGGCGCGAAATCGGCTGGAGCCTCGCCTCGGCGGCGATCTATGGTGTGCCGGCGGGGATCGTCGCCTGGAGCTGGCAGCAGCGCGGGTGGACGCGGCTCTACACCGATGTTCACGCTTATCCCTGGTGGTGGCTGCCGGTCTCGTTGCTGATTTATTTGTTGCTGCACGACGCCTGGTTCTACTGGACCCACCGGCTGATGCACCGGCCATGGTGGTACAAGGCGATGCACGCCGTCCATCACGCCAGCCGTCCGCCGACGGCGTGGGCGGCAATGAGCTTTTCGCCATGGGAGGCGCTGTCCGGGGCGGTGGTGATCCCGGCCCTGGTGTTCGCGGTGCCGATCCACGTCGCGGTGCTGGGGCTGGTGCTGGGCATCATGACGCTGATGGGCGTCACCAATCATATGGGGTGGGAGCTGTTTCCGAGCTGGCTGGTCGACGGGCGGCTGGGCCAGTTGCTGATCACCGCCAGTCACCACGAGCTTCATCACCGCAAATATCGCTGCAACTATGGCCTCTATTTTCGCCACTGGGACCGGCTGTGCGGGACCGACGGCGGGTTGGGCGAATTTCGCCGCGGCTGGGTCATCGGTAAAAAGGCTGCCCCCGGCAGCCTTTTGAATGGTGACCCCTACGAGAATCGAACTCGTGTTTTCGCCGTGAGAGGGCGACGTCCTAACCGCTAGACGAAGGGGCCGTGCGGCAGCGCGTCGGGCCTATGCTTGGCGGGGGCGGTTTAGTCAATCAGGCGCTCAACACCCGGAACCCGAGTGAACTGCGCCCGGCCAGCCAATCGAGGCTGAGCGCGGCAATGCGCGGCGCCGCATGGCCGTCACCATAAGGCAGCGTCGGGCGGGCCATGGCGGCGAGCGCGACCCGGTCGTTCGCCAGCCGCCGGACCTCGGCGAGGATGCGCGCCGTGCGCGTGCCGACCAGCCGCATGTTGCCGTGGGCGATCGCCTCGGGCCGCTCGGTCTTGTCGCGCAGGACGAGCAGCGGAATGCCGAGCGCAGGCGCTTCCTCCTGTACCCCGCCGCTGTCGCTGAGCAGCAAGTCGGCGCCGCGCATCGCTTCGAGCATGGCGGCGTGGGACAGCGGCGCCAGCAGGCGAACGCCGTCATGGCCGTCAAGCCGCGCGGCCATCGCCTCGCTGACCGCCGGGTTGGGATGGAGCAGCGCGTCGATCTGCGCCGTTCCGTCCGCAGCCAGCGCAATCAGTGCCTCGGCGGCCGCGGTGAATCCGGCGCCCCAGCTTTCGCGGCGGTGGCAGGTGAACAGGAGCCTGAGCGGTGCCCCAGCGCGGGCGGCGCGGCGGCGCGGGCGCGGGGCCAACGCGCCCGCCGCCAGCAGCGCGTCGATCGCTGTGTTGCCGGTGACGTGGATGACTCCGCCGCAGCCCTGGTGGCGAAGGTTGGCGGCGCTGGTCGCGGTCGGCGCGAACAGCAAATCGGCGAGTGCATCGATTTCGACCCGGAAGCCCTCCTCGGGCCACGGTTGCGCCGGGTCATGGGTGCGCAGGCCGGCCTCGACATGGCCGAGCGGCAGGCCAAGCGCGGCCGCCGCCCGTGCTCCGCCAAGCGCGCTCGACGTGTCGCCCTGGACCAGTACCAGATCCGGCGCGCGCGAACGCCAGGCGCGAACCAGCGCCTGAGTCACGCGCTCGACATGTTCGAGCGGGTCGGGCAGCCCGGCTTCGCGCAACGGCGTGGCGCGGACCGCGCCGAGGCCGTGCTCGGCGAGCACCAGGCCCGGGTGCTGGCCGGTGAGCATGACGACGGGCCGCGCGCCGGCGCGATCGAGGGCGTGGACCACTGGAGCAAGCTTGATCGCTTCGGGACGAGTCCCGATGACAATCGCAATATCTGGCTGGGACAGCCTTCCCCCTAGCTCGGCAAGTCCAGAATGGACGGAACTGAGGGGCGGCGCAAGCGGGCGCCCAAAAGCCTTTGACAAGCGCGCGCCTGCGTCCCATTCGATTGGGCCTCTGGGGAGAGGGTGATTGCCGAAAACTGTTCCGCAGCGCGACCTGCTGGTGGCGCAGATCACCGATCTTCATATCGGCTTCGATCCCGAGAATCCGACCGAATTGAACGTTCGCCGCCTCAACATGGCGATCGATGAGCTGATAAAAATGAGTCCGCGGCCCGAGCTGCTGATCGTCAGTGGCGACTTGGTCGAGAATGGCGAAGACCTCGAAGCCTACCGCCACATGCGCGCGCTGGTCGCGCGCTGGCCGGGCAAGCTGATCTGGGCTGCGGGCAACCACGATGATCGCAAGAATTTTCGCAAGGTGCTGCCCGAAGTGCCGACCGACGCCAACGGATTCATCCAGTATGAAACCGACCACGGAGGTTTGCGCTTCATCGTTCTCGATACGCTCGATCCCGGCCGCCACGGTGGAATGCTGTGCGAAGATCGCATCGGCTGGCTCGAGGCGCGGCTGGCCGAGCGGCCGGACGACGCGACAGTCGTCATTCTCCACCATCCGCCGGTCGATACCGGGATCGACTGGATGAGCGCCTTGTCGTGCGAGCAATGGGTTCAGCGGCTCCACGCAGTGATCGAGCCGGCCGGGCAGATCGTCGGCATGTTGTCGGGCCATGTCCACCGTCCGATTGCGACGACGTTTGCGGGAAAATCGCTGGTGGTATGCGCGTCGACCGCGCCGTGGCTGGCGCTCGACCTCGATACGATCGACCCGGCCAAGCCGGACGGCCGCGCGTTGATCCTCGGCACCGCGCCGGCGTTCGCGCTGCACTTCTGGAATGGCGAACGTCTGCTGACCCATTTCGACGTCGCCGAGCCGCGCCACGTATTGGCCAATTACAACACTAGCCTGCAACCGATGATCCGCGAGTTCATCAAGGAACGCGGCACGGGTTAGACCCCCGCGACGCCGCCCGAGACAGTCCTAGCGAAAGTTATCGGCGTATGCCTGCAGCTTGAGCGATACCGGCGGCGACGGGACGAGGTGAACTTCCAGCCCCTTGCGCTCGGCGAAGGCCAAAGCCTCCTCCTTGCTGTCGAAGCTCAGGCGAATCTGGGTATCGGTGTCGCCCGATCCAGACCAGCCGGTCAGCGGATCGGGGCGTTGCGCCTCGGTCCGTTCATAGTTGAGAAGCCAGCGGCCCTGACGGGCCTTGCCCGACTGGGTGGTATTGCGCTGTTCCTCGACGATGCGGGCGATGGCCATGCCTCGCCGATGGCGCAGGCGCGGCGGCAAATCAAGGCCCGGCGCGCTTTGTCCGCAGCGTGGGCGGCGCGGCGGCGGGGTCGTCGGGCCACGGATGCTTGGGGTAACGGCCGCGCATGTCCTTGGCGACGTCGCGCCAGCTGCCGGCCCAGAATGCGGGCAGGTCCTTGGTGGTCTGGATCGGGCGATGCGCGGGCGAGGTGATCGCCAGTGTCAGCGGCACCCGCCCGCCGCCGATCATGGGATGGGAGTTGAGGCTGAAAAGCGCCTGAGCGCGGACCTCGACCGCCGGGCCGCCGGGCGCGGCATAGTTGATCGGGTGGGCGGAGCCGGCGGGAGAAGTGAAGTGGGCGGGGGCGAGGCGATCGACCGCGCGCTGCCCGTCATAGCCGAGCAAGGCATCGAGGGCGTGGCGCAGGGCGCTAGGGTCGATCGCGTCGAGGCGTCGCTTGCTGGCAACCAGTGGGGGGAGCCATTCGTCGAGGCGGTCGATCAGCGCGGCGTCCGACAGATCGACGACATCCGGTTGATGCAAAGCGGCGAAGGCGGCGCGCTGGCGAAGAGCGAGGGCGCTGTCGGGCCATGGCAGGACGGTGAGGCCGTGGCGACGCACCGCGTCGAGCAAACCCGCCACGATCGCTGCCGCGTCGGGCTTGGGGTCGGACGCGGAGGACAGGCGGATGGCGCCCAGGCGGCGGCCGCGGGTGGCGGTCATCGCGCCGCTCGCCGGGTCGAAGCGAACATCGCTGAACGCCTCGATACTGGTCCCGAATAGCGCCTCGATATCGGCCAAAGTGATCGCTGCCGCCGACAGGATTCGCGCGCCTGATGCGGCGCCGGCGACTTCGGCGACTGCTAGCCATTCGCTGCGGGCAAGCGGGTTGGCGGGATCGAGCCGGAACCCGCGACCGCCGACCGATTGCCATTGTTCGCCGGTCGAATCGCGGCGGCGGGACAGGCGTTCGGGGAAGGCGAGAGCTATGGCAAGATTGAGGGAATTTGAGCTTCCGCTTACGGAAGACGAAGGAGAATTCGCCCACCTCGCCGCCATCCGCCTCGACCCCTCTGCGCGTGGGCCGCGCTCGCTTCGCCAACGGCGGTGGCGGAGTTCGAGATCAACGTCGTTGCCGCCAAGCCCGCGCTCGGTGAGGAGGACGGCGGCGTCGGCGGCGGCGTGGCCGAACCCGCGCGCATTGGCCTCGATCAGCATGTGGGCCAGGCGCGGATCGAGCGGGAGGGCGGCGATGGCGCGGCCGTGGGTGGTCAGTCGGCCGTCCTTATCGAGCGCGCCGAGGCGAGTCAGGCGATCGCGCGCCTCGGCCAGCGCGGCGGCGGGCGGCGGATCGAGGAAGGGCAATCGCGCCGGGTTGGCTTCGCCCCACAACAGGCAGGTCAGGACCAGGCTCGACAAATCGGCTTCGAGAATTTCGGGCGGGTCGTGGGCGAGCAGCGCGGCGTTGGCCGCCTCCTCCCACAGGCGGATGACAACGCCCGGCCCCTGGCGCGCGGCGCGACCGGCGCGCTGGGTCGTGGTGGCGCGGCTGGCGCGCTCGGTAACTAGCCGGGTAAGCCCCGCGCCGCGATCGTAGCGCGGGCGGCGGGCGAGGCCCGAATCGACGACGATGCGGACGTCGTCGAGGGTCAGGCTGGTCTCGGCAATGGCCGACGCCAGCACCAGCTTGCGCATACCCGGCGCGGGCGGGGCGAGCGCGGCGCGCTGGGCCGCCGGATCGATGCCGCCGTGGAGTTTGTGCAGCACCACCCCCGGCGGCAGGCCGCCAAGCGCGTCGGCGGTGCGCTCGATCTCGGCAACGCCGGGGAGGAAGGCGAGCAACGAGCCGTCTTGGTCGCCAAGCGCGCGGCGGATGGCGGCGGCCATTTGCGGCTCGATCCGCGCCGCCGGGTCGCGGCCGGCGTGGATCAGGGTCAGCGGGAAGCTCTTGCCTTCGCTCTCGATGCGCGGCGGATCGCCGAGCAGGCGCGCGAACCGCTCCCCATCGAGGGTCGCCGACATGGCGACAAGGCGCAGGTCGGGTCGGAGCTCGGCCGCGGCGTCGAGTGCGAGGGCCAGTGCGAGATCGTTGTCGAAGCTGCGCTCGTGAACCTCGTCGAACAGCACAGCCGACACGCCCGCCAGCTCGGGGTCGGCCTGGAGCCGGGCGAGGAACACGCCGTGGGTCATGGCGATGACCCGGGTTGCCTTGCCGACCTTGCTGTCGAGCCGGGTCTGGTAGCCGATCGTCGTGCCGATCGCCTGGTCCGCTTCGCGCGCCATATACTCGGCCGCTGCGCGCGCCGCGAGCCGCCGCGGCACGAGCAGCAGCACCTGCCCGCCGCACCACGGTTCGGCGATCAATGCCGGTGCCACCCGGGTCGTCTTGCCCGCCCCCGGCGGTGCGACCAGCAGCGCCCGAGGGCCGGTGCGCAGAGCTGCCAGCAGGGCGCCCAGCACGGCGTCGATCGGCAAGACCGTGCGGATCGTCAATGCACGTCAAAATCTGCAAGAAAATTGATCTGCGTCATGATACGGCAGTGACTCCAACAGGGAATGGAGGGCTTAATGACCATGCGTCGTTCGATGATCCTGATGCTGACCGCAAGCCTCGTCACGCTTGCCGCCTGCGAAAAGAAAGCGGAAGCGCCCGCCGCGGCGCCCGAGGCCAACGCCGCCGCCCCCGCCACCGCAACTCCCGCCGCCGCGCCGAGTGACCCGGTGGCAAGCGCGATGTCGGCCGGGCCGGCCTCGATCGCCGCCGCTGCCGCGATTGTCGCGCCGCAGGCCGACGGGACGATGAAGACACTGCGCGAAGGCCATAATGGCTGGACCTGCCTACCCGACAATCCCGCGACGCCGGGGCCGGACCCGATGTGCCTAGACGGCAATGCGGTCAAATGGGCGATGGCGTGGATGGGCGGGAAAACCCCGCCTGACGGCGTCGGCCTGGCCTATATGCTGGCCGGTGGAATCGACGCCAGCAACACCGATCCGGCCGCCAAGACTCCGGCGGCGGGCAAGGATTGGGTCCGCACCGGGCCGCACGTCATGGTGCTGAACGCACCGACTCTGAACGCCCAGTTCAAGGGCGGCGACGCGCCCGACACCAAGGCGCCGTCGGTGATGTTCGGAGGCACGCCCTATGCGCACCTGATGGTGCCCATCAACTAGGACTATTGCGGCATCTCGACGTGACCGCCGAAGCCGTAGCGCATCGCCGACAGCAATTGGTCGGCGAAGCTTTCGTCGATGCGGCTGCGATAGCGCGCGAACAGTGAGGCGGCGAGGACATCGACCGGCACGGATTCCTCCATCGCCGCGTCGATGGTCCAGCGGCCTTCGCCCGAATCCGCGACCCGGCCGGAGAATTGCTGGAGCTTGTCGTCCTGCGCCAGGGCCGAGGCAATGAGGTCGAGCAGCCATGACGAGATGACGCTGCCGCGGCGCCACACTTCGGCGATGTCGGACAGGTTCAAATCGAACTGTTCGTGTTCGGGCAGGGTATCGAGCGAGCGCTGGCGGAGCACGTCGAAGCCCTCGGCATAGCTTTGCATCATGCCATATTCGATGCCGTTGTGGACCATCTTGACGAAGTGGCCCGACCCCGCGGGACCGGCGTGGACGTAGCCGTTCTCGGCGCGCCACTCGCCCGCCTTGACGCGCTGGTTGACGGTGCGGGGGATGGAGCCGAGGCCGGGCGCCAGCGTGATGAACATCGGGTCAAGCATGGCGACCGCCTCGAGCGGGCCGCCGATCATCATGCAATAGCCGCGGTCGAGCCCCCACACTCCGCCTGACACGCCGACGTCGAGATAGTGGAGGCCTTTTTCGGCAAGCGCCTTGGCGCGGCGGATGTCGTCTTTCCAGAAGCTGTTGCCGCCATCGACAATCATATCGCCCGGCCTGGCGATGGCGGCGATGTCGCCAATCACGCCTTCGGTGACGGCGCCGGCGGGGAGCATAACCCACCACACGCCGGGCGCATCGAGGTTGGCGGCGACCTCCTGTAGCGAGGTGGCACCGGTGGCGCCGTCCTTGACGACGTCGGCGACCGCCGCGTCATCGCGGTCATAAGCGACGATGTGATGTCCGCCGCGCATCAGCCGCCGGGCCATGTTGGCGCCCATCCGGCCAAGGCCGATCATGCCGATTTTCATGCCGCACTTTCCTTCCATGATCCATTCGCCTGGCGAGTCTCGAGCCCGGCTACCCGAGCGGCGAGCTTGCGGATCGGGCTCGACAGCCAATAGCAAATGATCGTCCCCGCCACGGCGACGATTCCATCGGCCGAAAAATGCCAGCCAAGCGCGACCGATGAAAGCAGGACGAATACGGCAAAGGCACAGGCGACAAGGCGAAGCGACCAATGCTCGCGGTAAAAGGCGATCACCGCCCACGTCACCGACGCGTCATGGAGCGACGGCATACCCGAAATGCCCGCGCCATAGACCAGCACCTTGCGCTGATAGGCATCCCACAGATAATCGGACGCCAGCCGGGTGACGTGCGGCAAGCGCGCCAACAGGTCGTCGTAGCGATGATCGCCATAGATTCGTTCGTAGAAGATTGGGCCACCCGCCGGCAGAAAATATTGTCCGATCGGGCCTAACAGCGACCACAAAAGGAAATAGGTGATCAACAGCCGGGACCGACGCTCCGATGGTGATTTCAGCAGCACATAATAAAGCGTCGCCACGAGCGCCGTGAACCACACCGGCGTGTACAAAATGGCGACCCATTCGTGCAGCAGGAAGGTCAGGAAACGCCACGCGTCCTGGCCGAACAGTAATTTGCCGATCCCCGCCAGCCTCGTGTCAGCCCAGAAGGGTCCGACCGCGTTCAGTTGCGGCTTGAGCCACATGAAGAAGTAGAGGTCGAGTCCGGCCAGCGCGATGCCCGCCGCTATCGAAGGCCAGCGCGGGCGCAGTTGCTTGGCGACCTCGACATAGGCACGCGCCGGCGCCCTGACGCCCCTGAAGGCCAGTACCAACAGAAAGATCGCTGACCACACAATCAGGAAAACCCCGCCCAATGCCGCCCAACTCCACAGCGGCAGCCACAGGTCCGGACTACCGTGGAGCGGCGAAATGCCGATCATCGAGACAATCCCGAGTCCGAAGGTCAGCAGGGCACTTGGCAGCAGCCAGTCGAGTTCCTGCCTCAATTCAAAACGCTCGCGCCACTGCGAATTCGACCGCTTCGGTCAGCGCCGCCTTGGCCCGGCTGGCGGGGAACGAGGCGAGGGCGTCGACCGCCCGGCGGCCATAATGACGGGCGCGCTCCATCGTGTCGGCCAGCGCGCCGGTCGCGCGGATCAGCCGCGTAGCGTGGGCGAGGTCGTCGTCGCCGGTCCGTTCGCCCTTCATCGCCGCGGTCCAGAAGACGCGCTCGGCGGCCGAACCGCGGGCGTGGGCGAGGATCACGGGCAGCGTCATCTTGCCGTCGCGGAAATCGTCGCCGCGGCCCTTGCCCATGGTCGCCTCGTCCGACGAATAATCGATTGCGTCGTCGACCAGCTGGAAGGCGATGCCGAGGTTGCGGCCGTATACCTCCAGCGCTTCTTCGGCTTTTTCGCCGGCCTCGGCGACGACCGGGGCGATGCGGCAGGCGGCGGCGAACAACGCCGCGGTCTTGGCGCCGATGATATGAAGATAATGCTCTTCGGACGTCTCGACCTGGCGTTGGGCGGTCAGCTGGTCGACCTCCCCCTCGGCAATCACCGCGCTGGCGCTCGACAGGATTTTCAGGATCTTCAGGCTGCCGTCCTCGACCATCAGCTCGAACGCCCGGCTGAACAGGAAATCGCCGACCAGTACGCTCGCCGGATTGCCCCAAATGAGGTTGGCGGTGCGCTTGCCGCGGCGCATTTCGGACAAATCGACGACATCGTCGTGGAGCAAGGTCGCGGTGTGGATGAACTCGACCGCGGCGGCGAGCCGGTGGTGGCGGGTGCCCGGGTAGCCGAGCAGCACCGCGCTCGCCAGCGTCAGCATCGGCCGGAGGCGCTTGCCGCCGCCGGCGATGAGGTGGCCGGCCAGCTCGGGGATCAGCGCGACCTTCGACTGCATCCGGTCGAGGATGACGGCGTTGACCGCATGCATGTCGGCCGCGACCAGCGCGATCAGCGGATCGAGTGAGGGCGCGCGCTGCTCGCCGAGGCTGTGGATCGTGGCCGTCACGCAGATTTACTAGGCACGGCGGCGGGCGAGGGCAAGGCGTCCTTCCGGAGCGTCCGCGGGCCAATCGCTTGTGGTGCGGGCATTACCCTGCCAGAACGAAGCGATGGAGGGCCTGCGACGATCGGCTTGGCTGGTGGCCGCCGCGGCTCTCGTTCCGCTGCTGCTGTTCCTCGCCATGCAAAGCGGCTTCAGCGCGCGTGAGCAACGCCGCGCGACCGAAACCGCGGCACTGGCCAAGAGCGAATCGATCGTCCTGGGCGCCGACGGCGAGGTGAAGCGCCATCGCGCGGCGTTGACCGCGCTGGCGACCGCAGGGGCGATCCATCGCGGCGACGTGGCTGGGTTTCGCGCCGGCGCCGAGGAACTTCGCGGACTTGAAGGATGGGTTGGCGTTGAACTGATCGACCGGGCGACCGGCGGCGCGTTGGCGTCGATCGGTGACGGCGCCCACCAAATCATCCACCCCACGCCGGGCCAGGCGGGCGATACGCCGCGCCTGGGCGGCTTCGCGCGCGGGCCGGGCTGTCCGTGCCTGCTGTTCGAGCGCCGGGCCGCGTCGCCGCCGGGCACCGACTGGTCGGTCAGGCTGCTGATCGACACGCACGCGTTCGCTGCGTTGCTCCCGCCCTCGACGGGCCAGTATAAGGTCAGCGCGCTGGTCGATCGCGACGGACGCTTCATCGCCCGCTCGCTCGATCCGGAAACAAGATTCGCGACGCCCGGTTCGAACTATGTTCGCGCCGCGGTCGCTTCGGGCCGGATGCACGGCATTTATCGCGGTGTGACGCTTGAGGGATTCGAAAATTACACCGCGTTCACGCGCTCGCCGTTTAGCGGCCTGTCGGCGCACGTCGCGGTCGGATCGGCGACCATCGACACCAAGGCGCAACGGTTCCTCGCCTCGATCGGGCTGGCGGCGCTGCTGTCGCTGCTGCTCGCCGGAGTGCTGATCTGGTTCGCGCTTCGCCAGGTCGATCAGGGCCGGCGGATCGCCGACCATATGCAGCAGGCGCAGAAGCTCGAGGCGCTCGGCCAGTTGACCGGGGGCATCGCCCACGATTTCAACAATCTGCTGACCCCGATCGTCGGCGCGCTCGATTTCATCGGCAAGAACCCAACGCTCGACGCACGCGGTAAACGCCTTGCTGCAGGTGCGCTCAGTTCGGCCGAGCGAGCGGGCAAGCTGACCGCCCAGCTGCTGGCTTTTTCGCGCCGGCAGAATTTGCAAATCGAGCCGATCAACATCGCCGGAATGCTCGACGACATGTCAGGTCTGTTCCGCCAGTCGGTCGGTGACTCCCATCGGATCGAAATCCTCCAGGACGACGACAGCCTATGCGCGCTGGGCGATCATAACCAGCTCGAGCTGGCGTTGCTCAACTTGACGCTTAACGCGCGCGATGCCTCGCCACCGGGCAGGCTGATCCGCATCGAGGTCAGCGCCGAGGGCGATATCGCCGATGGCACGGTGCATATCGCCGTCCGCGACGAGGGCAGCGGGATGGACACGGAAACCCGACGCCGGGCATTCGAACCTTTCTTCACGACCAAGGCGCACGGCAGCGGTACTGGTCTCGGTCTGGCCCAGGTTTTCGGCATGGCGGCGCAATCGGGCGGCAAGGTCTCGATCGACAGCGAACCCGGCGAAGGCACGATGGTCGCCCTCAGTCTGCGCCGCTGCCGGGGGGCCGAGCGCCGCAATGCTCGGCTCGCGAGCGAGGTCAGCGCCGCCGAAATCCCGCTGCGGCTGCTGGTGGTCGACGACGACCCGCAGGTCCGCGCGGCGATCGTCCGGCCGCTTGAGGAGGCGGGGCATATCGTCGACGCGGTCAGCGACGGGCCGACCGCGCTGGCGGCGATCGGCCAGCGCGCGTTCGACCTGGTGCTGGTCGATTTCGCCATGCCCGGAATGGACGGCGCGGAGATTATCGGCCGCGCCGGCGACATCCGCCCCGGGATGCGCTTCCTGATCGTCACCGGCTATTCCGACAGCGAGGCCATCTCTCGCGCCGCACCCGACACGCCGATCCTCAAGAAGCCGTTCGACGGCGACGCTTTGCTCGCCCTGGTGCGCGACCTTACCAGATCGTGACCCGCTGCTCGGGCGGTAGGTACAGCTTGTCACCCGGCTTGACGTCGAACGCGCGATACCATTCGGCCATGTTGCGGACGACCCCGTTGACCCGGTATTTCGCGGGGGAGTGCGGGTTGGTCAGCAACTGGGCACGCGTGACGCCCTCGCGTTGCTTGGTCTGCCACGAGTAACCGTAAGCGATGAAGAAGCGCTGGTCGCCGGTCAGCCCGCCGATCAGCGGGGGCTCGCCATGCTTGGCGACGTAGCGGCGATAGGCGGCGTAGGCGACCTCGAGACCGCCGAGATCGCCGATATTCTCGCCGAGCGTCAGTTCGCCCTTGATGTGGGTCCCGGGTATCGGCTCATACTGGTCATATTGCCGGGCCAGCGCGGCGGTGTGGATGCCATATGCCTTGGCGCTGGCGGGGGTCCACCAGTCGCGCAGCCGGCCGGTGGCGTCGTACAGCCTGCCCTGGTCATCGAACCCGTGGCCGATCTCGTGGCCGATTGTCGCGCCGATCGAGCCGTAATTGGCGGCCGGGTCGGCGGCGGGATCGAAATAGGGCGGCTGGAGGATCGCCGCGGGGAAGGTGATCTGGTTGGTCGAGGGGTCATAATATGCGTTGTTGGTTTGCGGCAACATGCCCCACTGGGCGCGATCGACCGGGTTTGGGAACAGCGACAACTGCCGCTTCTGTTCGAAATCCTCGGCGCGGATGACGTTGCCGAGCAGGTCGCCGCGTTTCACTTCGAGAGTCGAATAATCGATATATTTGACCGGATGACCGGTGCGCGGATCGAAGCTGGCGAGCTTGACCAACGCCTCCTTTTTGGTGGCCCCGTCCATCCAATCATTGTTCTCGATCTTGTCGTGGAGCGCGGCGCGGATGTCGGCGATCAGCTCGCCCATCTGGCGGTCGCTTTCGGGCGGGTAATGACGCTCGACATAAATCTTGCCGACCGCCTCGCCGAGCGAATTGTCGACCAGGTCAACCCCGCGTTTCCATCGCGGGCGCTGGGACGGCACGTCGCGCAGCGTCTTCGAAAAGAAATCGAATCGCGCCTGGTCAAACGCCCTCGGCAGATATGGCGCGGCGCGGCTGATGAAATGATATGCGAGATAGTCTTTCCACAGCGCTATCGGCTGGCTCGCGACAAGTTTGGCCTCGTCGGCGATGGCGCTCTTTTCCTGGACGATGATCGTGCCGGGGTCGGTCAGCCCCTGGGCCGCGAGGAACCGCGTCCAGTCGAGCTGCGGCGCGAACGCTTTCAGCTGGGCCAGCGTCATCGGGTTGGTGGTCGCCTTGGTGTCGCGCGCCCGCTCGGGCGTCCAGTGAACCCGGGCGATGGCGGTTTCCAGCGCGATGATCCGGTCGGCCTTGGCGGCCGCGTCGGGGATTGCGGCGAGTGTCTGGACCTTGATCACATAGTCGCGATAGGCCCTGCGGAAGGCGTCATATTTGGCGCCCGGCAGCAAATAATAATCGCGCCCTGGCATGCCGAGTCCCGACTGGGTGGCGAACACCGCGTAGCGATTGGGATCGTCGGGATTGGGCGAAAAGAACATGCCGACCGGCGAGGCATAGCCGGGCAGGCCGAACAGCTCGGCGAGGTCGGAACGGCTGTTGGTGGCGGCGATGCGCTGCAGATAGGGCGCGAGCGGCGCGGTGCCGGCGGCCTCAATTGCGCCTTCGTCCATGAAGCTGGCGTAAAAATCGCCGATCTGCCGGCCGAGCAGGCCATTGGCGGCGGGATTGGCGGCCTGGTCCTCGATGATCGAGCGGACGTCCTTTTCGATCTGATCGTTGAGCACCGAATCGATCCCGGCGAAGGTCCGGTCGGGGGC
Organism: Sphingomonas sp.; assembly: GCA_031367995.1. Taxonomy (GTDB): domain Bacteria; phylum Pseudomonadota; class Alphaproteobacteria; order Sphingomonadales; family Sphingomonadaceae; genus Sphingomicrobium. The sequence goes on from JANLQS010000023.1 coordinate 24,668, forward strand.
GATCTCGGTGCGCTTGTTCCAGGCTCCGTTGACGAAATCGAAGAAGTCGTCGCCCGGGTGCACCGCCGGGTCGGCGGCGGTAAGGTCCACTCCCCACGGCGCAAACTTGGGCGTTGGCACCGCTGGCGCGGTGGCGACGCTGACCGGCGCCACGGTCAGCGTCGGGACGACGGCCTGCTGGGCCGGCGGTGTGGCGGCGCAAGCGGCAAGGCATGAGCCGGCGAGCAGAAGGGCATGGATACGCACGGATATTCTCCCCGGATAAATTCGCAGCGACCTTAAGTGCGCCGCCGGCGTCGGCAAGCGGCTTTTCGACCGACCGTCAGGCGACCGGCAGCGACAGCGTCACCATCAACCCGCCAAGGTCCTCGCTCTCCCCCAGCGCGACCTTGCCGCCATAGATTTCGGCGACGTCGCGAACGATGGCGAGGCCGAGCCCGGTGCCTGGCTTGCCGGTGGTGTCGAGCCTGGTGCCGCGCGTGAAAAGGGTGTCGTGCTGCTCCGCCGGAATGCCGGGGCCGTCATCCTCGACCAGGATGCATGCCATCGTGTCGCCGGCCGGCTCGACCGTGACGAACACCCTCCCGCCACCGTATTTGGCGGCGTTCTCGACCAGATTGCCGAGCATTTCGTCAAGGTCTTGGCGCTCGACCCGAACCTGCGCCGAGCGGTCGCCGGCAAGGTCGATGGTGACGTCCTCGTACAGCCGGTCGACCGCACGCTGGACCGCCTCGGCGCTGTCCCATACGATGGCGCGCGCCTGGGCCGAGGCGCGGCGGCCGATGGCGCGGGCGCGGGCGAGGTGGTGGTCGACCTGACGGCGCATGACTGAGGCTTCGCGGATGACGGTGTCGTCGAGGTCGGCGCTGTGGGCGGTGGCCGCGTTGGTGATGACCGTCAGCGGGGTTTTGAGTGCATGAGCGAGGTTGCCGGCGTGGCGCCGTGCTTCTTCGGCCTGCGCTTCGGAGTGGGCGAGCAATTCGTTGATTTCGTCGACCAAAGGCAGGATCTCTCGCGGGAAATGCTCAGCGATGCGGACTTGCGCGCCCGAACGGATCGCCGCCACTTCGCGCCGCACACGCCTGAGCGGCCACAGTCCGTAGAAGGTCTGCAGCGCGGCCAGCACGAGCAGGCCGAAGCCGAGCGCGGCGAAGCTCCACGCCAGTGTGTTGCGCAAAGCGCGAAGCTGGCCATCGACCAACTCGCGCGATTGCGCCACCTGGAACCGCCACACGATTTCGGAGCCCGGCAGGATCACATCGCGTTCGAGAATGCGCAGAGGCTCTCCGGCAAATTCCAGGCTGTCGTATTTGTGCAGCGACTTGTCGCGGTGGTCGGTCGCGACCCGCAGTCGCCGATCCCACAGCGAGCGCGACGGAAAACTGTCGGCACCCTTGCCCGAGATCTGGAAATAGACGCCCGAATATGGCTCAAGAAAGCGCTGGTCGGCAGGCGGGCGGGTAAAACGAACCTCGCCGTCCGGACCGATTTCCGATGCGGCGATCATCGCGTTGAGCACGTAATTGAGCTGCGAATCGAAATTGTCGACAACCGAGCGGGCCAGCACCCGGTCGAGAGAGAAGCCGCCGGCGAGTAGCAACACGCCGATCCACAGCGCCGCGACGGTGATCATCCGCCGCGTCAGCGCGCCGCCGCGGCGTTTCTTCATCGTCTCCGCCGCCTCATCGAGGATGGCGGTATCGTTCAAGCGCCGGGATCCTCAAGGCTGTAGCCGAGGCCGCGGATGGTGGTGATGGTGTCGGCGCCAAGCTTCTTGCGGATGCGCGTTACGAACACTTCGATGGTGTTCGAATCGCGGTCGAAATCCTGGTCGTATATATGCTCGATCAGCTCGGTCCGGCTGACTACCTTGCCTTTGTGATGCATGAGGTAGCTGAGCAATTTATATTCCTGCGCGGTGAGCTTCACCGGCTCGCCCGCCTTGGTCACCTTGCCCGACCTGGTATCGAGGCGGATGTCGCCGGCGATCAGTTCGCTCGACGCATTGCCCGAGGCGCGGCGGATCAGCGCGCGCAGGCGGGCGATCAGTTCCTCGGTCTGGAACGGCTTGGCGAGATAGTCGTCGGCGCCGGCATCGAGGCCCGCGACCTTGTCCGACCAGCTGTCGCGCGCGGTCAGCACCAGCACCGGCATCTTGCGGCCTTCCTTACGCCAGCGGTCGAGCACGGTCAGGCCATCGATCTCGGGCAGGCCGAGATCGAGCACCACCGCGTCATATTGCTCGGTCGAGCCGAGGTAATGCCCGTCCTCGCCGTCGGTGGCGAGGTCGACGGCATAGCCGGCGCCTTCGAGGGTCGAGCGCAGCTGGCGCCCGAGATTGGGTTCGTCCTCGACGATCAAGACCCGCATGAATGACGCCTTTTCCAGTTAAACCTGCCGCTTCTAACCCCCTCTAGCGGACAAGGTTGCGAAGGCACAACGATATGCGAATCCAGTGGCGCCGGCCTAACGACGGCCGCGGTGTCCCGACTGGTCGACGATGCGGCCGGTTTGAGCATCGACATCGACCCAGATTACCCGCCCTTCGCGCATGAACTTGAGGCGATAGGTGTCGCCGTCGAATTCAGGCCCGAGATAGTCGGCACCACCCATGAACGGCATGACCTTGCGCTCGATCACCGGTAGCGGCATCGAACGGCCGCCCTGGGTGGCCGAGTAAGCGCGATCCTGGTCGCGCGGGGCGTGCTGGGCGAGCGCGGGGGTGGCGGCAAGGGCCGCGGCGGCGCCCAACAGGGCAAGCAGGGTACGATACAGGCTCATGGCATCACTTTCTGACGCCCGGACTAGGGGCAACGCATTGAATGACTTATGAATGGGGCCGTCAGCCAGGGGCAAGGGGCCGATTGACGTGGTGCTGTGGCCGAAATGTCATCTCACTGTTGCGCCGGCCCCTCTGGGGAACCTAAGGGGCGGCGATGGCGGCGCCCCCGGTCCTTTCGTTCGAACAGCTCGGCCTGGTCCAGGGCGAAGGCTGGCTGTTCCGCGGCATCGACGTGCATATCGGCCCACGCGACCGGATGGCGTTGATCGGGCGCAACGGCGCGGGCAAGACGACCCTGCTCAAATGCCTCGCCGGACTGATCGACACCGATTTGGGCCAGCGCAAGATCGTGCCGGGCACGCGAGTCGTGCTGCTCGAGCAGGATCCCGACATGGGCGGCTTCGCCACGCTCGAGGATTGGGTGGTTGACGGGGAGGATGCGCCGGCGCCGCATCAGGCGGCGGCGATAGCCGGGCAGATCGGCATCGACCTCGCGCGCCCCACCGCGACTGCCAGCGGCGGCGAACGGCGCCGCGCAGCGATCGTCCGCGCGCTCGCCCAGGATCCCGATGTGCTGCTGCTCGACGAACCGACCAATCACCTCGACCTCGGCGCGATCCAGTGGCTCGAGGATTGGCTCGGCCGGTTCAAGGGCTCGTTCATCGTCATCAGCCACGACCGCACCTTCCTCGCCCGGCTGACCAAAAGCTGCCTGTGGCTCGATCGTGGTGCGCTACGCCGGGCTGATATCGGCTTCGGCGGTTTCGATGCCTGGACCGACGCGGTCTATGCTGAGGAGGAGCGCGCCGCCGACAAGCTCGACGCCAAATTGAAGCTCGAACTCCACTGGCTCCAGCGCGGGGTGACCGCGCGGCGCAAGCGCAATCAGGGGCGGCTGGCCAAGCTCCAGGAAATGCGTGCCCAGCGCGCGGCGATGCTGGGCCCGGCCGGCGCCGCCAAGCTCGGCCTCGCCCGCGACGACGTGAAATCGAAGGTGGTGATCGACGCCGAGCATGTGACCAAGGCGTTCGGCGTGCGCCCGATCATTGCCGACTTCACCCTGCGGATCACCCGCGGCGACCGCATCGGGCTGGTCGGCGCCAACGGCACAGGCAAGACGACCTTGCTCAAGTTGCTGACCGGCGAGATCGCGCCCGACAGCGGCAAGGTGACCAGGGCCAAGACGCTGAGCGGGATCGTCATCGACCAGCAGCGCAAGCTGATGGCGCCCGACAAACGCGTCCGCGACGTGCTCGCCGAGGGCGGCGACTGGATCGACGTGCGCGGCGTCAGGAAGCACATCAAGGGCTACCTCAAGGACTATCTGTTCGCGCCCGAACTGACCGAGGCGCCGGTCGGGACGCTGTCAGGCGGCGAGCGGTCGCGGCTGCTGCTGGCGCGCGAATTCGCCCGCGCGTCGAACCTGCTGGTGCTCGACGAGCCGACCAACGACCTTGACCTCGAAACTCTCGATCTGCTGCAGGAGGTCATCGCCGATTACGACGGCACAGTCCTCATCGTCAGCCACGACCGCGACTTCCTCGACAAGACGGTGACTGTGACGCTCGGCCTCGACGGCAGCGGCAAGGTCGACATCGTCGCCGGCGGCTATGAAGATTGGGTGCAGCAGCGCAAAACCGCGAACGTAGTTCGTTCCCCGGCGAAGGCCGGGGTCCAGGGCGGTGCGCGAGCAGCGCCTCGTGGCGCTCCTGGGCCCCGGCCTTCGCCGGGGAACCGGAAGCTGACCTTCAAGGACCAACATGACCTCGACCGCCTGCCGGGCGAAATCGAGCGCCTGGAGGCCGCCATCGCCGCCGAAGAGGCGGCGCTGCATGATCCCGACCTCTACGCCCGCGACCCGGCCAAATTCGCCGTGCTGACCCAGGCGATCGAGACCAAGCGGGCGGCCAAGGACGCGGCCGAGCATCGCTGGCTCGAAGTCGCGGAAATGGCCGAGGCCCTACGCCCCTAGCTGATACTGCTTCATCAAATCGTACAGCGTCGGGCGGCTGATGCCGAGGAGTTTGGCGGCGCTGGAGATGTTGTTTTCGGTGCGGGCGAGCGCCTGGCGGATGGCGCGGCGGTCGGCGACTTCGCGGGCGGCGCGGAGGTTGATTGGTGGCGCCTCGCCGTCCGTGCCCGCATTCCCAGGCAAGTCCAGGTCGGCCGCGCCGATCAGCTTGCCGTCGGCCATGATTACCGCGCGCTTGATGCGGTTCTCGAGCTCGCGGACATTGCCCGGCCAGGGGTAGGCGTCGACCGCTTCGGCGGCGTCGGGGGCGAGGCCCTGCACCGGGCGGCCAAGTTCGCGCGCGAAGCGGTGGACGAAGTGGCGCGCGAGCAGCGACGCATCGCCGGCGCGCTCGGTCAGGCTGGGGATTTTCACGACGATTTCGGCGAGGCGGTAATAGAGATCGTCGCGGAAACCGCCAGCGGCGATCATCGCGTCGAGGTCCTGGTGGGTAGCGCAGACGATCCGCGTGTCGACCGCGATACCGGTGCGGCCGCCGATGCGCTCGATCACCCGTTCCTGGAGGAAGCGCAGCAGCTTGACCTGCAAGGGCAGGGGGATGTCGCCGACTTCGTCGAGGAACAAGGTGCCGCTTTGGGCCAGCTCGATCTTGCCGGGCGTCGTCTTGACCGCCCCGGTGAAGGCGCCACGCTCATATCCGAACAGCTCGGCCTCTAGGAGGTTTTCGGGAATGGCGGCGCAGTTGATGGCGACGAATTCGCCTTTGGCGCGTGGCGACAGATCGTGGACGGCGCGGGCCAGCAATTCCTTGCCGGTGCCCGACGCGCCGAGCAGCATGACCGACACGTCGGCGCCGGCGACCCGCTCGATCGTGCGGGCGACCTTGAGCATCTCGGGTGATGCGCTGACGATCGCGCCGAGCACGGTTGCGGCGTTGCCTCCGCCGGCTGCCAGGCGGCTATTCTCGGCCTCGATCTCGGCGACGTGAAAGGCGCGCGCGACGATCAGCCCGAGTTCGTCGATATCGACCGGCTTGCGGTAGAAATCATAGGCGCCGAGCGCGATCGCCTTCAACGCGCTTTCGCGCGCGCCGTGGCCGGAGGCGACGATGACCTTGGTGTCCGCCTTGAGCGCGAGAAGCTCGGTCAAGGTGGCGAACCCTTCGGCGGTTCCGTCGGCATCGGGCGGCAGGCCGAGGTCGAGCGTGACGACGGCCGGTTCGTGCAGCCGCATCAGGTCAATCGCCGCCGAGCGGTCGCCGGCGACGATCACGCGATACCCGTCATAGGCCCATTTGAGTTGCCTCTGGAGGCCTTCGTCGTCCTCGACGACCAGCAGCACGGGAAGGTCTTTATCGTCGCTCATGCCTGTTTCCGTTTACTGCTGGCCGCGGCCGGTTCGGCGACGGGGAGGTGGATGGTGAAGCGGCTGCCGTCGCCAAGGCGGCTGTCGACGGTCAACCGCCCACCCATCGCGGCGACCAATGCGCGCGCTTCGAACGCGCCAACGCCGAACCCGCCGTCCTTGGTCGAGGCGAACGGTTGAAACAGGCGGGTGCGGACAAAATCGGGGTCCATGCCCTCGCCCTGGTCGATGACGGCGATCGCCACGCCCGCCCGTTCGCGGGTGACCCGGACGGTGACCGGGAGGTGGCGCTGGCTGGCGTCTATGGCGTTTTGCAGCAGATGTCCGACGGCCTGCCCTAGGCTCGCTTCGTCCGCCATCGCCCAGACTCCGGCGTCGCCCTTGAGCTCGACCTCATGGTCGCGCCGCTTCGAGGCAATCGCCGCCGACAGCAGCGGCCGCAGCTCAAGCGGGCGCAATTCCGCGGCCCGGCTACCGCCTTTGGGCGCGATGCGTTGCAGTAGATCGTTCATCTTGCCGACCGAGCCTTTCAGCGTGGCGATCATGTCGGCGCGGAATTCGGGGTTTTCCGCATGGCGCTCGGCGTTTCGACTGAGCAGCGACAATTGGCTGACGAGGTTCTTGATGTCGTGGAGGATGAAGGCGAAGCGGCGGTTGAAATCCTCAAACCTTTGGGCGTTCATCAATGCCTGCTGGCCATGCGCCTCGGCCAGGCTCGACGCCGCCTGGCGGCCGGCGGTGCGGAGCAAGTCGTAATCCTCCCAGTCGAGCTGGCGGCGGTAATCGGGCGGAGCGAGCAGCACCAGCCCGACCAGCCGTTGCTCGTGGATCAGGGGCACGCCGACCCACGCCTCGGTCTCGCCGGCGAGGTCCGCGGGAATGGCGAGGTCTCCGTCGTGATTGTCGCCCCAGCCGCCGCGCCGGGCCTCAAAATCGAGAATGCGGCCTTCGTGAGCGACGGTGCGCCAGAACTGGGCGACGGATTCGCGCGATGCGTCGCGCCCGGGGGCGGGGGCGCCGCACCAGTTCCACGCCGCCGCCGGCTCGATCGTCCCGCCCTCTTCGGCGACGAGGAGCAAGCCGCCCGGCGCATCAAGGATGTCGGCGAACGCCTTGATCACCCGCTCGCCGAGCGGCGGGGCGTCGGGACCCCAGGCGCCAAGCGTGTCGGTAAAGCGCAGCCATTCGGTGCGGTAATCGTAACGGTGCTCGAAGAAATGCTTGGCGACCTTGACCTTGGCCCAGGCGCGGGCTCGCTCGCTCGGCAGCAGGACCATCGCTGCCAGGGTCATCGATGCCAGCGCGGCGACGCCGAGCGCGCGGGCCCAGTCGACCCCCTGCCCGCCGAGCGCGGTGGCGAGGATCGCCATCACCGCGAAATAAGCGCAGATCGCCAGCAGCGACAGCGACTGGAAAGTGGCGGCGCGCGACAGGCGAATCCGCCACGCTTCGCGTTTGCTGCCCGCCAGCGCGAACAACGGCGCGGTCAGGCCGACGGCTACCCCGCGCCAGGCGAACAGCGTCTTTGCCGCGGTCATGTCGAAATAGGCGACGGTGTAGAGGTTCAAATCGAACCCCCACAGCAGCGCCAGCGCGATCATCGCCAAACGGATGCCGCCGCGGCTGGCGGGCGCCGCCTGACCATAGACATTGTGGACCAGGACGAGCGCGCCGGCGGCGGCGGTAATCCGCAAAATGATCGCGGTCATCACCAGCGCGTGGCCTTCGCTCAGGTCGCTAGTGTCGACCAGCCACGGCAGCGCGTCGACCACCAGTTGCAGTCCCAGCACAGCGGCCACCGCGGCATAGACCGGACGGACGCCGCGCTGGCGCTTGTCGGCGCCGCCGCTGGGGTCGGACAGGCGGTAAAGAACGCCGACCCACACCAGGTTGCGCGCGGTCTCGGCATAAGCGGCGAGCATCGAATCGGGCGCGACCGCGGTCAGCCAAGCCCAGCAGCCAGTCAGCGCGAAGGCCGCGAGCAGCACCTTCTGATCATCGAACAGGCGGCCGCGCCGAAGCTCCCACAGCATCAGTGCGGCGAACAGCATTGCCGCCAGTCCGTGCGTCCAGAAGGTAATCAACGTGTGCACATGCCCCCGATTGTCAATTTCCCCGACATGCTGCCCACTGTCGCCAAACTTTACAAATATTGTCTGAACGCGGCGATGCTTCCTCTTGCGCGCGGTTCGGTTAAGGAAAGGCGATGAGCGAAAGCCAACGAACCAGACCGATCCGCCCGGTGATCCTCGCCGGCGGCGCCGGCACGCGGCTGTGGCCGTTGTCGACCGCCGCCGCGCCCAAGCATTTGCTGCCGTTGCTCGGGCCCCAGACCTTGTTCGACGAGACGCTGGAGCGGCTTGGCGGCGACGGCCTGTTCGGCCCGCCGATCGTCGTCGCCAATGTCGCGCAGGAACGAGCGCTGGTCGCGCTGCTCACGCCGATCGCCGGCGCGCGCCTGTTGCTCGAGCCGATGAAGCGCGACAGCGGCCCGGCGATTGCGCTGGCGGCACTGGCCGCGGATGACGACGAACTGCTGCTGGTGTGCCCGAGCGACCAGCATGTCGCCGACGTTGCCGCCTTCCGCGCCGCCGTTGCCAACGGGCGCGCTGCGGCCGACGACGGCGCCATCGTCACCTTCGGCATCGAGCCCGATCATCCCGCCACCGGCTACGGCTATATTCAAGCCGCGCCGGGCGGCGGCGAGGCACCGTTCGCGGTCGAGCGGTTCGTCGAGAAGCCGCCGCTCGCCGCCGCCGAGGCGATGCTTGCGGCGGGCGGCCATTACTGGAACGCCGGGATATTCCTCGCCAGCGCCGCGACCTGGCGCGCGGCGTTTGTCGAGCACGCCCCCGAAATGCTCTACGCCGCCCGCGCCGCGCTGGCCGCGGGCACGACCGACGGAATCGCCACCCGCATCGACCTTGCCGCCTTCGCCCGCTCGCCGTCGCAGTCGATCGACTATGCGGTGATGGAGAAAGTGGCGCGGGTGATGGTCGTGCCGGTGGCGATGGGCTGGTCCGACGTCGGCAGCTGGCAATCGGTCCACGACGCCGTCACCAAGGATTCCGACGGCAACAGTGCCGCGCCCGGTACGACGGTGATCGATTGCCGCGGCACGCTGATCCGGTCGAGTGGCCCCAAAGTGGCGGCGCTCGGGGTCGACGATCTCATCATCATTGCCACTCCCGACGCGGTGCTGGTCACGCGCCGCGATTCAGCGCAGCGGGTACGCGAGGCGGCAGCCTGGTTCGACGAGGAGAATGAAGGATGAGCGGCAAGCGGCCCATCGGGCAAAGCGGGATCGAAGTGGCGCCGCTGGCGCTCGGCGGCAACGTCTTCGGCTGGACCGCCGACGAGCCGACCAGCTTCGCCATCCTTGACGCGTTCGTCGACGCGGGCGGCAACATGATCGACACCGCCGACGTCTATTCGGCGTGGGTCCCGGGTCACAAGGGCGGGGAGAGCGAAGCGCTGATCGGGCGCTGGCTGAAGCGCGACCCGGCCAAGCGCGACAAGGTCGTCATCGCCACCAAGGTCGGCTTCATGGCCGGGCTGAAGCCCGACAGCATCGCGCCGTCATGCGACGGATCGATGATGCGGCTCGGCACCCACATCGACCTGTATTACCAGCACAAGGACGATGACAGCGTGCCGCTGGCCGACAGCCTGGCGGCGTTCGACGCCCTCAAGAAAGGGGGCAAGATTCGCGCCATTGGCCTGAGCAATTTCACCGCCGAACGGGTCGAGGAAGCGTTGGCCGCGTGCCATGCCAATCATCTCGAACTGCCGGTCGCGCTGCAGCCGTGGTACAATATGGTTGAACGCAAAAGGTTCGAGGACGGTCTGGAAACCGTCGCCGCCAACCAGGGGCTGGCGGTGTTCCCCTACTACAGCCTCGCCAACGGCTTCCTCAGCGGCAAGTACCGATCGAAGGACGATCTCGGCCAAAGCCCGCGGGGCTTGCGCAGCGTCGACTACCTCGAAGGCAAGGGTATGCGCGTATTGGCGGCCCTCGACGAGGTCGCGGTCGAGACCGGCGCCAGCCTGGCGACGATCGCGCTTGCGTGGCTCAAGACCAAGGGCCCGGTCACCGCTCCAATCGCCAGCGCGACCAGCCTGGAGCAGTTGAAAGACCTCATCGCGGCGATGACGCTCGACCTGGCGCCGCATCAGATCGACGCGCTCGACATGGCCAGCGACGACTGACGTCAGCTCGTGGGCACCAACTCCATCACGTCGGTCAGCGATTCGAACGACGGGCTTGGAAACACCATCCGCCAGCGCGCCGGGCCGATGCGCTCGACCCAGGCGGCGACGTCGCGGTCGGTGTCGCGGCCATATTGCATCGCCCGCGCCTCGTCACCGAGCACCAGCGTGCCGAGCAGCACCTGGCGGGTCGCCTCGCCGGGGAAGATCAGCCCGATCGGCCGCTGCGATCCGGTCAGCTTGGCAAATCCCTGCAAATTTTTCTCCTGCTGCACGCGACAGGCGAAGGCCGGGTAGGCGATGTAATCGAGCCCGCCCTCGCTCTTGGCGCCAAGCTTGATCACCCGGCAACGATACTGGCCGTTGGGGATCCGCCCGCCGCCGAGCGCGGCATCGGGCTGCAGCAGCGCGCCCTCGGCGTCGACCTCGGCGCCGTGGCCGGCGGCGCGGGCGCGGGCGATCCCGCGCACCATCGCGCCGCGCCAATCGCGCAGCCGTATCCGGTCGTTTTCAGTGATCACCGTGCGCCAGTCGGTCGAGCTGGCGGTGACGGGACGGGTCGAGGGGTTGCCGGCGCAAGCCGCGAGGGCAAGCGCGGCGGCGGCGGCGGCGGCGGCGGCAAGGATGTGGGTTCGCATCGACCTGAGCCTAAGCCGCCGTCCAGCCGCCGTCCATGCTGAGGTTGGCCCCAGTCACAGACCGCGCCAGCTCGCCGCACAAATAGATCACCAGGCTGGCGACTTCCTCGGGCGTGACGAAACGCTTGGTCGGCTGGGCGGCCAGCAGCACGTCGTTGATGACCTGGTCGCGGTTCAGGCCGCGGGCCGTCATCGTGTCAGGGATCTGCCGCTCGACCAGCGGCGTCCACACATAGCCCGGCGAGATGCAGTTGACGGTGATGCCGTCTTGCGCGGTTTCCAGCGCAACGGTTTTGGTGAATCCGGCGACGCCGTGCTTGGCGGCGACATAGGCCGACTTGTTGGGCGAGGCGACGAGGCTGTGGGCGGAGGCGGTGTTGACGATCCGACCCCAGCCCTTGGCGCGCATCGCCGGCAGGACGAGGCGCGTGGTATGAAATACCGCGGTCAGGTTGATCGCCAGAATCGCGTCCCACTTTTCCGGCGGGAAATCGGCGACGGGGGAAACGAACTGGATTCCGGCATTGTTGACGAGGATGTCGGGGCCGCCGAGCTCGGCGGCGCAGCGCGCGATCATCGCCTCGATCGCCGAAACCTGGCCCAGATCGGCGCCGTCGTGGAGGCACGTGGCGCCCGATGCGGCTTCCAGCTCGGCGCGGATCGCCTCGATCTCGGCGGCGTCACCGAAGCCGTTGAGCATCACGCTGGCGCCCTCGGCGGCGAGCGCGCGGGCGATTGCCAGCCCGATGCCCGACGTCGACCCGGTAACCAGGGCGATCTTGCCCTTCACCTGCATTCCTGGACTCCTTTTCTCGCTTCGGCCTGTCGCGCCCGGCGCGGCGATTTGCAACCGTTACGCAGGTGAAGCATTGGAGATGCAACCAGGACAGGGAGAGAGCGGATGCGGCTGGATGGGCCCGAAAGCGGCAACGTCGAATATGATTCGGGACGCAGCTCCGGTCTCGGTGGCGGCATGGGCGGCGGCCTGTTCGGCGTTATATTTCAACTGGTTGCGTCGCGATTCGGGATTGTCGGAATGATCGCGTTGGCGCTCGGTTATTGCGCGTTCCAGTCATTTAGTAGCGGCGGAAGTTCGACCGCGACCGGTTCGTCCGGTCATATCGCGGTCGATCCCAGTACCGACAAGTTCGTCCGCCGCGTGCTCGGCTCGACCGAACAGGTGTGGGGACAGATCTTCCAGCAGGCCGGCGCGCAATATGTGCCGACCGTGCTGCATTTCTATTCGAACGCGGCGCAATCGGGCTGTGGCGCGGCGCAGTCGGCGATGGGGCCCTTCTATTGCCCGACCGACAAGAAAATCTATCTCGACGCCGAATTCTTCGACGAATTGTCGCGCCGCTTCCAGGCACCGGGCGATTTCGCCCAGGCCTATGTCGTCGCGCATGAGGTCGGCCATCACGTCCAGGACTTGGAGGGGACGCTCGGCCAGGTCCAGGCGGCGCAGGCGCGCGCGAGCACGACCGGCGGTAACCAGCTGCAGGTTGGGATCGAGCTTCAGGCCGATTGCTATGCCGGCGTGTGGGCCAAGCGCTCGGGCGCGCTCGAGGCCGGCGACATCGAGGAAGGCATGCGCGCGGCCGAGGCGATCGGCGACGACACGTTACAAAAGCAGATGCAGGGCAGGGTCGTGCCCGACAGCTTCACCCACGGCAGCTCGGCGCAACGCATGGAAGCGCTCCAGCGCGGCCTTGCCAACGGCGACCCAACGCAATGCAATTACACCAAGTGAGCGCGCTTAAAGCTTGACCAGCATCTTGCCGGTATTGGCTCCGCTGAACAGGCCGAGGAACGCATCCGGCGTGTTGTCGAGTCCCTCGACCACCGTGTCGCGATCCTTGACCGCGCCGCTCGCCAGCCAACCGCCCATGTCGCGGTAGAATTCGCCGATCCGCGGCAGATAATCGGTGTAGATGAAGCCGGCCACGCGGATGCGCATGGCGATCACCCGCATGATGTAACGGAAGCAGGCGGGCTCACCGCTGTTGTAGCTGTCGATCATCCCGCAAATCGCGAACCGCGCATTCTGCCGCGCCACCGCGAACGCGGCGTCGAGATGATCGCCGCCGACATTGTCGAAATAGACGTCGATGCCTTTCGGCGCCGCCGCGACCAGGCTCTTGACCACCGGCCCCGCCTTGTAGTCGATGACCTCGTCGGCGCCGAGCGAACGAGCGAACTCGCACTTGTCCGCCCCGCCGGCCGATCCGATCACGGTCATGCCCCGCGCCTTGGCCATCTGCACCACCGCCGATCCGACTGCGCCGGCGGCGGCGGAGACGAACACGATGTCGCCTTCCTTGGCCGAGGCGACATCGAACAGGCCGAAATAGCCGGTCGCGCCGGTCAGCCCGAGGTTGGCGAGGAACGCCTGCGGCGGCGCGCCAAGGGCGGGCAGCTTGTTGAGCGCGGCCGCCGGTACCACCGCTTCGTCGCGCCAACCGGCCATGTGGAAAACCGTGTCGCCGGGCGCGAAGCCTGGGTCGCGGCTTTCGACTACTTCGCCGACCGCGCCGCCATCCATCGGCTGGCCCAGTGCAAACGGCGGGACATAGCTTTTCACGTCGTTCATCCGGCCGCGCATGTAGGGATCGACCGACAGCCAATGGTTGGCGACGCGCACCTGGCCGTCCTCGAGCGGCGCCGACGGTTGCTCGACCAGCGCGAAATTGTCCATCGTCGGCAGTCCCTGCGGGCGGCTCTTCAAGGTCCAGGCGCGGCTCATGATCGGTTCTCCTTCGGTCGGGTTGCCGGTGAACCGCGGCGCTGCCTTTATCAAGCCCGCATGGTCTGTAAATGAAACTTATCGGGCGGCGTTGCGCGCCGGGAAAAGCGCCGCTATTGGGCCTCTGCCAAGGGCGCGGGGCTGTAGCTCAGATGGGAGAGCGCTGCAATCGCACTGCAGAGGTCAGGAGTTCGATCCTCCTCAGCTCCACCACCCGTCCCTTGGCAATTCGTCCCCGCTGAAAAGCTCGTTTGCTTGGGATTGCGCCCACGAAAAAGGCCCCCCGCCGCATGGGCGAGGGGCCGATTTCTGGTTGGCACCGACGAAGCTTAGTCGTCGTTGTTGTTGTTGTTTAGGAAGGCCGGGGCAAACTCGGGCGCCGGGCCGTCGCTGCTGCCGCCGCCTTCGCGTTCCCGGCGCGGGCCACGATCACCGCCGCCGCCTTCGCGGCGCGGGCCGCGATCGCCGCCGCCGCCATCACGGCGCGGACCACGATCGCCGCGGCCTTCGCCACCGCGACCACCGCCACCATCACGGCGCGGGCCACGGTCGCCACGGCCTTCGCCGCGCGGACCGCGATCGCCCCGCTCACCGCCTTCGCGCGGAGGACGGCTGTCCTCCAGCTCGGCGCCGGTTTCCTGGTCGACGACACGCATCGACAGGCGGACCTTGCCGCGCTGGTCGACCTCGAGCAGCTTGACCTTGACCTCCTGGCCCTCGCTCAGCACGTCGCGGACGTTCTCGACCCGCTCGTTGCGGATTTCCGAGACGTGGACGAGTCCGTCCTTGCCCGGCATGAACGTCACGAACGCGCCGAAATCGACGATGTTGGCGACCTTGCCGGTGTAGATGGTGCCGGGCTCGGGCTCGGCGACGATGCCGATGATCCACTGACGCGCGGCCTCGATCTGATTGAGGTCGCTCGAGCTGATCTTGATCACGCCCTCGTCGTCGATGTCGACCTTGGCGCCGGTCGTCGCGACGATTTCGCGAATGACCTTGCCGCCGGTGCCGATGACTTCGCGGATCTTGTCCTTGGGGATCGACATGGTTTCGATCCGCGGCGCGTGCGCCGACAATTCCTCACGGGTGTGGTCGAGCGCCTTGGCCATTTCGCCGAGGATGTGCGCGCGGCCGTCCTTGGCCTGGGCCAAAGCGACCTTCATGATCTCCTCGGTGATACCGGCGACCTTGATGTCCATCTGCAAGGACGTGATGCCCTCGGACGTGCCGGCGACCTTGAAGTCCATGTCGCCGAGGTGGTCCTCGTCGCCGAGGATGTCGCTGATGACCGCGAAATCCTTGCCTTCGAGGATCAGGCCCATGGCGATGCCGGCGACCGGACGGATCAGCGGAACGCCGGCGTCCATCATCGACAGCGACCCGCCGCAGACGGTGGCCATCGACGACGAGCCATTGCTCTCCGTGATGTCGGACAGCACGCGGATCGTGTACGGAAAATCCTCGTTCGACGGCAGCATCGGGCGAAGCGCGCGCCACGCGAGCTTGCCGTGGCCGGTCTCGCGACGGCTCGGCGCGCCGAAGCGGCCAACTTCACCGACCGAGTAAGGCGGGAAGTTATAGTGGAGCATGAAGCGCGAGTAGCTGAGCCCCTCGAGCCCGTCGATCATCTGCTCCGATTCTTTGGTGCCAAGGGTGGTGGTGCAGATTGCCTGGGTTTCGCCACGGGTGAACAAAGCTGAACCGTGGGCGCGGGGCAGGAAACCGACCATCGCCTCGATCGGGCGGACGGTCTTGGTGTCGCGGCCGTCGATGCGGCGGCCTTCCTTGAGGATGGCGGTGCGGACGATGTCCGCTTCGAGGCTCTTGACCGCTTTCGACGCACTCATCTGCTCCTGTGCGTCGGCATCGGCGAAGGCCAGCTTGGCCTTGTCGCGGATGACGGTCAAAGCGGCTGAGCGCTCCGACTTGTCGGTCAGGCGATAGGCGGCGTCGATGTCCTTGCCGACGACGGTCTTGAGCTTGGCCTTGGCGGCGGTCTTGGCGTCGCTGGTGGCGAGCTCCCAAGGCTCCTTGGCGGCCTTTTCGGCGAGCTTGATGATGCCCTGGCAGATCTTCTTGGAGGCGGCATGGGCGAACATCACCGCGCCGAGCATGACGTCTTCCGACAGCTCCTTGGCTTCGGATTCGACCATCATCACGGCATCCAAAGTGCCGGCGACGACCAGGTCGAGTTCGCCCTCGGCGACCTCGGTGTTGGTCGGGTTGAGGATGTATTCGCCGTTCTGATAGCCGACGCGGGCGCCGCCGATCGGGCCCATGAAGGGCACACCGGAAATGGTCAGGGCAGCCGACGCGGCGATCATCGCCAGGATGTCGGGCTCGTTCTCGCCGTCGTAGCTAAGCACCTGGGCGATCACGAGGACTTCGTTGTAGAAGCCTTCCGGGAACAGCGGGCGGATCGGACGGTCGATCAGGCGGCTGGTCAGCGTTTCCTTTTCGGTCGCACCGCGTTCGCGCTTGAAGAAGCCGCCCGGGATGCGCCCGGCGGCCGAGAATTTTTCCTGGTAGTGGACGGTCAGCGGGAAGAAGTCCTGGCCCGGCTTGACGGTCTTGGCGGCGGTTACCGCGCACAGCACGACGGTTTCGCCGAGGGTCGCGAGGACGGCGCCATTGGCCTGGCGCGCGACGCGCCCGGTTTCGAGCTTCAGCGTCTTGCCGCCGAGGTCGATTTCCACAGTCTTGATATCGAACATAATATTTCCTTCGCTTCAGCACCGGATGCGCCGAAGTTCATCTGTTGCGGGCAATCCGGCCCGCGGCGGGTTGGGGCATTTCAGGCCCCAGGTGGGTTCCCATGAAAGTACTACTTTCATGGGTCCCTGAACGCAGCGCCGAAATGCGCGTGCGCCCGATAGGACAAGGGCGCCACGCGGGCGCCCTTGGGTATTACTTTCGGAGGCCCAGCTTGCCGATGATGTCGGTGTAGCGTTGGGCGTCCTCGCGCTTGAGATAATCGAGCAGCGAGCGGCGCTTGTTGACCATCATCAGCAGGCCGCGGCGCGAATGATTGTCTTTCGCGTGGGTCTTGAAATGGTCGGTCAGCGTCTGGATTCGGCTGGTCAGGATGGCGACCTGGACTTCGGGCGACCCGGTGTCGCCCTCGCTGTGGCCATGTTCTTTGATCAATTTCTGCTTTTCGTCAGCGGTAATCGACATCGTCAAACTCCTTGAATCTAGATGTTGAACCCGCGAACGACAGTCACGTCGCTTGCCGAAACCTCGACCAATGCGACCGGACGATTGTCGTCGGTTGCAAGGTAGAGACCCGGCTTGGCGGGGTTCCCGGGGAGCCGCTGTCCGTAGTGGAGCAGCCGCGCTTCGTCGGGAGTGACGGGGAGGGCCGGGATGTCGTCCAGCCCCGCGATGAGCGGGAGAACCGCCCCATCAAGCTCGCGCGCCTTAGCGGCAGCATCGAGAAAGTCCAGCGAAATCGCCCTTTCCAGCCCGAACGGTCCGGCCCGCGTGCGGCGCAACATGGTGACATGCCCGACCGTGCCCAGCGCCCGCGCAATGTCCCGCGCCAGGCTGCGGATGTAGGTGCCTTTGGACACCGTCGCGGACAGGGTGACCTGGTCCTCCCCGGTGCCGGGGAGGATCGTCAGCGCATGCACCGTCACGGCGCGCGACTTCAGGACGACCTCCTCGCCCTTGCGCGCCAGATCATACGCCCGCCGGCCGTCGACCTTGAGCGCCGAAAACGCCGGCGGCACTTGCTCGATCGGCCCGGTGAAGCGCGGCAGCATCGCCTCGATCTCGGCCGGCGTCGGGCGATGGTCGCTGGAGGCAATGACCTTGCCCTCCAGGTCGAGGGTGTCGGTCTCCGCCCCGAAGGCAATGGTGAAGTCGTACGCCTTGGTCGCGCCGAGCATGTGGCCGGCGAGCTTGGTCGCCTCGCCGATGGCGATCGGCAGCACGCCCGACGCCAACGGGTCGAGCGTCCCGCCGTGGCCGACGCGGGTCCTGGCCTCGCCCGCCTCGCGCAGCGCCCTTTTGACCCAGCCGACGCAATTGGTCGAACCCATGCCAACCGGTTTGTCGAGGATGATCCAGCCGCTGAGCATCAGACGGCCAGGAATTCGTCGCGCAGGATCGAGAACAGCACGGTGTCGCGGACGTGGCCGGTCCAGGTGACGCGGTCGGCGCGCATAACGCCTTCGCGAACCGCGCCGAGCCTGACCATTGCCGCCTGCGACCGGGCGTTGCGGGCATCGACGCGAAACTCGACACGGCGGAACCCGGCGTCGAAAGCGCGGGCCAGCATCATGTCCTTGGCGCGCCGGTTGAAACCGGTGCCGCGCCACGCCGGGCGGTAATAGGTATTGCCGATCTCGAGCACCCCGCGCTCCGCGTCGATGCCGAGGAAGCAGCTCATCCCGACCAGCTCATCGCCACCATCCTGGTTTTTGGCGAACAGCACGAACCGCGCCCACGGTAGCGCCATGATCTTGTCGAACCCGGCGTCGAACCCGTCGGCCCCGAAATTGGTCGCGTAGATCGTCCAGATGTCGGGATCCTCGGCGCACGCCGCTTTCAGGGCCGCGCGGTGAATCTCGCCCATCGGTTCGCCGCGCACGCGCTCGCCGGCCATCGGCGCGGCGAGGCCGGTCATTGCTTGACGATATCCCGCGCCACCTTGGGCGCGCGCAGCAACGAATCGATCTTGCCGCCCTCGTCGAAGCTGTCGTCGGCGCGGAATTTGATTTTGGCGGCATATTTGGTGACGACCCGGCTCGCGACTTCCTTCTGGAAGAAAGCCGTATTCGTGCGCAGCGCTTTCAGCACCTCTTCCTCGTCCTGGCCGAGCAACGGTTTCACAAACACGGTGGCATGGCGCAGGTCGGGCGACATGCGCACCTCGGTGACGCTGACCAAATGGCTGGACAAAGTCTCGTCATGAACGTCGCCGCGCATGAGGATGTCGGAGAGCGCATGGCGCACCTGCTCGCCGACGCGCAGCAAGCGGACCGAGCGGCCTTCAGGAGTTTCGACCTTGCGCATTTATAACGTGCGCGCTCTTTCCTCGACTTCGAACACTTCGAGGTTGTCGCCGGGCTTGATGTCGTTGGTGTCGGCCAGAAGCACACCGCACTCCATGCCCGCGCGAACCTCGGCAACATCGTCCTTGAAGCGGCGGAGCGAGGAAATTGTCGTCTTCGACACGATGACGTCCTCGCGGGTGAGGCGCGCGTGGAGGCCCTTGCGAATGACGCCCTCGAGCACCAGCAAGCCGGCCGCCTTGTCGCGCTTGCCGGCCGGGAACACTTCCTTGACCTCGGCGCGGCCAACGACCGTCTCGATGATCTCGGGGCCGAGTTCGCCGGCCATGGCGCCCTTGATCCAGTCGGTCAGGTGATAAATTACGTCGTAATACCGCATCTCGACCTTGGTGCGGTTGGCTGCCTCGCGCGCCTTGGCGTTGGGACGCACGTTGAAGCCGATGATCGGGGCACCGGTGGCGGCGGCCAGCGTGACGTCGCTTTCGGTAATCGCGCCGACCCCCGATTGCAGCACGCGAACCTTGATCTCGTCGGTCGAGATGCGGTTGACGGCGCTGACGATCGCCTCGGTCGAACCCTGCACGTCGGCGCGGATGACGATCGGGAATTCGAGCACCTTCGAGGCGCGGTCGGCGAACATATTCTCAAGGCTGATCGGGGACGAAGTCGTGCGTTTGCGGTCGAGCAATCCCTGGCGGTAGAGGGCGACCTCGCGCGACCGCGCCTCATTTTCGACGACCGTCAGCGGATCGCCGGCGAGGGGTACGGCGGCAAGGCCGAGCACTTCGACCGGGAATGACGGGCCGGCTTCCTTGACCTGACGGCCGTGGTCGTCGACCAGCGCTCGGACCTTGCCGGCGATGGCACCGGCGACGAACACGTCGCCGACCCGCAAGGTGCCGCGCTGAACCAGCACGGTCGCCAGCGGGCCACGGCCCTTGTCGAGCTTGGCCTCGACCACGGTCGCTTCGGCCGGGCGTTCGGGATTGGCCTTGAGCTCGAGGATTTCGGCCTGGAGGTGAATCGCCTCAAGTAGTCCGTCGAGGTTGGTCTTTTCCTTGGCCGACACTTCGACGTCCTGGACGTCGCCGCCCATGCCTTCGACGACGATCTCGTGCTGGAGCAATTCCTCGCGCACCTTCTGGGCATTGGCCCCGGGCTTGTCGATCTTGTTGATGGCGATGATCATCGGCACCCCGGCCGCCTTGGTCTGGTTGATCGCCTCGATCGTCTGCGGCTTCAGCCCGTCGTCGGCGGCCACCACCAGGATGACGATATCGGTGACGTTGGCGCCGCGCTGGCGCATTTCGGTGAACGCCTCGTGACCCGGGGTGTCGAGGAAGGTGATTTTCGACTGATCGGGCAGCGAAACCTGATAGGCGCCGATGTGCTGGGTGATGCCGCCCGCCTCGCCCGATTGGACGTTGGCGCCGCGGATGGCGTCGAGCAGCGACGTCTTGCCGTGGTCGACATGGCCCATGATCGTCACCACCGGCGGGCGCGGCTGAAGCGTCTCGTCGGCATCGACGTCGCCGGCGCTGTCGATATCGATGTCACTCTCGCTGACGCGGATGATGTTGTGGCCGAATTCAGTGACCAGCAATTCGGCGGTGTCCTGGTCGATGGTCTCGGTGACGGTCACCGGCATACCCATCTTGAACAGCGATTTGACCAGGTCGGCGCCGCGCTCGGCCATGCGGTTGGCGAGGTCGGCGACGGTGATCGCTTCCGGGACCACGACGTCGCGCACCTGCTTGGCCGACGGGCCTTGCGACATATGGGCGCGCTTTTCCTTTTCGCGAGCGCGGCGCAGCGCGGCCAGGCTGCGCGTACGGCTGTCGTCCTCGCCGGTTAAAGCGCGGCTGACCGTCAGCTTGCCCGATTTGCGATGATCCTCCCGCCCGCGCCCGGGACGGGCGGGTTCGGGCCGCTTGGGGGCATGGCCCGGGGCGGCGGCGGGACGTGTGAAGCGCCGTTCTTCGTCGCGCGGTGCGCTGTCGGGAACGACCTCCGGCGCGGGTTCGGGCGGCGGTGCCGCGTCTTCGACGGCGGCCTTGACGGCATCGCCCTCTGCGCGGCGATTGTCTTCGGCGCGGCGCTTTTCGTCCTCGGTCTGTTCGGACTTGGCGCGATCCTCGCGGCGGCGAGCCTCCTCGAGGCTGGTCATGCGCGATTCCTCGGCCTCGCGCAGCAACTGGGTCTGCATTTCCTTGCGCGCGGCGATGTCGTCGACCGGCCGCCGCGGAGCGGGCGCGGCGGCGCGCGGCGCTGCTGCCGCGGGCTTGGGCGGTGCAACCGACGCGGGCGCGGCCTTGACCTCGGGCGCGGCGGTCGGAGCCTCGCCCGGCTTGCCAAGAATGCGGCGCTTCTTGACCTCGACCACCACGGTGTTCGAGCGGCCGTGGCTGAAGCTCTGCTTGACCTTGCCGGTCTCAACCGTGCGCTTGACGCCCAGCGGTGGCCGGGTACCCAGCTTGGGTTTGTCGCTCTGGTCGGTCATGCGTTTCCTTCGTGTTCGAATGCGTCAGTCGATGCTGGCCCGCCGGCGTCGCCGCCGTCTAACCCAGCATCGGGATCAATGAAAGCGCGCCACCGGGCGATGGCGGTTGCCACGCGCCGGGCGGCGGCGGCGTCGGTCAGCGCGATATGTACCACATTTTCGCGGCCCAGGGCCATCGACAAGATGGGGCGGTCTTCGGGAAAAACCAAACCCGCGTCGGGGCCGCCGCCGACCCGCCATGCCTGGTCGAGTTTGCGATTACCGTCCTCGCTGGCGTCGGCGGCATGGATCAGCAAGTGCACCTGGCCGGCACGCGCCGCTTGATCGATCCGCTCGGCGCCGGTCAGCAGGGCGCCGCCGCGGGCCTCGAGGCCGAGCCGATCGAGCGCCGCCTGGCGGAGCGCCGCCTCGATCCGCTGACCCAAGTCGGCGGGGATGGTCAGCGACTGATTCTTGAACGCGCGGGTCAGCGCACCCTTGAGCTTGCCTTTGGCATTGGCCTCGTCGAGCGCCTTGCGCCCGACCCCGATCCACGCGCCGCGGCCGGGCGCCTTGGCGCGCACGTCGGGTCCGACCTCGCCGTCAGGGCCGAGCGCGAGCCGGATCAGCTCCTCACGGATCGAGCCGCGACGCGTCAGGACGCACGTCCGCTCGCTGTCGGTTACGCCAGGATTAGCAGTCCGCGAGTCATTCTGGGGGTTCCGCAACTGCGTCCTCCCCGGTTTCGGCGGCCGGCGTATCGGCGGCGGGTTCATCTTCGAACCAATGGGCGCGGGCGGCCATGATGATCTCGTTGCCCTGCTCTTCGGTAAGATTGTAATCGGCGAGCACGCCACCCTTGTCCTCGGACCGGTTGCTTTCGACCCGGCGGCGAGGCTCGACCCTTTTCTTCTGGATAAGCTCGTCGGTGGCAAGATCGGCGAGGTCATCGAGCGTCAGGATCTTGGCCTTGCCCAGCGTCACCAGCATTGCTTCGGTCATGTAGGGCAGTTCGGCCAGCGCGTCGTCGACGCCCATCGCCCGGCGGGTCTCGCGCGATGCGGCTTCGCGCCGCTCGAGCGCTTCGCCGGCGCGGCTCTGCAGCTCGCCCGCGATGTCATCGTCGAGCCCCTCGATCGAGGCGATTTCGTCGCTCTCGACATAGGCTACTTCCTCAAGGGTGGTGAAGCCTTCGGCGACGAGCAGCTGGGCGAGCGTCTCGTCGACGTCGAGCTCGGTCTGGAACAGACCCGAGCGTTCGACAAACTCGCGCTGGCGCTTCTCGGACGCGTCGGCCTCGGTCAAAATGTCAATCTGGCTGTTGGTCAACTGGCTCGCCAGGCGGACGTTCTGCCCGCGGCGACCGATCGCCAGGCTCAGCTGGTCATCGGGGACGACCACCTCGATGCGGCTTTCCTCCTCGTCGATGAGGACGCGGCTGACGGTGGCGGGCTGGAGCGCGTTGACGACGAACGTCGCGGTGTCTTCGCTCCACGGGATGATGTCGATCTTCTCGCCCTGCATTTCCTGGACCACCGCCTGGACGCGGCTGCCCTTCATGCCGACGCAGGCGCCGACCGGATCGATCGAGCTGTCATAGCTGATGACGCCGATCTTGGCGCGGCTGCCAGGATCGCGGGCGGCGGCCTTGATCTCGATGATGCCGTCGTAGATTTCGGGCACTTCCTGGGCGAACAATTTTTTCATGAAATCGGGATGGGCGCGGGACAAAAAGATCTGCGGCCCGCGGATTTCGCGGCGGACCGACAGGATCAGGCTGCGGATGCGGTCGCCGACGCGGACCATTTCGCGCGGGATCTGCTGGTCGCGGCGGATGACGCCCTCGGCCCGGCCCAGATCGACCACGACATGGCCGAACTCGACGCGCTTGACGACGCCGGTGATGACCTCGCCGCCGCGCTCCTTGAATTCCTCATACTGGCGCTCGCGCTCGGCATCGCGGACCTTCTGGAAGATGACCTGCTTGGCGGCCTGGGCGGCGATCCGGCCGAATTCGATGGGCGGCAAGGGGTCGACGATGAAGTCGCCCATTGCGGCGTCCTTATTGAGCTTTTGCGCGCCCTTCAGGTCGATCTGCTTGAAATAGTCCTCGACCTCTTCGACCACCTCGACGACGCGCCACAAGCGCAGGTCGCCGGTCACCGGATCAAGCTTGGCGCGAATGTCGTTCTCGGCACCATAACGGGCTCGGGCGGCGCGCTGGATGGCGTCCTCCATCGCCTCGATGACGATGGCGCGGTCGATCAGCTTCTCGCGCGCGACGGCGTCGGCGATGGCCAGCAGTTCGGCCTTGTTGGCGGTCGGGGAGCCGGTGGCGGCGGGGGCGGCGGTGGCCATGGTGTTCAACCTTCCGTCTTGATGATATCGGCGCCCTCGTGGCTGAGCGGCGCGGTGGCGTTGATGAGCTTGTCGGTCAAGAGCAACTTGGCACTGGCGACCTGGGCGAAGGGGATCGCCCGGGCGCCCTTGGGCGTCGCCAACGAAATTGTGTCGCCGTCGATGCCGTCGATGATGCCCGACAATTGCTTGGCGCCGTCCAACGGTTCGGCCAGCTTGAGGCGGGCTTCGTGACCGGCCCAGTCGGCGTAGTCGGTGCGGCGGGTCAGCGGCCGGTCGATGCCGGGGGAGGAGACTTCGAGACGGTAAGCGCCGTCGATCGGGTCGCGCCCGGCCTCTTCCTCGCGGTCGATGATGTCCGAAATCGCGCGCGACAGCTCGGCGCAATCGTCGATCGACAGCTGGCGGGTGTCGGGCCGCTCGGCCATCACCTGCAACGTCGGGTCCGAGGTGCCGCCGATCATCGCCACGCGCACCAGCTCGAAGCCAAGCTGTCCGGCAGCCGGCTCGATCAGGCGTTCGATGGCAGTGGTGTCGGTCAACCGGGATCCTTGAAATTCAAAAGCTTCTCCGCGCCGGACCGACCCCGGCCCGGCCCCAACGTCTTGACGATGTCGAGGAGAGATGAAGCGCATATAGGCGCGTCGCCACAGAGTCGCAAGGCGCGAGTTAGCGCCCTAGCGCCTGGTTCTCCGCCCTGATGCGGACGACGATGATCGCCAGGTTGAGCAGGCTGAACAGCACCGCCACCCGCCACAACCCGAACACCAGTGGCAGCACCGCAATCTCGCCGATTACCACAAGGTAATTGGGATGGTCGACGAAGCGGTAAGGGCCGCGCGCGACCAATGTCTCGCCGGGGACGACGATGATCCGCGTCGTCCACCGCTCGCCCAGCGTCCGCAGCACCCACACTCGCCCGGCTTCCAGCGCGATGAACAGGATGAGCATGGCGAGACTGATCGGTCTTCCAGGTGCCAGCCACCACAAGGCGCCGAGCCACGCCGCGTGCAACCCGACGATCAGCGGATAATGGCCGGGCGCGACCTCATGCCCGCCGGCCGCGATCAGCCGCTTGGTATTGGCCCGGGCGATCGGCAATTCAGCGACCCGCATCAACGTGACGAAGGCGAGGATGCCGATGGTCGGCCAAAACGGGGTCATGCCTCGAGCAGCAGCCCGGCACAGGTGAAGCCCGGCCCGAAGGCGGTCATCAGCGTCCGCTTCGGCAGCCCGCGTGCGATCAGCCGGTCGAGCACGAACAGCACCGTCGGCGCGCTCATGTTGCCGTTGTCGCGCAGGACGTCGCGCTCGAGATCGAGCGTCCCTTCGGCAAGGTCCAGTGCGCTTTCGATGGCGTCGATCACCTTGACCCCGCCGGGGTGGCAGCAGACGCGGTCGATGCTTGCCCGGTCACTGCCGAGGCCTCCAAGAATGCCGTCGACCGCTCCGGCCAGTTCGGCCTCGACGAACGGCGGGATGGCGCGGTCGAACACCACCGCCAGGCCGGGATCCTCGACCCGCCAGCCCATGATGCCGAGCGTGTCGGGCCACATCCGCTCGCCCGCCCCGGCGACCGTCGCCAGCCGATCGCCGGCGCACGACACGACCGCCGCCGCGGCGCCGTCGCCGAACAGCGCGGTGGCGACGATGGCGGCGGGTTCGTCGCTGTCGAGACGGATCGAGATCGAGCAGGTCTCGACCGTCACGAACAACCAATGGCTGCCGGGTTCGGCGGCCGCCATGCGCGCCGCGGTGGCGAGCCCGCTGACCCCGCCGGCGCAACCCAGTCCGAACACCGGCAGCCGGCGGATGTCGGCTCTCAAACCGAGCGCCGGGCCGTTGCGCGCGTCGAGGCTTGGCGTCGCGATGCCGGTCGAGGAGACGGTGACGACGCCGTCGATCCGATCGGGGGTCAGGCCGGCCCGCGCGATCGCCGCGCGCGCGGCCTCGACGAACAATGCGTCGGCGGCTTCCAGATAGACGCGGTTGCGTTCGGCCCAGCCGTGGTTTTCGCCATACCAGTCCTTGGGCGCGACGATCGCCCGCTGATCGATCGCGGCATTGTCGAACACGCCCGACAGTCGGTCGAACAACGCCAGCCGGCCGCGGAACAGCTCGCGCCCGATCGCCTTGGCTTCGGCCTGGGCGATGCGATAGGGAGGCAATGCGGTGGCAAGGGAGAGAAGGCCGACGCTGTTCAACCGCGATCCTTAGAAGGCGGGACGAAGCCTGCGCTCGCCCGGCAAATTGCTGCCCCTGAAGACGGAGTGATCCTATGGCCCACCGGCTTTTGCAAGCGATGCTTTGTGCTGGCGCGGTCATCGCCGGGTGCCAGGCGCGGCCGGCCGGCCAGGCCGTAGCGGAAGGCGACGCCGCGCCGCCGTTCACCGTTCACCGGGTTGCGAGCTTCTCGACCCCGTGGGCGATGGCTTTCCTTCCCGGCAGCGGGGTTCCGCTGACCGGGATGGCCTTGTTGACCGAGCGCGAAGGCCGCTTGTGGCTGGTCGATACCGCGACCGGCGCCCAGCAAGCCGTGAGCGGCGTTCCGGCGGTTCACGCCGAAGGGCAGGGCGGGCTAGGCGATGTCGTCGTCCACCCCGATTTCGCCGGCAACCAACGCGTCTATCTGAGCTTCGTCGAGGCCGGTCCGGACGACACCAGCGGTGCGGCGCTTGGCTATGGCCGGCTGATTCTTGGCAATGGCCCGCCGCGGCTCGACGGGTTCAAGATCATCTGGCGGCAAAGCCCGAAGGTGACGGGCAGCGGTCATTTCTCGCATCGCATCGCCTTCGGGCCGGACAAATATCTCTATCTGACCTCGGGCGAACGGCAGAAGTTCGACCCGGCGCAGGATTTGTCGGTGAATCTCGGCAAGGTGCTGCGCCTGACCGACGAGGGCGTGCCCGCCCGTGGCAATCCGTGGGCGTCGCGCGGCGGAGCCTCCGCGCAGATCTGGACGTTGGGGCACCGCAACCTCCTCGGGCTGGCGTTCGACGCCAGCGGGCGGCTGTGGGAGACCGAGATGGGACCGATGGGTGGCGACGAACTCAACCTCATCGTCGCGGGGCGCAATTATGGCTGGCCGCGCGCGTCGAACGGCAGCCATTATGACGGCCGCGACATCCCCGATCACCGCCCCGGCGACGGCTATGAGGCCCCCAAGGCATGGTGGAACCCGTCGATCTCCCCCGCCGGCCTGATGATCTATCAAGGTGACAAATTCCCGGCCTGGAAAGGCGACGCGCTGATTCCGGCGCTGTCGGGCGAAGCCTTGCTTCGCGTCCATCTCGACGGCGGCACGGCGACCAAGGCCGACCAGTGGCCGATGGGCGCGCGCATCCGCGCCATCGACGAAGGCCCGGGCGGAAGCGTCTATATGCTTGAGGACGGCGGCCGTTTGCTGCGCCTTGACCCAGTGGCGGCGCGGACTTGACCGTCGCCTTGGTCACCGGCGGAGAGTCCGGCATCGGCGCTGCCACCGCGCGCCGTCTCGCCATCGCCGGCGCGGATGTCGCCATTACCTACTTTGCCGACAAAGCGAGCGCCGACATCGTCGTCGCCGATATCGAGGCCGCCGGGCGCCGCGGCCTCGCGGTGCAATGCGATGTCGCCGCGGAGGTCGCAGTCGAGGCGCTGTTCGCCGCCGTCGAGTCGGCGCTCGGAACGGTCGACTGGCTGGTCAATTCGGCCGGCATCAACATGCGCGGCATCCCGATCGCCGAGATGGACCTCGCCACGTGGCAGCGGACCATCGCCACCGATTTGACCGGCGCCTTCCTGACCTGCCGTCAGTTCGTCCGCGGGCTTGGCGCGGCGGGGCGCGGTCGGATCGTCAACATATCCTCGATCCACGAGCGCGCGCCGCGCTCCGGCGGGGCGGATTATGATTCGGCCAAGGGCGGCTTGTCGCAGCTGACGGCGACGCTGGCGCTTGAGCTCGCGCCGCGCCGAATTGCGGTCAACGGGGTCGCGCCGGGGATGATCCTGACGCCGATGAATCAGTCGGCGATCGACCATCCCGCCGAGCTGAAGGCCAAGCAAACCGCTATCCCGTGGGGCCGCGCCGGGCGTCCCGACGAAGTCGCCGACCTGGTTGCTTTTCTGCTGTCGCCCGCGGCCGACTATATCACCGGGACGACGGTCGTCATCGACGGCGCTCTGTCCCTCACCGTTGCCCTGGGAGCCTGAACCGATGGTTGAATATGTCGTCGAGGCACTGGCCGATGTCAGCCTTGCCTGCGACGAGCCCTTGAAGTCGATGGACTGGATGAGCCCGTTCGTGTGGCGCGACGGGAAGATGCTGTCGATGATGATGCGCGGCGTGCCCAATCCGCTTGGCCACGGCGACCCGACCGGGATCATCTGGCGCGGCCAGTCGCGCGATGGGCTGGCCTTCGTCATGGACCCGCGGCCGGCGATCTCTCCCGGCCCGCAGGACGTCGACGCGGGCGGGGTCGAGGATCCGACCGTCCAGCTTACGCGGGGCGGCCTCACCGTTTATTATACCGGGGTGGAGCGGGGTCGTCGTCAGGGCGCGCTCCTCGCCGCCGCGGGTGCCGATGCCGAGCGGCTGGCCAAGCAGGCGGTCGAGCTCAAGGCGCCCGAAGGCCAGGGCAATATCAAGGAAGCCACCCTTGCCCAGGCGCCCGACGGCAGTTGGCGGTTATTCTATGAATTCGCGCGCGAGGATTCGTCGCGCATCGGCATGGCTCGATCCGACGCCATCGGCGAACCCTGGACCCCGGTCTCCGAACCGGTTCCCATCCGGCCCGGCAGCTGGGATAATTGGCATCTGTCGACGGGGCCGATCGTGTCCGTTCCGGGGCGCGACCCGGTGATGTTCTACAATGGCGCGACCCATGACGCGCGCTGGCGCATCGGGTGGGTCAGCTTCAACGCCGATTTCACCGCGGTGACTGGTCGCTCAATCGAACCGATGCTGTCGCCGCCGCCAGCGACCGATCGGGCCGCCACCGACATTGCCTTCGCCGGATCGGCGGTCGTCGCCGACGACGGCTGCATTCACTTATATTATTCGCTCGAGGACCGGCGCCTGGCGCGGGCGATCGTCCGCAGCTTCGATTGAGTCGGTGGGCGACGAATCAGCGGCGGCGATAGCGGAACTGGTGGGGCACGCGCCCCTCGCGGCGCGCCTTGGCGGCATAGCGCGTCTCCGGCCAGCCCGAGGGGTAGTCGAGCCACGCGTCCGGCGCCGAATCGACCCACTCGAACGCTTCGCGGTGGCGAGCCATGACCATCAGCAGCCATTCGAGGTAGACCGGGTGGTCGGTTGCCACGCGCAATTCGCCGCCCGGCTTGAGCTTGGCCGCGATCAGCGACAGCGGCCCGTCATTGATCATCCGCCGCTTGGCGTGGCGCGCCTTGGGCCACGGGTCGGGGTGGAGCAGATAGACCATCGTCAGCGCGCCGTCCGGCACCCGCGCCAGCACTTCCAAAGCGTCGCCCATGTGCAGCCGGACATTGGCCAGTCCCTGGTCGCGGATCAAGCCAAGCGCGGTCGCGACGCCGTTGAGGAACGGTTCGCAACCGATGAAGCCATGATCGGGCAACAGGTCGGCGCGATAGGCGAGGTGTTCGCCCGATCCGAAGCCGATTTCGAGATGTAACGGCCGCGCGTCGCCGAACAGCCGCTCGCTCGTCACCGCGCCGTCGTCGGGCACCGCGACCACCGGCAACAACGTCTCGACCAGCGCCGCCTGCCCCTGGCGGAGCTTGTGGCCGCTCGACCGGCCGTACAGCCGGTTGAGGGTTAGGGGGTCGGCAATCGTCATCGATCGGCGGCTAAGCCAGCGCCGCCTTCAGATCGTCGCCGAGGTCGGTCTTTTCCCAGGGGAACAGGTCGCCCTCGGGCTTGCGCCCGAAATGGCCATAGGCCGCGGTCGGCGAATAGATCGGCTTGTTGAGCTTCAGGTGGGTGCGGATGCCGCGCGGGGTCAGGCCGCCAAGTTTTTCGATCTGGTGAATCGCTTGCTCCAGCCGGTCGTCGCCGACCGTGCCGGTGCCGTGGCTGTCGACGTACAGCGACAGCGGCTCGGAAACGCCGATGGCATAGGCCAGCTGGATCGTGCAGCGGGTGGCGAAGCCGGCGGCGACGATGTTCTTGGCGAGATAGCGCGCCATATAGGCGGCCGAGCGGTCGACCTTGGTCGGATCCTTGCCGCTGAACGCGCCGCCGCCATGCGGGGCGGCGCCGCCATAGGTGTCGACGATGATCTTGCGCCCGGTCAGGCCGGCGTCGCCGTCGGGGCCGCCGATCTCGAAGCTGCCGGTCGGATTGATGTGATAGACGGTGTCCTCGCCAAGCAGATCGGCCGGAAAGATGTCGGCGACGACGCGCTTCACATAGGCGTGGAGCTCGGCCTCCTGGTCGCCCTTGTCATAGCCTTTGGCATGCTGGGTCGAAACGACGATCGCGGTTGCCGCGACCGGCTTGCTCTCCTCATAGCGCAGGGTCACCTGGCTCTTGGCGTCGGGCTCAAGGAATGGCGCGGTGCCGTCGTGGCGGTCGGCCGCCATCCGCTCGAGGATCTTGTGGCTGTAATAGAGCGTGGCGGGGAGCAGTTCAGGGGTCTCGTCGCTGGCGTAGCCGAACATGATGCCCTGGTCTCCGGCACCTTCATCCTTGTTGCCGGCGGCATCGACGCCCTGGGCGATGTGCTTCGACTGGCCGTGGAGCTTGTTCTCGAAACGCAGAGTCTCCCAATGGAAGCCCGATTGCTCGTAGCCGATCCGCTTGACGGTTTCGCGCACCGCTTGCTCGACCCGCTCGGGAATGCCGTCGGCCCACTGACCGTCCTGATAAATCCCTTCGCCACGAATTTCACCGGCGAGCACCACCAGTTGCGTCGTGCATAATGTTTCGCAGGCGATGCGCGCTTCGTTGTCGATACCCAGGAACAGGTCGACGATGGCGTCGCTGATCTGGTCGGCGACCTTGTCCGGATGGCCTTCGGACACCGATTCGGAGGTAAACAAATAGGAGCTGCGCATGAGCGGCGGTTGTCCTTCAGGGATATAAGGAATCGTTTATATGGTGGCGCTGTAGCGGCGGCGCGGGTCGAGCGCAATCGCGGCGAAGAGCAGCAGGAAGCCGAGGACGAGCGGGATGACGTTACCGAAACGGGCGAACGGCGTCAGCCCGATCGCCGGGGCGGGCAAAGTGGCGCGAATCGTCCCCGCCCGGCGCCACGGCAGCGCCGCCATCAGCGACCCGTCGGCGCCGACCAGCGCGCTGATCCCGGTCGGGGTGGAGCGAATGACGGGGATGCCCTCCTCGGCCGCGCGGAGTCGCGCCTGGGCAAGGTGCTGCGGCGGGCCCCAGCGGCCGAACCAGGCATCGTTCGACGGGTTGAACAGGAAGTCGGGCCGGTTGTGGCGATCGACCACGTCGCCGGAGAAGATAATCTCGTAACATATTTGGAAACCGACCTTGCCCCAGTTGCCCGGCAGCGTGATCGTCCGCGGCCCCGGCCCGGCGGTGAAGTCGATATCGCCGGGCGCCAGCCGCGACAGGCCGATCGCCGACAGGATCGGCCGCATCGGCAGATATTCGCCATAAGGCACGAGGTGCGCCTTGTCGTATCGGCCGAAGACGCGCCCCAGTGGCCCCAGCACGAACACGCTGTTGGTCGCGCCGTCGACGGTGCGGCGGTCGCGCGCGCTGTACGACAGGCCGCCGGTCAGCAGTAGGTCGTTGGAACCAAGCGTGCGCGTAGCCTGCAGCCGCTGGTCGGTAACGAAGGCTTCGGACCCGGCGCGGCCGTCCTCAAGCGGATCGGTCACCGCCGCTTCGGGCCAGAACACCATTTCGCTGACCGGCCGCCCGGCGATCGACAGGCTGGCGAGGCGGTCGGCGGCGACGCGATCGAAGCCCTCGCGCCACTTGTCCTGCTGGCCGATGTTGGGCTGGACGATCCGCACCGGCCGGATGACCGAGCGCGCGGCGATTTTCGGCATCGGGACGAGGGCAACCAGCACGATCCCGGCGGCAATCGCGGCGAGCGCTTTGGCTTCGCGCTTGGCGGCGAGCCACAACGCGCCGCCGATCAGCACGACCACCGCCGACAATCCGTAGGTCCCGACCGCCCCGCTGGCGCGCATCAGCGGCGTATCGACCAGCACCGCGCCGGCCGGGTTCCAGGCGAAGCCGGTGAACATCGTCGCGCGCAGCCATTCGCTGATCGCCCAGCCGCCGGACAGCGCCAGCACCAGCGCCACCCGCCGCCCGCGCCCGAACCGCCAGGCGAGTCCCACCGCGATCATCGGATAGACCGCTAGGTAGAGGCTGAGCAGCACTACCGCGACCCAGCCGAGCCACGCCGGCATGGCGTGCTGGTAAGTGAAAGCGGTGGCGATCCAGTTGAGCCCGACGCAATATTGCCCGACCCCGAACCCCCAGCCGATCAGCAGGGCGCGGCGCAGCGACGGCGCGCGGGTGACCAGTTCGCACAAAGCGGCGAACGCCAGCACCATCAGCGGCCCCAGGGCGAACGGCTGGAACGCAAAGGCCGACGCGGCGCCGAGCATCAGGGCGAGGAGAAAATTCATGCCGCCCCTTATCCGTTCGTCCCGAGCGAAGTCGAGGGACGCGTCTATCGCGCCGCCAACTTGGCCGCCGCCGGATGCGGCGCCGCGCTGGTCACGCGCCACACTTTGCCGCCGACGTCATCGGCGACCAGCAGGCTGCCGTCTTTGGCGATCTGCAGCCCGACCGGCCGGCCGTAGGCGATGTCGCCGACGCGGAAACCGGTGAGGATCGGGATCGGCATGGCGCCCGGCGCCGGCAGCGGCCCGGCAAAGGGCACGAACACCACCTGGTAACCGCTGGCCGGTTTGCGGTTCCAGCTGCCATGCTCGCCGACGAACGCGCCCGTCGCATATTGCGCGCCGAGCGCCTGG
Organism: Sphingomonas sp.; assembly: GCA_031367995.1. Classification (GTDB taxonomy): domain Bacteria; phylum Pseudomonadota; class Alphaproteobacteria; order Sphingomonadales; family Sphingomonadaceae; genus Sphingomicrobium. Next base: position 57,157 of record JANLQS010000023.1, read on the forward strand.
CCGGCGGCGAACGTCAGGCCGAGCGAGGCGACGTGCGGGCCGAGCGCGTAATCGGGCGCGATCGCCTTCGCCACCAGCGCCGGATTGGGGGGCGGACGCTTGTCGACATGCTGGCCGTAATAACTGAACGGCCAGCCGTAGAAGGCGCCCGGTTTGACCGACGTCAGATAGTCGGGGACGAGGTCGTTACCGAGTTCGTCGCGCTCGTTGACGACGACCCACAATGCGCCGTCGCTCGGGTTCCAGGCAATACCGACCGGATTGCGAATCCCGCTGGCGAAAATGCGATACGCGCCGGTCCTGGCATCGATCTGCCACACCGCGGCGCGACCCTTCTCCATCGCCAGCCCATTCTCGCCGACATTGCTGTTCGATCCGACCCCGACGTAGAGGGTGCGGCCATCGGGCGACGCCAGCAGCGATTTGGTCCAGTGGTGGTTGTAGCCCGACGGCAAGGGCGTCACGAGGCGCGGTTTCGCGGCGATCTTGGATTCGCCCGGGGTGAACGGGAAGGCGACCAGCGCATTGGCGTTGGCGACGAACAATTCATTGCCGATTACCGCCATCCCGAACGGGGAATAAAGGTCGTGATCGATCAGCACCGTCCTGGTTTCGGCCACGCCGTCGCCATCGGCGTCGCGCAATAGCATGATGCGGTTGGCGCTGGGCTTGGCGCCCGATCCCGCCTTGCTCATCAGCATCTTCTGGATCTTGCCCTTGATCGTTCCGCCGGTGTGGTCGGTGCCGGGGCTCTGGCTTTCGGCGGCGAGGACGTCGCCGTTGGCGAGGCGGTAGAGCCAGCGCGGGTGATCGAGTCTGCCAGCGAATTCATTGACCTTGAGGCCGGCCGCGGGGGTCGGCATCCGGCCCGCCGGCCAACCCTTGGCGTCGGCGACGTTGACCGTCGGGATCAGCCGCGATTGAACCGCGACCAGCTTGGGGTGCGGGCCGACGAAGTCTTCGAACTTCGCGGTTGAAGGGGACGTGCCGCAGCCGGCGACGGCCAGGCCAAAAGCGGCAACGGAGACAGACAGAGCGAGACGCATCGCGGACCGGCCTTTCGCGGGAGGGCGGATGATTGGCGGTTAAACTCCCCGCATCGCGCTTTGTGCCTAGGCCGGGTCGCCTGCCTGGTCGGCCGGGGCGTGGAGGCGCAGGCGAATCATCCGCCGCCCGTCGGACTCGACGCATTCGATCCGCCAGCCCGACGGATGTTCGACCGATTCGCCTGGATTGAGCAGCCGGCCGGCGAGCAGGAAGGTGAGTCCGCCGAGCGTGTCGACTTCGTCGTCCTCTGCCACCAGCCGCGCATCGACGTCGCGCGCGACCTCGTCGAGTTCGGCCCGGGCATCGGCTTCCCAGATGCCGTCATCGAGCAGTTTGAGGCCGGCGACTTCCAATTCGTCATGCTCGTCCTCGATCTCGCCGACGATTTCCTCGACGACGTCTTCGATCGTCACCAGCCCTTCGGTCCCGCCGAACTCGTCGACGACGATCGCCAGATGGATGCGCCCGGTCCGCATCCGCGCCAGCAAGTCGATCACGCCCATAGATTCGGGCACGAACAGCGGGGTCCTCAGCAGCCCCTCGATCGAACGGTCGCGACTGGGGTCGAACTGCGCCTTGAACACGTCCTTGATGTGAATCATGCCGATCACTTCGTCGAGCCCGTCGCCGGTGACCGGCAAGCGGCTATGCTCGGCGTCGGCGAAGGCGGCGATCAAATCGTCGAAGCCGATCGTCCGCGGAACCGCGATGATGTCGCCGCGGGTGACCGCGATTTCGCCGGCGGTGCGGTCGCCGAAGTGCAGCAGGTTGCGCAGCATCTGCCGCTCGAGCCCGCTTAAATCGCCGCGTTTTTCTCTGCCGGTTTCGGCCTCGTCGATGGCATCCTCGATCTGGTCGCGCAGCGTGGTGTCGTAATCCTCGCCGAATATCAAAGCACGCATGCCCCGCCACAGCCGCGAACCGCCTTCGTCGTCGCCCCGCGTCGCCATCAGCGGGCCGCCTCATAGGGGTCCGCAATACCAAGCCGCGCCAGCGCGCGCACCTCGCGCGCCTCCATGTCGCCGGCGCCGGCGTCGTCGATATGGTCGTAACCGAGCAAATGCAGCGTGCCGTGGACCATCAAATGCGCGGCGTGCTGGTCGATCGGGATCGCCTTGTCGGCGGCCTCGGCGGCGCACACTCCGCGGGCAAGGATGATGTCGCCGAGCATCAGCTCGGGTCCGGCGCTCGCCGGTTCGGCGAAGGCCTCCGCCTCGGCCATCGGGAACGACAATACGTTGGTCGCCTGATCCTTGCCGCGCCATTCGGCGTTCAGCGCATGGACTTCGGCGTCTGTGCCCAGCCGCAGCGAAATCTCGACCGCGCGTCCGCCCTCGCCAAGCTGGGGGAAGGCGCTCTCGGCGATCGCCGCCTCGGCCGCCGCCTGCGCCAGGCGCGGCCAGTCGCTGCTACTGTCCCACTCCGGGTCGGCATCGAGGGCGACTTCGACGATCAAATCCCCGGCCCCTCATAAGCTTCGACGATTTTCCCGACCAACGGGTGGCGGACGACGTCGGCGGCGCCGAAGCGGATCATCGACAGCTTGGCGATGCCCTCCAGCTTGCCGACCGCATCGTTGAGTCCCGACTCGACGCCGCGCGGCAAATCGGTCTGGTTGGGGTCGCCGCAGATCACCATCCGCGCGCGCATGCCGAAGCGGGTGAGGAACATCTTCATCTGCGCCGGGGTGGTGTTCTGCGCCTCGTCGAGGATGATGAAGGCGTCGCTCAAGGTCCGCCCGCGCATGAAGGCGATCGGCGCGATCTCGATCTCTCCGCTGGCAATGCGCCGCTCGACCTGCTCGGTCGGCAGCATGTCGTAGAGCGCGTCGTAGAGCGGGCGGAGATAGGGATCGACCTTCTCCTTCATGTCGCCGGGCAGGAAGCCCAGCCGCTCGCCGGCCTCGACCGCCGGGCGCGACAGGATCAACCGGTCGACCTGACCCGAAATCAGCATCGCCACTGCCTGCGCCACCGCCAGATATGTCTTGCCCGTTCCCGCCGGCCCGAGCGCGAAGATCATGTCGTCGCGGGCCAGCGCCTCCATGTAATGCGTCTGAACCGTCGATCTGGGGACGATCGTCTTCTTGCGCGTGCGGATCATTACGCGCGGCGGGGAGGCGACGTCCTTGGCGATGATCCCGTCGAGCGCCGGCTGCGCGGCCATGCCGAGCAACGCCTCGACCGCCGCCGAATCGACATCGTGGCCCTGGTCCAGCCGATTGTAGAGCCCGACCAGCACGTCGCGGGCCTTGGCCGCCGACTCCGCTTCGCCTTCGATCATCACGCGGTTGCCGCGCGCGGCGATGTGGACGCCCAGCCGGTCCTCGATCATCACCAGGTGGCGGTCGTAATCGCCGAACAACGGCCCGAGCAGATACGGCTGGTCGAACGTCAGCTCCAGCTGGGCGCGGCCTTCGAGGAAAGTGGAGCCAGCGCGTTCGGCGGCGAGGTCTGGCTTGCGACCCATCAGGCGGCCGCCGCCTGGGCGCGCAGCACGCCGCCAAGGCTGTTGGGCAATGCGTGGGTGACGGTCACGTCGACCATCTCGCCGATCCTCGCATCGGTCTCGACGAACACCGATTGCAGCCACGGGCTTTTGCCGATCATCTGGCCGGGCAGGCGCCCCTTGCGGTCGATCAGGATGGTCAGGTCCTTGCCCACGGTGGCGTGGTTGAAGGCGAGGCTATGTGTCGCGAGGCGGGCCTGGAGCCGCTGCAGTCTGTCGTCCATCACCTGAGGGTCAACCGCTCCTTCCATCGCCGCCGCCGGGGTGCCCGGTCGAGCGCTATATTTGAAACTGTAGGCCGAAGCGTAACCGACCGCATCGACGATGGCGAGGGTATCGGTGAAATCTTCATCAGTCTCGCCGGGAAAGCCGACGATGAAGTCGCCCGAAACGGCGATGCCGGGCCGCGCGGCGCGAACTTTCTCGATCGTGCGGAGGTAAGAATCGGCGCTGTGGCTGCGGTTCATCGCCTTGAGGATGCGGTCGCTGCCCGACTGCACCGGCAGGTGGAGATAGGGCATCAATTTTTCGATCTCGCCATGCGCCGCGATCAAGTCGTCGGTCATGTCGGCTGGGTGGCTGGTGGTGTAGCGGATGCGCTCCAGCCGATCGATGTTCGCCAGCGCGCGGATCAGGATGTGCAAGCCACCTTGCCAGGCATTGACGTTCTGACCGAGCAAGGTGATCTCGCGCGCGCCGCCGTCGACCAGCGAATGCGCCTCGGCGACGATGTCCGCGAACGGCCGGCTGATCTCGGCCCCGCGGGTGTAGGGTACGACGCAGTAAGTGCAGAATTTGTCGCACCCTTCCTGGACGGTGAGGAAGGCGCTCGGCCCGACCCGCCGCCGCGCCGGCAATGTGCCGAACTTGGCGATGGCCGGCATGTCGGTGTCGACCGGACGCTCGCCCCGCGCCGCCGCGGCGACCATTTCGGGCAGGCGGTGATAGGCTTGCGGGCCGACCACCAGGTCGATCATCTTTGAGCGGCGCTTGGCCTCGGGTCCTTCGGCCTGGGCAACGCAGCCGGCCAGCGCGACCAACGGCCGGCTGCCGTCGTCGCGGCGCAACCGCCCGATCTCGCTATAGGCGCGCTCGGCCGCCCGCTCGCGGATGTGGCAGGTGTTGAGGACGACCAGCTCGGCATCATCGCCGTCGCCGGCGGCGGCCATGCCCGACGAGTCGAGCAATTCGGCCATGCGCTCGCCGTCATAGACGTTCATCTGGCAACCGAAGCTTTTGACTCGGTAGGTCTTGGGCAGCTGGGACATTGGGCGCGCCTATAGGGTGTTGGCGCGGCGCACGGAAGTCAGCGCAGCGGCAACGGCGTCGCGCGCCGCCCGCGCCAGCGCTTTGCGGTCGCCCAGCGGCGGCAGCGGGTCGAGCAGGCGGATCGTCACCGGGATCGTCCCACGCCGCCCGAGCACGCGCATGAAATTCGCCAGCCCGGTTTCGCCACCGAACCAGCCGATCGCATCGACCGCGTCGCCATAGTCGATCGCAACCGGCCGGACGTTGGCGCCGGCGGGCGGCGGCGCCACCGCGGCCAGCAAAGTCGACCGGAACGGCAGCAAATGTCGCCCGTGGCTGGTAGTGCCCTCGGGGAACAAGGCCAGCGTCCGCGGCCCGGCCAGGCGTTCGGCGATGCGCCGCACCTGGCCATGCGCGTCGCCCCGCTCGGCCCGGTCGATGTACAAGGTGTGGTTCTGGTCGGCCAGCCAGCCGACCAGCGGCGCCTTGCCGATTTCCGCCTTGGACACGAACGCCGCGCCGGTGGCGCCGCCAAGGATCAGGATATCGAGCCAGCTGACATGATTGGCGACGGCCAGGGAATGTGGCGCCAGCGGTTCGCCCTCGACGGACACCCGCGCGCCCGCGATCCGTGCCGCGGCGGCGAGGAAGCGCGGCGGCCACGGCGACCTACCGGTGATCCATTCGCTCAACAGGTGCGGGGGCAGATAGGCAAGGAACAGGCCGATCAGCCGGGCGATCCGGCCCCACGCCCGCAACCGCGACGGCGGCGGTTCAGCGATTGCGGCCGGTGGTGACGCCGTACAGCTCCATGCGATGGTCGACCAGGCGATAGCCGAGTTTTTCGGCAATCCGCCGCTGGAGCGCTTCAAGCTCCTCGTCGACGAACTCGATGACCTGCCCGGTCTCGACGTCGATCAGATGATCGTGATGCGATTCAGACGCCGCCTCATACCGCGATCGTCCGTCGCCGAACTCGTGGCGCTCGAGGATGCCGGCCTCTTCGAACAGGCGGACGGTGCGATAGACGGTGGCGATGGAGATGTTGGGGTCGATCGCCGCCGCGCGCTTGTGCAGCGTCTCGACGTCGGGATGATCCTCGCTGTCGCCGAGCACGCGGGCGATGGTCCGCCGCTGCTCGGTGATCCTGAGGCCCTTGTCGGCGCACAATTGTTCGATGTCGATCTGGCGATGCATAAGCCACCGTTAGAAGGAAGGACCGCGAAAGAACATCCTCCCCTCGAAATCGAGGGGAGGAGGCCAGGCCGTCACTTACCCTTAGTGGTTTTCCGACGCTTGGTGCCCAGCCCGATTGCCTTGGCGAGCGCGCGGCGCTGCTCGGCATAATTGGGGGCGACCATCGGGTAATCCGACGCCAGGCCCCACTTGGCGCGATATTGATCGGGGGTTAGCGAATAATGGGTCATCAGGTGGCGCTTGAGCATCTTCAGTTTCTTGCCGTCTTCGAGGCAGACGATGAAGTCGGGCTTGACCGAAGAGCGGATCGGAACGCGCGGTTCGGGCTTCGCTTCGGGCGCCGATGACGGCCCCGATAGTCCAGCGAGCGCTCCATGAACGTTCTGGATCAGTTGCGGAAGGTCATTGAGCGAAACGCTGTTGTTGCTGACATGCGCCGCGACGATGTCCGCCGTCAGGGTGATCAGCGTGTCATCAGATTGTTGATTGTCCATAAGAAATTCCCGAGCAAAATGTAGAAGACGGGACACCGCTTCGATGTTCCTGGTGGCAGGGTATAGTAGACGCTACTTGCCCGCAAGGAGTCAAAAACTTGACCTAGATTGAAGGTTGTCAGTCGGCCAGCACTTGGGTGATGGCGTCGAATTGCTCGCCGCCGGGGCCGTGATAGTAATTCGTCCGACGTCCTTCGGCGCGGAAGCCGGCGGCTTCGTACATCGCGATCGCGGCATTGCCGGCGCGCACTTCGAGGTGGAGGCGGCGGGCACCGCTGGCCCGCGCCTCGGCGATGAAGTCATCGAACAAGGCCTGCCCGATACCGCGTCGCTGGGCCGCGGGAGCGACCGCGATCAGCAGCAGCTCGGCCTCGTCGGCGACGACCCGCATCAGCGAAAAGCCGATTGGCGGCTCGCCCGGATTGCCGGCAAGACGCAGCTTGACCCCGCTCATTGGCAGGATCCCGGCACATTGCGAGCGCGTCCAGCGTTCGCCGAAACACGGTGCGAAGGCGGCGTTCATCACGTCGATGACCCCGTCGAGGTCGTCAGCGCCACCCTGGCGGATAGGCGCTGCGGGAATCCCCGGCCCGGCTTCCGGCGACATCCGGCTGCTCATGCTGCCGCCGCCTTGGGCTTGGCGTCGGGGGCGCGGGCGTAGGCCGGCTTGGGCTCGAGCGAGCGCAATGCGAGTGGCAGGCGCAGGGCATTTGCGGCGGACGGAAAGCCCTCGATCGCCTCGCCATGGCCGCGCGCCTCGATCAGCGCCGGCGCGCCCGATCCGATCACCCGCCGGGCGGTCACGCGCTGCGCCGCGGCCTGCGGGGTCAGGCTGACGACCGCATCGATCGGCAACAGGCTGGTGCCATCGAAACTGCGCACGAACAATTCGCCATGCCCGCCGCCGATCGCCACGGCGATCGGTTCGCCGTCCGGTTCGACGGCGGCCGCGGTCAGTGCCAGCGAATCCATGCCGAACAGGCCCGCGCCCCACCCGATCGAGAGGCCGTGGGCGGCGGCGATGCCGACCCGGATTCCGGTAAAGCTCCCCGGCCCGACGCCGACGTAGATGCTGGTCGGCACGTGGCCGCCCGCCAGATCGGCGATCATCCCCGCCAGCCGCTCGGCATGCCCGCGCCCGATCCGTTCGTCGGCCGCGGCGATGACCGTCCCGTCGGGCGCCAGCAGCGCCACGCTGCACGCAGCGCTCGAAGTGTCGATCGCGAGGATCATCGCGGGGGGCCTGTCTCCTGCCGAACCGACGTCATGAGGTCATAGAGTGTCGCGCGGGGCAAGCCCTTAAAGGACCGGTTGGCGCGGCTCAGACGGCTTCGACCGTCTCCACTTCGGGGACATAATGCTTGATCAGCCCCTCGATCCCGCGCTTCAGCGTGATGGTCGAGGAGGGGCAGCCCGAGCAGGCACCCTGCATCGCCAGATAGAGCTTGCCGTCGCGATAGCCGCGATAGACGATATCGCCGCCGTCGTTGGCCACCGCCGGCCGGACACGGGTGTCGAGCAGCTCCTTGATCTGGTCGATTATGTCGGCGTCTTCGGCTTTTTCCTCGACTTGGAAGTCGGCCGGGTCGGCGATTTCGATGCCCGCTGCCGATCCGCCGGCGAACAGCGCCGCGCCGGTGACGAAATGATCGAGCAGAAGCCCGAGCACTTCGGGCTCGAGCGCGTCCCAGTCGGCGCCCGCCGCGGCGGATACCGAGACGAAATCGCGGCCGAAATAGACGCCGTCGACCATGCCCGTGTCGAACAAAGCGGCGGCGAGCGGACTGGCCTCAGCGGCCTCGGCATTGGGGAAATCGCGTCCGCCGGCGTCCATAACCGTCTGGCCGGGGAGGAACTTGCGGGTCGCCGGGTTGGGCGTCTTTTCGGTCTCGATCAGCATGATCGCCATGTGGCCCCGGCGAGGGCCGGTATCAACCCTTTTCGGCGTCGGCCGGAACTTGCCAGCTGTCGTCGATCATCTTGATCAGTCCGGAAAAATCCTTGTTGGCACCGCCGCGGTCGACGAACCGCTGGTACAATTCCTCGGCCTCCCCGCCCATCGGGGTGTAGGCGCCGCTTGCCTTGGCGGCTTCCATCGCCAATTTCAGGTCCTTGAGCATCAGCGCGGCGGCGAACCCGCCTTCGTAATCGCGGTCGGCGGGGGTTTCGGGGCCGACCCCGGGAACCGGGCAATAGGACGTCATCGACCAGCTTTGGCCCGACGCCTTCGACGAGATATCGAAGAAGGTCTGCAGGTCGAGCCCGAGCTTGCCGGCAAGCACGAACGCCTCGCAGGTCGCCGCCATGGTCGCGCCGAGCAGCATGTTGTTGCAGATCTTGGCGGCCTGGCCGGAGCCCGGCCCGCCGGCGTGGATCACCGCCTTGCCCATCTTGTCGAGGATTGCCTTGGCGCGTTCGAACCCTTCGTCCGATCCGCCGACCATGAACGTCAGCGTGCCGCCCTCGGCCGCAGCGATCCCGCCCGACACCGGCGCGTCGACCATCGTGAACCCCGCGAACCCAGCTTCGCCCTCAACCGCCTTGGCGGTGGCGACGTCGATCGTCGAGCAATCGATCAGGATGGCGGATTTCGGCGCGTTGAGCAGCACATTGGAGCGG
>JANLQS010000048.1:0-24878 GCA_031367995.1 Sphingomonas sp.
GCTGCTGCCGCGCCTGCGAATAGCGTGAATTTGCGCATTTCAATCTCCATGAACGCTTGAGGACGGACCATCCGCCCTCGAGTCGTTGAAAAGATTAGTGTTCCGCTGCAGCCGCTGCGTTGCGCTGCATCAATTCCGCGATTGGCCGCGTCTGATTGAGGCAGATCAACCCACCGACGCTCGCGCCAACCTAATCTTCCAACCACAGATTTTGCGCGTGAATGGAGGATGTCGATGGGGTTCGAAAACGCGTTGGCGGAAGAGATATGGACGGCCAAATACCGTTTCGTCGCACCCGACGGTGAGGTCGACTGCGGTATCGACGCAACGATCGCCCGCGTCGCCCGAGCCGTTGCTTTGGCCGAGGCCCCCAAACTGCGCGGCTATTGGCAGGACCAGTTCACCACAGCGCTGGCCGGTTTCAAGTTCATCCCGGCCGGACGCATCCTCGCCGGCGCCGGCACCGATCGCTCGGTGACGCTGTTCAACTGCTTTGTCATGGGGACCATACCCGACAACCTCTCGGGCATATTCGACCATCTGCGCGAGGCGGCGGTGACGATGCAGCAGGGTGGCGGGGTGGGGATGGACTTTTCCACCATCCGACCGTCGGGCAGTCCGGTCTTGGGCGTCGGCGCCGATGCGTCGGGGCCGTTGACCTTCATGGATTGCTGGGATTCGATGTGCCGCACGGTTCAGTCGGCGGGCCAGCGACGCGGAGCAATGATGGGCTGCCTCAGCATCGACCACCCCGACATCGAAGCGTTCATCGACGCCAAGCGCGACCCGGCGCGGTTGCGCAACTTCAACCTCTCCGTGCTGGTCAGCGACGCGTTCATGCAGGCGCTCAGCGCGGACGGCGACTGGCCGCTGCGCTTCGACGGCGAAGTCCATCGCAGCGTCCGCGCAAAGGAACTGTGGCAGCGGCTGATGCGCGCGACCTACGACATGGCCGAGCCAGGGGTAATTTTCGTGGATCGGGTCCACCAGCTCAATAACCTCGCTTATTGCGAACAGATCAGCGCCAGCAATCCGTGCGGCGAGCAGATGCTCCCGCCGTACGGTGCATGCCTGCTCGGATCGATCAATCTCGCGCGGCTAGTCGTTAATCCGTTCGAGCCCGACGCGGCGCTCGACGAGCCGCTGCTGGCCGAGCTGACCCGCACTGCCGTCCGGTTTCTCGACAATGTCATCGACATCTCGCGTTACCCGCTGCCGCAGCAGGAAGCCGAGGCCAAGGCCAAGCGCCGCATCGGGCTTGGCGTCACCGGGCTGGCCGACGCGCTGCTGTTTTGCGGAACCGCCTATGGCAGCTCGCCCGCGGTGGCGCTCACCCGCCGCTGGCTCGAGGTGATCAAGCGAGAAGCCTACCGCGCGTCGGCCGAGCTCGCCGCCGAGAAGGGGCCGTTCCCGCTCTATGACAAATGCATGCTCGATCGCCCGAACCTCGCTAACCTCGACGAGGAGACGCGCGGTATGATCGCCGAGCACGGCCTTCGCAACGGTTGCCTGACGTCGATTGCCCCAACTGGAACGACCTCGCTGCTCGCCGGCAACATCTCGTCCGGCGTCGAGCCGGTGTTCGCATACGCCTACACCCGTCGCATCCGCCAACCCGATGGCTCAACCCGCGAGGAAGCGGTCGAGGATTATGCGATGCAGGCGTGGCGTCGGTTGAAGGGCGAAGCCGCCGTTCCGCCCGCCGAGCTGTTCGTCAGCGCGCAGACGCTGAGCCCGTCCGATCACCTCACGATGCAGGCCGCGGCGCAGGCGCTGATCGACAGCTCGATTTCCAAGACCGTCAACTGCCCCGAAGACATCAGCTTCGATGCTTTCGCCGACGTCTATGTCGAGGGCTATCATCTCGGTTGCAAGGGTCTCACCACCTACCGCCCCAATGCGATCACGGGATCGGTGTTGAGCACTGCCGCGCCCTCCAAACCGGCGCCGCGCGAGCCGACGCTCGATCCACGCGAAGAGCTGCTTCACGGCACGACCTACAAGCTCAAATGGCCCGAATCCGCGCACGCGGTTTACGTTACAATCAATGACCTTGCCGATGGCGGCGAGCGGCGCCCGTTCGAGATTTTCATCAACTCCAAGAACATGGAGCATTATGCCTGGACGCTCGGGCTGACGCGGATGATCTCGGCAGTGTTCCGGCGCGGCGGCGACGTGTCGTTCGTCGCCGAGGAATTGAAGGCGGTGTTCGACCCGCGCGGCGGCGCCTGGATGGGCGGGCGCTATGTGCCGTCACTGCTCGCCGCGATCGGCGCGATTATCGAGCGTCACATGGCCGACACGATCGCCGAACCAGGATCGTCGGACCGGGTGAGGCCGCAGCCCGAACGGCTTGTGGGGCAGTCCTGCCCGCAATGCGGCGGGGCCTCGTTGATCAGGGTCGAGGGCTGCAACAATTGCCTCGATTGCGGATATTCGAATTGCGGGTGAAAATCATGCCAAACAAAGTCTTCATGGCGCTGCTTGCTGGAGCAGCGTTGGGATCGGCCACTCCGGCCTTTGCTAAACCGATTAGCGTCAAGCCGATCATCGACACCCGGTTGCGTTACGAACATGTCGACCAACAGGGCTTGGACCGCGACGCCGACGCCGCCACCGCGCGGCTCCGCGCCGGCGCGATATTCTCGTCCGGCGACTGGACGCTGCTCGCCGAGGGTGAGGCGACGCTCGCGCTGAGCGAGCGCTACGACAGCGGGGTCAACGGCAAGACGCGCTACCCGATCGTCGCGGATCCGCAGAATGTCGAACTGAACCGCTTTCAGCTCCAGTATCGCGGATTGGCCGGGACCATGGTCACCGTCGGGCGCCAGCGCATCAACCTCGACGACCAGCGCTTCGTCGGATCGAGCGGTTGGCGCGACAATGAGCAGACCTTCGATGCCGCTCGCGTCGAGACCAAAATCCTCAAGAACCTTAAGGCCGACGTGACCTATGTCTGGTCGGTGCGCACGATCTGGGGGATCGACGGCAAGGGCGCGCGGCAGAAGGCGATCGGCGGCGACAATCTGTTCGCCAATCTTGCTTACACGACTTCCTATGGGACCCTCACCGGCTTTGCTTTCCTGGTCGACCAGGATGAAGCCGCGGTCCAGGGCTTTGGGCTATCCAGCCAAACCTACGGCGTGCGCTTCGCCGGCAGCCGTCCGCTGTCGACCAGGGTCAAGCTAAATTACGCGGCGAGTTATGCGCGCCAGTCCGACTTTCACCGCAATCCGAACGATTATACCGCGGACTATTATGCGCTCGAATCGGGTCTCGATGTCGCGGCCTTGAAGCTCGGCCTTGGCTATGAAGTGCTCGGCGCCGATGACGGGCGGCCGCTGACCAGCGTCCAGACCCCGCTGGCGACGCTTCACAAATTCCAGGGCTGGGCCGACAAGTTCCTCACCACCCCGCCCAACGGGTTGCGCGATCTCTACGCCAGCGGGGGCTATGGCTGGAAAAGCGTCGCCGGGTTCGATGCAATCAACGCGGCGGTCATTCATCATCGTTTCGACAGCGACCGGCTCGGCATTGCATATGGCAGCGAGTGGGACGCAATGGTCGCGGCTAAGCGTGGCCGCTGGACCGCGACCGTCAAACTTGCCGACTATCGCGCCGAAAGCTTCGCGCGCCACACTCGCAAGGTCTGGCTGATGTTTGAATGGGCCTATTGAGCGAAGGGACGAAGCCGCTTCACACCGCGCGCGAGTGGCGCGCCGGGGCGTCGCCGAGATATTGGTCGAACGCCGCGGCGAGCACCCGGACCAGCGGGCGCGCGTTGTCCGCGATGGCGATGACATTGCGCTCGCGCTGGATGATTCCGTCGCCGCCAAGCTCGTCGAGCCCTTCAGCGCTGGCCAAGAGTCTCTCAGGGTCGACACCGAAGCGACCGCACACCTCATCGAGGTCAACCCGGTAATCGCACATGATGCGTTCGATGACCGCCGCTCGCAGCCGGTCTTCCGGAGCGAAAGCGCGGCCCTTGGCGACCGCCAGCTCGCCCGCCGCGATGCGTCGCTGATAGTCGCCGATCAGCACCGCATTCTGGACATAGCCCTGCGGCAGCCGGCCAATCGAGGAGGCGCCGAAGCCGAGCAGGGTTTCGCAAGCATCCGTCGTGTAGCCCTGGAAATTGCGGTGTAGAGTTCCGTTTTCGGCGGCGATCGCGAGCGCGTCCTTAGGCCGTGCGTAATGATCGAGCCCGATCCGCCGGTAATCCGCGCCGACCAGCACCGCGGCGATCGCTTCCGCCTGGGCATGCCGCTCGGCGCCGCCGGGAAGCGCCGACTCTTGGATCTTGCGCTGGTGAAGTTTGAACTTAGGCACATGGGCATAGCCGAACACCGCGAACCGGTCGGGTTTGAGATCGAGCGCCCGCGCCACTGTGTCGAAACAGGATTCGACCGTCTCGTGTGGCAGTCCGTAGATCAGGTCGAAATTGATCGCCGCGATTCCGGCGCCACGCAGGTCGGCGACGGCGGCCGCGGTTTCGTCGAAAGACTGGATGCGATTGATCGCGCGCTGGACGATCGGATCGAAACTCTGCACGCCAAGACTGGCGCGCGTCACGCCGCCAGCGGCAAGTGCATCGTTCATAGGTCGCTCGAGCGTTCGCGGATCGATTTCGATCGCGATCTCGGCGTCTGCGGGCAGGTGGAAGCGATCGCGCAATTTGTCCATCAGCGCGACGAACTGCGTCGGCTGCATCAGAGTCGGGGTGCCGCCGCCGAAGTGGATATGCCTGGCCGTGATCCGCCCGGGAAGCGCGTCGGCGACCACGTCTATCTCGCGATGAAGCGCATCGACATAGCGCACAATTGGCTCGTCGCGCGCGGTCACGGTGGTGTGGCAACCGCAATACCAGCACATCGATCGGCAAAAAGGCAGGTGCAGATAAAGCGAGGCGTCGCAGCCCGGCGGCACGGCCCCAAGCCATTGTCGATAGCTGTCAGATCCCACCGCTGCGATAAAGTGCGGCGCAGTCGGATAGCTGGTGTAACGCGGGAGCGGCCGATCGGCGTATCGCGCGAGAATTTCGGCCTTCATTGTACCCCCGGGGGAAACTGGCGTCCCGCTTTAAGCGTCGCGAGGTCGCGTCGAAACTACGGGGATTCCCTTAGGGTTATTATCCGAATTTCGACCGACGGTCGGTTTCGATAGGGCTTCCCGACATCATGGCCGAACTGGCCGGACGAAGGAGCAGCGCCGATGTATCGCGAGCAGTTTAATGCCAGCCAAGGCCATAACGCGATCGATGTCGCGGCGGTTTGGCCGACTTCGGCTCCAATCGCGCCATTTCCAGTCCCTGAGCTGGCACCGATCAGCAACCGACAGGAGTTTAGCGCTACTCCGGCGGCTCCGGATGTGCCGGCAGCGGTCGGCGGGATGATTGCCGCTTCCTATGCCGGGCTGATCGTCGCGCTCGCCGTGGCCACGGTCGGTTCGGCCGAATCGATCTTCGTGATTGTGATCGCCGGGTTCTTCGTGACTACTTTCTTCACCGTGCCGCGGATCTTCTTTGCCGTCGAGCGCGACAGCGGCGTGCGAACGAGCTTCGACACCTTCCTGCGCAATGGCATGGATACGTTTACCGGCCATAACAGCGGCAAGGCGGCGTTGGTCCAGATGCTGATTGTGCCGGTCCTGCTGACGCTCGCGGTCCTGGCGATGGGGATCATTATTGCCACGGCCGGCTAGTCTCGTCAGCCTTGCCAGAAATCACGCGCGTATGGCTGGGCTCAGAGCAGCTTGGCGATGGTCACCATGCGGACCAACTCGGACAGGCTGCCGGCCTTCATCTTGGTCATGACGTTCGCCCGGTAAACCTCGACCGTGCGCGCGCTGATGCCGAGGTCGAACGCGATGACCTTATTGGCCCGGCCTTCGACGAGACCGTCGAGGACTTCACGCTCGCGCAGCGACAGCGTTTCCAGCAAGGCGACGAACCGGTCACGCTCGGCCCTGGCCTGATTGACGTCGCTCCGCCGCGCCAGCGCCGACCGGACCGCGCCAAGGATAGCATCGTCGCTGAACGGCTTTTCAAGGAAGTCTGCGACCCCAGCTTTCATGGCCTGGATCGCCAGTGGCACGTCGGCATGGCCCGTGATGACAATGACCGGATCGGCCACCGCAAGGGTCTTCAAACGACCGATCAGATCAACGCCACTCATCTCGGGCATCCGCACATCGGTGATGATACAGCCATGCTCCATCGTCGGCACCCCTTTCAGGAACTCGGCCGCCGACTCATAGGATCGCACGGCGAAACCCCCGCAATCGAGCAGGAACTCTAGCGACTGGCGCGCCGCTTCATCGTCATCGATGACATGCACCATCGGCTCATCCGCCATCGAACAGTTCCTCCTTGGCCACGCGCTGAACTGTGAATCGGAAGACGGCACCCCCGCCTTCGTTCATCTCGACCCAGATCCTTCCGCCGTGCGCTTCGACGATTGTCCGCGAAATCGACAAGCCAACCCCCATGCCGCTTCGCTTCGTCGTGATAAACGGCTGAAACAACTGGGCAGCAATGTCTTTGCTGACCCCGGGTCCGGTGTCGGCGACGCTGACCAACGCCATGTCATTGTCGCTCGGCGCCACGGTCACGGTCAGGTGGCGCTCGGGGGCCTCAATCATCGCGTCGACCGCGTTTCGAATGAGATTTAGTGCAACCTGCTGAATCTGAACCTTGTCGGCGAGCACCAGGTCGACGCTCGGATCGAAATCGAACCGAACGCGAATGCCATGTTCTTTCGCTCCGACTAGCGCCAGCGCGCTGGCCTCCTCGATAAGTTTGGGCAGGCTCTCTATTCGGCGCTCCGTCTCGCCGCGTGAAACGAAATCGCGCAGCCGCCGGATAATCTCACCCGCCCGAAGCGCCTCCCTGGCGGCCCGGTCGACCGCATCAGCGACCCGATTATGGGGCACGACCTTGCGTTCGAGCAGCATCTTGCTGCCCTTGAGATAGTTGGCGATCGCCGACAGGGGTTGGTTGAGTTCATGTGCGAGTGCCGATGCCATTTCCCCCAGCGCGGTCAGCCGAGAAATATGGACAAGCTCGCTTTGCAGTTCCTGAAGCCGGGTCTCAGTGTGTTGGCGCTCGGTCAGGTCGCGGATGAAGCCGGTGAAGAAACGGACATCGGTCACTAACATCTCGCCGACAGCAAGCTCCATCGGAAAGGTGGAACCATCCTTCCGCTCGCCGACGACGACCCGTCCGATGCCGATGATCCGCCGCTCCCCGGTGCGATAATAGCGTTGCAGATAGCCATCATGCGCCGCGCGATAGGGCTCGGGCATTAGCATGCTGACGTTCTTCCCCACCACTTCGTCTGGGGTCCAACCGAACAGGCGCACCGCGGCGTGGCTGAAATCGCGCATCAGCCCGCCCTCGTCGATGACGATCATCGCGTCGGGAATTGTTTCCAGAATCGAGCGCAGATGTGCCTCGCGCTGCGCTAAATCCTCGTTTACTTCGGCAGCGCGGTTGCGGGCGCGCCGGAACCACTCGCCGCCGGTCGTCACCGCTCCGCCGACGAACAGGAAAAGCGTTGCGCCGATGACGTCGCCAACGGCGATCCCGCCATTGGCGAATTCGATCCCAAGGCCGGCGGCCGTGCCGAGGACCGTGGCGAACAGTCCCGGCCATAGCCCTGCCATCGCTGCCGCCAAGACGACAGCGGGAACGAAGAAAATGAACGTGGCGCGATGTTCGAGCAAAGAGTCGAGTCCCAACCGCGCCGCAACCCCGGCGGTGATGCTCACGACCGCAAGTGCGCACGCGGCCGCCGGGTTCATCCACGCCAGTGAGGCTACAAAATCGGGTCCGTGGGGGCGATGGCGATCCATTCGGGCCGTTATAGGGACAAGCCGAAGAACACGCGACCTCCGCATAATTACCTACGGTGATCACCTGAATGTCGCCGGCGCACCAAGCATCATAGAGTGACAATCGGGCGCTTCGGCAACCGCCGCCGCAGCGAGAAGGAGAATTGCGCGATGAATGCCCGACTGGCACCGCCACCTAAGCTCCTACTGGTCGACGACGATCCGGCGGTCCGCGCATCACTCCAATTCTCACTCGAACTTGAAGGATTCGCGGTCGATGCGTTTGAGAGCGGCGAAAATGTGATGACTCGTACCAAGTTGGCGCGGCACGCCTGCCTGGTGCTCGACTACCGGCTTCCCGGGATCGACGGGTTGTCGCTACTGACGCTGTTGCGGGAGCGCGGCGAGACGTGCCCGGCGGTAATCATCACCAGCAACCCGACCCGCGCCATGCGCCAGCGAACGACCGAATCGGGTGCGGTCCTGATCGAAAAACCGCTGCTCAGCGACGGCCTCACCACCGCTATCCGGGAACTGATTCATGGACAGGACTCCGCAATTCGCAGTGGTGCAGATTAGGCCGAGCTACGTCTTTCGAAGATGAGCCATGGGCCGCAAAGCCTTCTATTTAAATTGGGTTTAATACAAGGGTGGGCGTAGCCGGAGGACACCCCCCAAACGTAAGGCTACCTCTGCTCGCGGGCAGATTGATGTTTTGAAAAGGAATTTCATGCCCCAACGCCAAGCAGATGCGGGCGCAAAGCGCTCCACGAAAATCCGGAAAGCGTTGTCGCATCTGGTCGTGCTTGGACATCCCAGCCCGAAGAGTTTCAACGCCGCCATCGCCCATCAATATGAAGAAACTGTCCGGGCCAACCACCAGGACGTTGTTTTGCGCGACCTTTACGCACTGGGCTTCGATCCTTTGCTCAAAGAGCCAGAACGAATGGCAAGCTCATCGGATGGAGTTGCCGCTGACGTCAGAACCGAGCTCGATCTGATCGAACGATGCGACGTCCTCACTTTTGTTTTTCCGCTATGGTTCGGAATGCCGCCAGCGATCATCAAGGGTTATGTGGACCGTGTTCTCGGAGCCGGTTTCAGGACCGATGATCTCGGAAAGGGGCTAGAGGGCGTCTATCGAGGAAAACACCTGGCAGTACTGACAACCTCGGCGTCGACTCTTCCGTGGCTCGATGAGCATGGAATGTGGATTTCGCTGCGCCAGTCTTTTGATCAATATATGGGGACGGTCTTCGGCTTTTCCCGCAGCGGTCATTATCATGCGGATTCAATCGTCGACGACCTTAGTTCGACATCTGCAAAACGAATTTTGTATGAGGTTGACGAATTCACGCGAAATATCTGCGCGGCAAATGCGATGTTGCACCGACAAGATTAGTGCACGAGATTCGAGACCTCATTTGCGTCGATAATCGGCAAGACGACTTGCGAGGAGAATTTCCGCGTTCCGTCGTAAGCCAAAAGATTCTTACTAGTTGGGTTCAGTTGCACCAGTCGAACGCTGTAGCGCTATTCAATATCGCCCAGCTAAGCGTTTGACTCTATGAGAAAATAATGGTGGGCGTGGCAAGGATTGAACTTGCGACCCCTGCGATGTCAACACAGTGCTCTACCACTGAGCTACACGCCCACTCGTCGATCCCGCCGGGGGTGCGGCGGGCGATTGCAAGCGGGCCTTTAAGGCTGCTCGCCAGCGCGCGCAACCCTCTTCGCCCGATCAGATCAACGCATGGTGAAGCCCGGGTTCACCCCGGGCTGGAGCCATTCCAAATCCTCGGTGAAAGTAATACTTTCACCGACGCCCCTAAAGCCGCCCGTGCTGGTCCTCGGTCTGGAACAGGCGGTCGACCTCGGCCACCAGATCCTTCAAATGGAACGGCTTGGACAGCAATTTCGCTTCCGGTGCCGTGCGCCCGCCCTGCAGCGCGACCGCGGCGAAGCCGGTGATGAACATGACGCGGATGGCGGGGTCGATCGCGCTGGCCTTCTGGGCCAGCTCGATGCCGTCCATTTCGGGCATGACGATGTCGGTCAGCAAGAGGTCGTATTTGCCCGCCTCGAGCAACGGCATCGCCTCGGTGCCGCAGCCGACGGCTTCAACATCATAGCCGACGCGGGTCAGCGCGCGCTGCAGATATTCGCGCATTGACGTATCGTCTTCGGCAAGGAGAATTCTGATCATCGTCGTCATTCTATGCGCCCATGATTTAAGATTTTCCAGCCTCAACCCGCGACCTCGCGGTTGATGTCCCTCGCTGGCACGCTTAGCGGTTAATCCTTGCCCCATCCCGCTTTTCCCGCCCCGGCCCTCCATCCCGCCCGCAACGGCCTGCCGTTGCTCTTGTCGATCGCCCACGCCGGGCGCGATTACCCGCAGTGGCTGGCCGCGAGCGCGTTCGACGGCCGCGCTTCGCTCGAGCCGCTCGAGGATCCCTTGGTCGACCGGCTGGCGTGGCGCGCGATCGCCGCCGGCTACGGCGCGGTGGTGGCGCTGGCGCCGCGCGCCATGATCGACTGCAACCGCGCCGAGGACGACCTCGATCCGGCGCTGATCGACGGCGCCCCGCCGGCCCCCGCCGAGGGTCGAGCGCGGCTCGGCCTCGGGCTGATCCCGTCGCGCACCGCGCGCCACGGCCCGCTGTGGCGCCGGCGCTTGAGCCGCGCGGAGGTCGAAACACGGCTCGACCAGGCCCACCGCCCGTTCCACGCCGCGATCGAGGCGGCGCTGGCCGGCCTCCGCGCCGCCCACGGCAGCGCACTCTTGCTCGACCTCCACTCGATGCCCCACCGCCCCGGCCAGGCGCAGATCGTCATCGGCGACCGCCACGGCAGCAGCGCTGACCCGTGGGTCGCCGCGCTGGTGATGCGCATCGCCGAGGCCCGCGGCTTCACCGTCGCCCACAATGCGCCCTACGCCGGCGGGCACATCGTCGCCCGCCACGGCCGCCCGGCGGCGAACGTCCACGCCCTCCAGATCGAGATCGACCGCAGTGCCTACTGCCAGCGCGACGCCCGCACCCCCGGCCCCGGCTTCGAACGCATCGCCACCCTCATCGCCGCGCTGGCGGAAGGGCTGGGGGAGGCGGTGGCGGGGGTGGAGGCGATGGCGGCGGAGTGAGACGCCGCATACGCCGCGCAAAAGTCGGAACCGAAGCAGAGAACGAGGAATTGATTATTGTATCCTCGGGCTTGCGGTATCCCCGGCAGTCAAAACGCCTCGAATAAGCAAATTCGGCCGAGAATACGCAAAAAAAAGGGCCGTCCCGAGGGACGGCCCAGGATCAGGGAGGAACGCACGATCAGGTGCGGAACCGGGTCGGCAAGGGGGGTGCCGGGCCGGTCAGCCACTCAGATGGGCCCGGCGCGGCGCGAATCAAGCGGTCTGGCGCTCGTCCCGTCGCGCGCCGCTCACGCCTCGGCGGTTGCCGGCTCGGCAGGAGCGCCGGGGTTCAACACCGGGCCCGTGCCCTGGACGACCTGCCGGTAGAAAATGTCGCGCACCAGCGACAGCGAGAAGAGATGGGCCATGATCACCCCGAGCATGCCGCTCTGGTTCATCTTGCGGAGCTTGTCGCCGCTGAGTTCGCGGAATTTCTCCTCGTCGACCATCTGGAAGCCGCGATAGATGAATGGCTGCTCCTGCCCGTCGGGCTGGATCGCGACCTCGCCCTCCATCAGCAGGCCGAGCGCCTGCAGCTCTTCCATGAACGCCGACGTGCGGTGCCCGGCCTGTTCGAACTGCTCGCAGAAGCTGAGGATGTCAGCGACCTGCGGCGAGGGTTCCTCGCCGACGAACACCGGGTCGCCTTCGGCTTTCTTGCCGCCGTCGATGATCGCGCCGGCGGTCGGGTCGACACACAGCGACAACTGGTCGCTGCCCTCGGTCAGCCGGGCCAGCAGGAACGGGTAGCGCCGGATATAGGCGGGGATATAGGCGTTGGCCTCAACCAGGTTTTCGTCGGCGTCGAAGAACGTGTTGGTCCCTTCGTGCAGCCCCATCAACGCCAGCGGCACCGGGTTCTCGCCGGACGAAAAGATGATCGGATAATAACGCTGGGCGAGCGCAAATTCGTCGACCGTCAGCGGGATGGCATGGGTCGTCGACAGGCCTTCGAGCTTCTCGATGCGACGGAAATTCTTGCCGCCGTGAACCTGACGCTGGATCGGCTCGAGCCCGCGGTACAGGAGGGGCAGGTTACTCGGCGCTTGGCTCGCCATAGGATTACACTCCGCTAAAGCTGGCAGGGGCCGGGATAGTCGCGGCGATTCCCTGCGAGGGGATTCGGATTTGCCTCTAAAAGGGCGGCGGCTCCAGCGCAAGCAGGACGCCACCGCCGTCGCCGACGGACGGCGGCCAAGTTCATCGCTTATTCAACCCTTGTCGCCCATCGCCGCGCTGGTCATGGTCCATTCCCGATGAGCTTTTACGCCTTCCTCACGGCGATTACCGCCTGGTTCGCCGCGTTCGGCGGTCCGGGCGACGCACAACAGCCCGCGGAGGTGCGCCGCGTGGTCATCCAGGATACGCTCATCCTGCGCGTCCCGGTGCGCCCGGCGCCGCTGCGGCTGCCGTTCGAGTGGGTCGAGCACAAGGGTCCCAAATGCCTGGCCCAGCGGGAGATCGCCGGGGCGGTCCTGTCGGGTCCGGCGTCGATCGACTTCGTCATGACTGACCGCAGCCGCATCCGCGCCGAGATCGATGACGACTGCCCGGCGCTCGATTTCTACGGCGGTTTCTACCTCCAGTCGGACGACGAGCGCATCTGCGCCAAGCGCGAGGAGATCCGCTCGCGGATGGGCGGGAGCTGCCGGATCGAGCGATTCCGCGCGTTGGAGGCCAAGCTCAAACGCTAGCTTTCCTTGACATTTTACGTCTTCAACGGGTAGCGGGTCGGCTAAGGCGCGGCACCTTGCCGCCCCGCTTTATCATCCGGATTTTTTTGAATGGCTTTTGCCGATCTCGGCCTCTCCGACCAATTGCTACGCGCGATCAGCGATAGCGGCTACGATGTCCCCACCCCGATCCAGAAAGGCGCCATCCCGTCGGTGCTGATGGGCAAGGATCTGGTCGGCATTGCCCAGACCGGCACCGGCAAGACCGCCGGCTTCGTGCTGCCGATGATCGACATCCTCGCCGAAGGCCGCACCCGCGCCCGCATGCCGCGCAGCCTGATCCTCGAGCCGACCCGCGAGCTCGCCGCCCAGGTCGCCGAGAATTTCGTCAAATACGGCAAGTATCACAAGCTCTCGATGGCCCTGCTGATCGGCGGCGTGCAGATGGGCGACCAGGTGAAAGCGCTCGAAAAGGGCGTCGATGTGCTGATCGCCACGCCGGGGCGGCTGATGGACCTGTTCGGCCGCGGCAAGATCATGCTCAACGATTGCAATTTGCTGGTTATCGACGAGGCCGATCGCATGCTCGACATGGGGTTCATCCCCGATATCGAGGAAATCTGCACCAAGCTACCCAAGAACCGCCAGACCTTGCTGTTTTCGGCGACCATGCCGCCACCGATCCAGAAGCTGGCGGCCAAGTTCCTGGTCGATCCCAAGACCATCGAAGTCGCTCGCCCGGCCACCGCCAACATCAACATCGACCAGCGTCTGGTGATCGTGCCCGGCCCGAAGAAGCGCGACGCGCTGCGCAATATCCTGCGCGAAGAGGGCTTCCGCAACGCCATCGTCTTTTCAAACAAGAAGGTCACGGTGCGCGAGCTTTTTACGAGCCTGAAGCGCTCGGGCTTCGCGGTCGGGATGATCCAGGGGGACATGGACCAGTCGAGCCGCATCGCCGAGTTCGACCGCTTCAAGAGCGGCGACATCACCATCCTGGTCGCGTCCGACGTCGCCGCCCGCGGCCTCGACGTGAAGGGCGTCAGCCACGTCATCAACTTCGACGTGCCGTGGCAGCCCGACGATTACATCCACCGCATCGGCCGCACCGGCCGCGCCGGCATGACCGGCATCGCCTACACGCTGGCAACCCCGGGTGACGCCGAAGCGGTCGCCGCGATCGAAAAATTGACCGGCCTCAAGATCCGTCGTGTCGGCGCCGACCAGCCGGCCAGCGCCCCCCCCGAAGCGGCTGCCCAGCCGGCTCCCGAAGCCGAAGCGCAAGAGGAAGCCCGGCCTCCTCGATCGCGCAGCCGCAGTGGCCGTGGACGCAAGTCGTCTGCTGCGCCGTCCGTTGCCGAGCCAGCCGCCAAAGTCGCCGCGCCCGAAAAGCGCGCGCCAGCGCCTAAGAAGGCCATTCCGCTGCCCGAGGAGCATGACGAGGGCGACGAATATCGCCCGACCGTAGAGCCGGGCACCGCCGACGACGCCGAGCCCACCTGGAACGGGCCAGTGCCGTCCTTCTTGCAGTTCGGCGCCAGCTAAGCCTTGCCGCCGCGGCGGTAGCGATCGATGAAACTGGCGGCGTGGGAAGCGAAGCGCCGCTCCGCGATGGCCTCGCGGAGGCCCTGCATCAGCCGCTGGTAAAACCACAGATTATGCTCGGTCATCAGCATCGCACTGAGGATTTCCCCCGATCGCACCAAATGGTGGACGTAGGCGCGTGAGGCGGTCGCACACGTCGGGCACGGGCAATCCTCCTCGATTGGCCCCTGGTCTTCGGCGAAGCGAGCGTTGCGCAGGTTGATCGGACCGTCGGCGGTGAACGCCTGGCCCGTCCTCCCCGACCGCGTCGGCAGCACGCAATCGAACATGTCGATGCCGCGCCGCACCGCTTCGACAATATCGTCGGGCTTGCCGACCCCCATCAGATAGCGCGGCTGATCCGCGGGCAGCATCGCCACCGCGAAATCGAGCACGCCGCACATCGCCTCATGCCCCTCGCCGACCGCGAGGCCGCCAATCGCATAACCGTCGAAACCGATATCGATCAGCGCCTCGGACGAGCGCCGGCGCAGCGGCTCGATCATCGAACCCTGCTGGATGCCGATCAGCGCCGCTTGCCCAGCATGATCGCCGCCCGCGTCGAACGCTTCCCGCGAGCGCCTTGCCCAGCGCATCGAGCGTTCCATCGACTCCGCCGCCTGCGCCTCGGTCGCCGGGAACGGCGTGCATTCGTCAAACGCCATGACGATGTCGGCGCCCAATAGCCGCTGCACCTCGATCGAGCGCTCCGGCGTCAACAGATGCGACGATCCGTCGAGGTGGCTCTTGAACTGCACCCCTTCCTCGCTCTTCTTCGTAAGTTCGCCCAAGCTCATCACCTGGTAGCCGCCGCTGTCGGTCAGGATCGGCCGGTCCCAGTTCATGAACTTGTGCAGCCCGCCAAGCCGCGCCACCCGCTCTGCCCCGGGGCGAAGCATCAGATGGTAGGTGTTGCCGAGCAGGATATCCGCGCCCGACCCGCGCACGCCTTCCGGCTTCATTGCCTTGACCGTCGCGGCGGTGCCGACCGGCATGAACGCCGGGGTGCGGATGTCGCCGCGCCGCATCGCAATCGCGCCGGTGCGGGCAGCGCCGTCGGTAGCGGCGATGGTGAAAGCGAAGCGTGGCGGAGAACTCATGGCGCCGCCCTACCCGTTCGTCCCGAGCGAAGTCGAGGGGCGTGTCTCGACTTCGCTCGACACGAACGGGTAGGGGTAATGCATGATCGAACCGTGGGTCTATGCCGCGTTGACCGCGACCGCCGTGCTGACCGGCTTCGTCGACGCCATCGCCGGCGGCGGCGGGCTGATCATGATGCCGGCCTTGCTGTTCGCCGGAGTGCCGCCGTTGAATGCGCTGGCGACCAACAAATTGCAGTCGATGTTCGGCACCGCCGCCGCCTGCTGGAATTACGGCCGCAAGGGCCTGGTCGACTGGCGGACGTACCGCCTGACGTTGGTGTTCATTTTCATCGGCGCGGCGGCTGGGGTGGCGGCGGTGCAGCTGATCAAGGCGGATTCGCTGCGACTGGTCATCCCGCTGCTGCTCATGGCCGTGGCGCTGTACGTGATCGTCTCGCCGCGCATGACCGACGAGGATGCTCATGTCCGCATCGGCGTCGGTGCTTATCATCCGCTCGGCGCCGCGCTAGGCTTCTACGACGGTTTCTTCGGGCCGGGCGTCGGCAGTTTCTATACCACCACCCTGGTCGCGCTGCGCGGCCTTGGGCTGACCCGTGCCACCGCGCTGACCAAATTGTTCAACCTCACGAGTAACCTCGCCAGCGTCCTGGTGTTCGCGCTGTCCGGCAAGATGTTCTGGCTGCTTGGGCTGACGATGGCGGCGGGGTCGATCACAGGCGGCTGGCTCGGTAGCCACACGGCGATGAAGTTCGGCGCGCGAGTCATCCGGCCGTTACTGGTGATGCTGTCGCTGGGCCTCACCGCGCGACTGCTGTGGAGCTATTTCGTCGGCTGAAGGCAGCGGTATACCCGCGGATCGGCGCCGCGCACCAACGTCAGCGGGCCGATCAGCACGCCGTCTTCGACCCGCACCGTCAGCACCATCCGGTCGCCGGTGACTTGCCCCGCATAGGTCGCGCGTTTGCGCGGCGGGACATAGTCGATGCGGTCCGGGCCGCCGTGTCCGGGAATGTGCACGCCGCTGGCAACGAAGCGCCCGGCGCGGTCGGGGATGACGGGGCCGGCAATCTCCCCGCTGGCGCAGTCATAGTCGAGCGTGCCGTGGGTCGCGTCCAGCGTCAGGCCGACATGGTCGCCGCCCCAATTGCCGGCGAGCGCGCCGCCGTTGCCGCCATAAGGCGCGGTCTGGCAGGCGCCCGTCGCCAGCAGGACCGACAGGATCAGCGGACTCTTCATGGCGGGTCAACGCGCCACGCTTGCAATGGGTTCGGCCAGCCCTGCTTTGCGCCGCCCGGCATATCGCTTAGAGGGCGCTTTCCCGCTATCTTGAAAGCGACGCGCTTGAAGCTCTCCAGCCTGCCCAATTTCGTGTTCATCGTGGGCGCGCCTCGGTGCGGGACGACGACCCTGTCCGACTGGCTGAAGCAGCTTCCGCAAATCTGCTTCCCGTTCGTCAAGGAGCCTCACACGTTCGTTCAGCACGACCTGCGCACGCTCGACGGCGAGGCGTTGCGCGATTTCATCGAGCACGAATATCTCGACCGATTCTACGCCGGCTGCGGCCCGGATCGCGACACCGGCGTCGATGGCTCAGTCAGCTATCTCTACGTCCCCGACATGCTGCTGCCGGCGCTCAAGCTGTGGCCCGAAGCCAAATTCGTTATCGCCGTGCGCGATCCGATGACCATGCTGCCGTCGCTCCACGCCCGCCTGCGCTACACCGGCGACGAGACGATCGAGCGGTTCGCGGATGCCTGGGCGGCGATCCCCGACCGCGCCGCCGGCCGCCGCATCCCGCGATCCTGCCTTGAGCCGCGCTGGCTGCGCTACGACGAAGCGGGCAAGTTCGGCAGCTATGTCGGCCAATTCGTAGCGGCGTTCGGGGCAGAACGGTGCTTCGTGTCCGTGTTCGACGACCTCGTCGCCGATCCGGCGGGACAGTATCGCCGGATGATGGATTTTCTCGGCCTGCCGCCGTTCGCCGGCACCGATTTTTCGCCCAAGCGCGAAAGCATGGGGTTTCGACATGGTTGGCTTCAACGGTTGCTGAAACGCCCCCCGGCCTTCGCCCGCGACTATCTCGCCGGCAAACAATTCCGCCAGCGCGCGCGGCGGCTGGACGGCAACGCGAAGTCGAACGATGCGGTCACCGAAAGGATCTTCTCGGTGCGCAAGAAATTGCTCCGCTGGAACCGTGTCCCGCTCGTGCGTTCGCCGATGCCGGTAGCGCTGCAACGCGATATCCGCGAGCGCCTGGAGGGAGAAATCGCCAGGCTCGGCGCATTCCTCGGCCGCGACCTGTCACACTGGCTCGAAGTGAAAGATGGTCGCCCGGGTTAGCTCGCCGGCAGCAATAGCGACGCATCCCCGTAAGAGTAGAAACGGTATCCGTTTTCAATGGCGTGCGCGTAAGCCTCTTTCATAAAGTCCAGTCCCATCAGCGCCGAGACCAGCATGAACAAGGTCGACCGCGGGAGATGAAAGTTAGTCATCAGCCCGTCGACCACGCGGAAGCGGTAGCCGGGGGTGATGAAGATCGCCGTATCGCCGTCGAAGGGATGAATGCGCCCGTCCGCGTCGGCGGCGCTCTCAACCAGGCGGAGCGAGGTCGTGCCGACCGCGATCAGCCGGCTGCCGGCGGCGCGGGCGGCGTTGAGGCGATCCGCCGCCGCCGCGTCGATCCGGCCCCATTCTGCGTGCATACGGTGCAATGCTGTGTCGTCGACCTTGACCGGCAGAAACGTGCCCGCCCCGACATGGAGGGTCAGCGTCTCGCGCAGGACGCCGTGCGCGTCGAGCGCCGCGATCAGCCGGTCGGTGAAGTGCAATGCGGCGGTTGGCGCGGCGACGGCGCCGCCCTCGCGCGCGAACATCGTCTGATAATCCGCGGCATCATCGGCATCGGTCGGGCGCTTCGACGCGATATAGGGCGGCAGCGGCATGCGGCCGGCGCGATCGAGCAACGCCTCCACCGGCTCTTCGCCGTGAAAGGTCAGCAGGATCGCGCCCGCCTCGTCGCGCATGGTGGCGGTCGCGCGCACCCCTTCGCCGAAGTCGATCACGTCGCCCAGGCGGACTCGTTTGGCGTTGCGGACGAACGCCCACCAGCTGCGCGGGCCGTCGCGCTTGTGCAAGGTCGCGCCAACCTTGGCATCGCCGCGCCGCCCCTCGAGCTGGGCCGGGATCACCCGCGTGTCGTTGAACAGCAGCACATCGCCGCGGCGGAGCAGTTGCGGCAGGTCGAGCACGGCGCGGTCGGCGATCTGATCGCCGTCGACCAGCAGGAGGCGGGCGGAGTCGCGGGGGCGCGCGGGCCGAAGCGCTATGCGGTCGTTGGGGAGGTCGAAATCAAATTGATCGACGCGCATCAGCGAGCCGGCGGCGCCTCGAGCGCGCTGGTTTTGGCCGCGGCTGCGGGCTGCTCGGCGGCGGCGGGCGGCGGCGCAGGAAGCGGACCGCCGATACTGGCGCGGACGATCCGCGTCGGATTTGCCGGTGGCTCGCCTTGCGCGATCGTGTCGGCCGCGGCCATGCCTTCGATCACCCGGCCAAACGCGCTGTAATGATGATCGAGCGAGAATTTCGGCGAGAGCATGATGAAGAACTGACTGTTGGCGCTGTCCTGGGCATCGGAACGGGCCATCGACACCACCCCGCGAACATGCGGCAGATCGTTGAACTCGGCCTTTAGGTTGGGCAGCTTGGACCCGCCCTGTCCGGTGCCGAGCGGATCGCCGCCCTGAGCCATGAAGTCGGCGATGACCCGATGAAACTGCAGGCCGTCATAGAAATGCTGGCTGGTCAGCTGCTGGATCCGGTAAACCGTGCGCGGCGCGACGTCGGGACGCAGCAGGATGACGACCGTGCCGCCGGTCGACAGTTCAAGGGTCCAGCGATTGGCGGGATCGGCGGCGACTTCGGCCGGGGCGATGACCGACACGATCGGCGCGATCGGCGCCGGCTTCGCCGCGGCGATCAGGCCGAGCGCCAGAAAGGGCAGCACGAACAAGGCTTTACTCATCGATACACTCCCACCCCCGGACGGTCCGATCCCCTATCGCAGGCCCGGTTTTCATGCCAGTTTTATTTGATTGCCGGGCTGGCGTGGCCGAGGTGCCGTGCGACATCGGCGGCAACCGCCGGCGTGACGAACCGCTCGATTTTGCCGCCGTAACGCGCGATTTCCTTGACCAGCTTCGACGCGATCGGCTGCAGCGACACATCGGCCATCAGGAAGACGGTCTCGATGCGGTCGTTCAGCTGCTGGTTCATTCCAGCCATCTGATACTCATATTCGAAGTCGGCGACCGCCCGCAGGCCGCGCAGAATAAGGATCGCCCCTTCGCGCTCCGCGAAGTCCATCAGCAGCAGATCGAAATCGACCACGCTGACGGTCGGCAAATCGGCGACCTCGCGGCGGACCATCACCAGCCGCTCCCCGACGCTGAACATTGGCGTTTTGGACGGGTTGGTCGTCACCCCGATCACCAGCCGGTCGACGAGGTGCGTGCCGCGCCGAATGATGTCGAGATGCCCAAGCGTCATCGGATCGAAGGTTCCGGGATAGACCCCGACGCGTTCCTTGCCAGCCATCAGCGGTCCCTTTGCAAGACAAAGCCGGCGATCGCCCGGAGGAGATCGGCCTCGGCGCCATGATCGTGGAGGTGGAGGATCGCCTGATCGACCAGCATCCGCGCTTGCTGCCGCGCCCGATCGGGCCCGAGCAGCGACACGAACGTCGCCTTGCCGGCGGCGGCGTCCTTCTGCAACCGCTTGCCGGCCGACACCTCATCGCCATCCCGGTCGAGCAGATCGTCGCAGATTTGGAAGGCGAGTCCGACATCGTGGGCGTAACCGCGATAGGGAGTCCGCGCCGCGGCCGGCAGCTTGGCCATGATGCACACCGCCTCGACCGCATATTCGATCAGCGCGCCGGTCTTCAGCTGCTGGAGGCGGGTGATGGCGCTCATGTCGAGCGTCCGGCCTTCGGCCTCCAGATCGAGCATCTGACCACCGCCCATCCCGTTCAGGCCCGACGCACGCGACATTTCGAGCACCAGCTCGGCCCGCACGAACGGGTCTTCGTGGGTAGCCTCGTCCGCCAAAATCTCGAACGCCAGATCGTGGAAGCAATCACCGGCCAGCACCGCGGTCGCCTCGCCAAACGCCTTGTGAACGGTCGGCTTGCCACGGCGCAGGTCATCGTCGTCCATGCACGGCAAATCGTCGTGAATCAGCGAATAGACGTGGATCGCCTCGATTGCCGCTCCAGCGCGCAGCGCGCGCTCCTCGTCGATTCCGAACAGCCGCGCCGCCGCGACCGTCAGCAAGGGTCGCAGCCGCTTGCCGCCGCCAAGTGCCGCGTGGCGCATTGCTTCGAACAGCCGGTCGCGGCCGTCGCCCGGGTGGCGCAAATAGGACAGGAACAGCGCATCGACCTCGGCCGCTACCCGGCGCGATTCCAGCCCGAGATCGATGACGGACAGCGGGTCAGCCAGCATCGAACGGGGCCGTGCCCGCCGGCTGGCCATCGGCGCCGAGCGAGATCTGGTCGATCTTGGCCTGCGCCGCCTTCAGCCGCGCCTCGCAGTGGCGCTTGAGCCGGTCGCCGCGCTGGTAGAGCTCGATCGACTTGTCGAGCGGCTCGGCACCTTGCTCCAGTGCACGGACGATCTGCTCGAGCTCGGTCAGCGCCGCCTCGAAGCTCAAACCCTCGATGTCGCCTTGTTCCATTGGCCGACCTTGGCGCGCCGCGAACGGCGAATCAATGCTTGAACGGGTCCTTGATGCCGGGAACGATCTCGTCCGACGTATCGACCTCGCCTGCCTCGGCCGCGGCCAGCGCCGCTTCGGCATCGCGCGAATGCTGTTCGCGCTCCGCCCTGAGCTCGACGATCAGCGCCTCGCGGTCGCTGTCCAGGCGGGTATCGACCGGCGGCGGGGTGCCGGCGGCCTTCTGCGCCTTGATCACCGCGGCATCGAGTTCGCGCTGCGAGGTCAGGCCGAGCGTGACCGGATCCTTGGGCTGGATGTTCGCCATATTCCAATGGCTGCGGTCGCGGATCGCGCCGATCGTCGTGCGCGTCGTGCCGATCAGCTTGCCGATCTGTCCGTCCGTGACCTCGGGATGGTTGCGGATGATCCAGGCGATGCCATCGGGCTTGTCCTGGCGCTTCGACACCGGGGTGTAGCGCGGGCCCTTCGTACGGCGCACCGGGTCCGGCTCCTTGTGCATCTTGAGCGCGTAATCGGGATCGGCCTGGCCCTTCTCGATTTCGTCATGGGTCAGCTCGCCGGCGCGGACCGGGTCGCGGCCGGTCAGCTTGGTCGCCGCGGTATCGTCGGCTATCGCCTGGATCTCGAGGATGTGCAGGCCGCAAAATTGCGCGATTTGCTCAAAACTGAGTGAACTGTTGTCAACCAGCCAGGCGGCGGTCGCGTGCGGCATGAGGGGCTGGGCCATTGGTGTTCTCCACAAACAATAAGGGCCGCCCCTTCACGGAGCGGCCAGCTTGAGCGCGATTTAGGCGCGACGGAGCACAAGGGCAAGGGATTAACCCGGCATCATTCCAACTCCAGCACGATCTTGCCGACATGCTCCCCTGACTCCATCCGGGCATGGGCGGCGGCGGCTTTCTCGAGTGGGAAGCAGGAGTCGATCACGGGCTTCAGCCGGTTGCCCTCGACATAAGGCCACACCGTCCGCGAGATCTCGTCGGCGACCATCGTCTTGAACTCGATCGAGCGCGCCCTGAGCGTCGATCCGGTCAGGGTCAGGCGGCGGCGCATGATGTCGGCGATCGGTACTTCGGCGGTGGCGCCGCGCTGGAAGGCGATCGAGACGTGGCGGCCGTCGTCGGCCAGGCATTGCAGGTTGCGCGCGACATAATCGCCGCCGACCATGTCGAGAACCACGGCCACTCCCCTGCCCTCGGTCGCATCGCGCACCGCGGCGACGAAGTCGCTCGTCTTGTAATTGATCGCCTTGATCGCACCCAGCTCCAGCGCCGCTGCGCATTTTTCGTTCGAGCCGCAGGTCACGATCACGTCCAAGCCGAACAGCACGCCGAGCTTGATCGCCATCGTGCCGATGCCGCTCGTGCCACCGTGGACCAGCACCGTGTCGCCGTCGGCGGCGAACCCGCGCTCGAACAAATTGACCCACACGGTGAACAGCGTCTCGGGCATCGTCGCCGCCTCGGCCAGTCGCAAAACCTCGGGGACCGGCAGACAGGTCCCGGCCGGCGCGATGCAATAGTCGGCATAGCCTCCGCCGGCGACCAGAGCGCAGACGCGGCTGCCAATCAGGTGGCTTGACCCGGCGCCGGCATCGACCACGGTGCCCGCGATCTCCAGTCCAGGGATGTCACTGGCCCCAGGCGGCGGCGGATACAGGCCCCTGCGCTGGAGGATGTCGGGCCGGTTGACCCCGGCGGCGGCGACCTTGACCAGCACCTCGCCTTTGCCCGGCCGCGGCACGGGGCGGGAGGCGATACGCAATTGTTCGGGCCCGCCGGGACCGGCGATCTCGATTGCGCGCATCACGTCCGGGATCGTCTCGATCATCGCATCATCCCAACCACCATACTCGCGGCGAAGCTTATTGACTTGGCTTCGGCGAGGGTCAACGCTGCTCGGCGTGATGGACGAAGACGACTTCTTCACCAGCCGCCCCGCCGACCCGCTGACCCTGCTCGTCCGCCAGGAACTCGGCCCGATTTCGATCGCCGAGCTGCACGAGCGGATCGCCACGCTGAAGGGCGAAATCGCCCGGGTCGAGGCCCATATCGCCGCCACCGAACAGCACCGGGCGCAGGCCGATGACCTGTTCAAGCGATAGCGTGCGAGCTTTTCACGCCGCAGCGCCCTTGATCGCGGCGCCAGACCATACGACATTGATGGGCCAAGGAGACCCGGATGCCCAGTTTTGCGCGTGACCTAGAGCAGACACTGCACAATGCCCTCGGCGAGGCGTCGCGGCGGCGGCACGAATATGCCACGCTCGAGCATCTGCTGATGGCGCTGGTCGACGATGCCCACGCCAGCCAGGTGATGACCGCCTGTGGCGTCAACCGCGACGAGCTCAAGGGGACGGTCAAGCATTACCTCGACAATGAGCTAACCGCTTTGGTCGCCGACAGCGCGACCGATCCGACCCCGACCAGCGGTTTCCAGCGGGTTGTCCAGCGCGCCATCCTCCACGTCCAGTCGTCGGGCCGCGACGAAGTGACCGGCGCCAACGTCCTCGTCGCTTTGTTCTCGGAGCGCGAGAGCTACGCCGTCTATTTCCTCCAGCAGCAGGATATGAGCCGGCTGGATGCGGTCACCTATATCAGCCACGGCGTCGGCAAGGGCGAGGCATCGGCCGAGGTCCAGCCGCCGAGCGGGACCGAGGAACGTACCGAGCAGAAGAGCGGCGACAAGAAAGAAAGCGCGCTTGCCCAATTCACCGTCAACCTCAACGACAAGGCCAAGCTGGGCAAGGTCGACCCACTGATCGGGCGCATGCCGGAAGTCGACCGGACGGTCCAGATCCTGTGCCGCCGGTCGAAGAACAACCCGCTCTATGTCGGCGACCCCGGCGTCGGGAAGACCGCCATCGCTGAAGGCCTGGCGCGCAAGATCGTCGAGGGCGACGTCCCCGAAGTGTTGAAGGACGCGGTCATCTACTCGCTCGACATGGGCGCGTTGCTGGCCGGCACGCGCTACCGCGGCGACTTCGAGGAGCGGCTGAAATCGGTCGTCACCGAGCTCGAGAAACTGCCCGAGGCGATCCTGTTCATCGATGAAATCCACACCGTGATCGGGGCCGGCGCCACGTCGGGCGGGGCGATGGACGCGTCAAACCTGCTCAAGCCGGCGCTGTCGTCGGGCGCGATCCGCTGCATCGGCTCGACCACCTACAAGGAATTCCGCAACCACTTCGAAAAGGACCGCGCATTGCTGCGCCGGTTCCAGAAGATCGACGTCAACGAGCCGACGGTCGAGGACACGATCAAGATCATCGCGGGCCTGCGCTCCTCGTTCGAGGCGCACCACAAGGTCCGCTACACCAGCGACGCGATCAAGTCCGCGGTCGAGTTGTCGGCGCGCTACATCCACGACCGCAAATTGCCCGACAAGGCGATCGACGTGATTGACGAGGTCGGCGCGATGCAGATGCTGGTCCCGCCGTCGCGACGCAAGAAGACCATCACGACCAAGGAAATCGAAGCGGTCGTCGCGACGATGGCGCGGATTCCGCCGAAGAGCGTTTCGACTGGCGACAAGCGCGTGCTCGAGCATCTCGAGGCCGACTTGAAGCGCGTCGTGTTCGGGCAGGAACTGGCGATCGAGAAGCTTGCCAGCGCAATCAAGTTGTCGCGCGCCGGTTTACGCGATCCCGACAAGCCGATCGGCAATTATCTGTTCTCGGGACCGACCGGTGTCGGCAAGACCGAGGTCGCACGCCAGCTCGCTTCGGTCATGGGCATCCCGTTGCAGCGGTTCGACATGAGCGAATAT
>JANLQS010000089.1:0-2082 GCA_031367995.1 Sphingomonas sp.
GAACAGGGCGAAGCTCATCGACGAATATTCGGTCTGGTGCCCGGCGACGAGCTCGCTTTCGGCCTCGACCAGGTCGAACGGGGTGCGGAAGGTTTCGGCCATCGAGCTGATCAGGAACACCACCGCCATCGGGAACAGCAAGGGGTTGAAGCCATAGCCGTTGAAGATGCCGAGCACGTTGCCGCGCTGCGCCTCGACGATCCCGCTCAGGTTGAATGTGCCCGAATAAAGCACCACGCAAATCAGCACGAAGCCGATCGACACTTCGTAGCTGACCATCTGCGCCGCCGCGCGCAGGGCCGCGAAGAACGGATATTTCGAGTTTGACGCCCAGCCGGCGATGATCACGCCGTAAACGCCGAGCGAACTTGCCGCGAGGATGTAGAGCAGCCCGACGTTGATGTCGGCGAGCACCATCCTGGCCTGAAACGGCACCACCGCCCACACGATCAGTGCGACGGTGAAGGTGATGATCGGCGCGATCAGGAACAGGCCCTTGTTGGCGCTCGACGGCACGATGGTTTCCTTGAGGAATACCTTCAACCCGTCGGCGAAACTCTGCAGCACGCCCCACGGCCCGACCACGTTGGGCCCGCGGCGAAGCGCGAAGGCGGCCCACAATTTGCGCTCGGCATAGATGACCATCGCCACCATCAGCATCAGCGGCAAAGCGATCAGCAGGATGCCGGATAGGGTCGCGACGAACCACGCCCAGTCGTGGGTCATGCCCCAGCCCTGGAAGGTGGCGGTCACTTGTTCGAATCCACATCGGTTCGACGAATCCAGTGATCAAGGCGATCGATCAGGCAGGCGCCGATGAATGGAAGCGCAGACGCGGACAGCGATGCAGCGACCGCAGCCAGTAGTGTTGCAATAGAAGGCTCGGCCCCGACATAATTTCCCGCCGCAATCCCGTTTTCCACGTCAGCGAACAGGAAAAGCTGGGCACCTAAGTGAGTGACGAAAATTATGGCAGCGGCCGCCATCAGGATTGCGGCTCCGTGTTGCAAAAGGGTTCTCACTCCGCCGCCTCCGCATAGCTTTGGCCGTGGAGGATTTCCTCGGAGCAGCGGCGCATCGTCGGGCTGGCGCGGCAGATGGCGTTGGTAAGGTAGAAGTCGCGCACCGGGTAAGTCACTGGCCCTTGCGCCTTGGCGTCGAGCGACGGCGGGGCCCACGGCAGATCGACGATCCCGTCAGCCCCAAGCGCCGGCACGTCGCCGATCATCGCCGCGCGGAGCTGGTCGAAGCGGTCGAATGGCAACGGTTTGCCGAGCAAATCGGAGACGGCGCGGAAGATCGTCCAATCCTCGCGCGCCTCGCCGGGCGGGAAGGTCGCGCGCTCGCCGCGTTGCACCCGGCCCTCGATATTTACGTAGGTGCCGTGCTTTTCGGCATAAGCGGCGCCGGGCAGGTCGAGGTCGGCCATGGCCGCACCAGCGTCGCCGTGGTGGCCGACGTAAACCTTGTAGGCCTTGGCGAAGCGCTTCGGATCGACCTCGTCGGCGCTTAGCAGCAGCACCAGCTTGGGCGCGGCTTTCTCGATGTCAGCGATCCCGCCTTTTTGCGCGAAACCGAGCATCAGCCCGGCCATCCGCGATGCGGCGGTGTGGAGCACGTTGAAGCCGTTCCAGCCCGCTTTGACGAACGGCCCGGCGGCCTTGAGCGCCGCGCCGAGCGCGCCCTTAGCCAGCGCGCCGGGGCCGACGATCATCACCGGCCGGGCAGCGTTTTTGATCGCGTCGGCGGCGACCTTGGGCAGCTTGGCGAGCAGCTTGAGGTCATCGTCGAGCCATTCGACCTTGTAAGTCAGATCGGCTTGCGGCCCGATCGCGAACACCCTGGCGCCACGCCGCACGGCCTTTTGCAGTCGCGTATTGACCAGCGACGCTTCCCACCGCGGATTGGCGCCGACCAGCAGCACGACGTCGGCGGTCTCGAGGTCGGCCAGCGGGGTGTTGAAGCGCACCGCGGCGAGGCTCGTAACATCATAATCAAGCCCGGTCTGCCGCCCTTCGAGAAGGGTCGACCCCTGCCCTTCGAGCAGCGCCTTGGCGGCATACATCGTCTCGGCATCGAGCA
>JANLQS010000098.1:0-2481 GCA_031367995.1 Sphingomonas sp.
CCACGCCGGCGCACATCGCCGCTTTGGCCACCGTCGCGGCGGGGCGGACGCCGCGCACGATCGCCCCCGCGCCGACCCGGACCGTGCTCGCCGGGCTAGAGCCGATGATCCTCGCCGCATGACCTCCCCACCCTTGGGCGCCTCGTTCGTCAACATCGGCGAGCGCACCAACATCACCGGCTCGGCCAGGTTCAAGAAGCTGATTCTCGCCGGCGACTATGACGCCGCGGTCGCGGTCGCGCGCGACCAGGTCGAGGCCGGCGCGCAGATCATCGACGTCAACATGGACGAGGCGCTGCTCGACGGCGAGCTGGCGATGGCGACCTTCTTGAAGCGCCTCCAGGCCGAGCCCGATATCGCCCGCGTGCCGGTAATGGTCGATTCGTCGAAATGGTCGGTGATCGAGGCCGGCCTGCAGTGCGTGTCGGGCAAGCCGATCGTCAATTCGATCAGCCTCAAGGAAGGCGAGGGGCCGTTCCTCGACGTTGCCCGCAAGGTCCGCGCTTACGGCGCCGCGGCGGTGGTCATGGCGTTCGACGAGACCGGCCAGGCCGATACCGCCGAGCGCAAGGTCGCGATCTGCCAGCGGGCCTACAAACTGCTCACCGCCGACGGCTTCCCGGCCGAGGATATCATCTTCGACCCCAACATCTTCGCCGTCGCCACCGGTATCGACGAGCATCGCCGCTACGCCATCGACTTCATCGCCGCCTGCCGCGACATCCGCGCGCGTTGCCCCGGCGTCCACATTTCGGGCGGCCTGTCGAACCTGAGTTTCTCGTTCCGCGGCAATGAACCGGTGCGCCGGGCGATGCACTCGGTGTTTCTCTATCATGCCATCCCGGCCGGGCTCGACATGGCGATTGTCAACGCCGGGCAGCTCGACGTCTATGACGCGATCGACCCAGAGCTGCGCGAGGCGTGCGAGGACGTCATCCTTGATCGGGCGCCCAAAGCCGGAGGCGACGCCACCGACCGCCTGATCGCGCTCGCCGAGCGCTATCGCGGGACCGATGCGGTGGCCGAGAAGCAGGCCGCCGAATGGCGCGGCTGGCCGGTCAAGGAACGGCTCGCCCATGCCCTGGTCAAGGGCATCGATGCCGACATCGTCGCCGACACGGAGGAAGCGCGGCTGCTGTTCGCCCGCCCGATCGAGGTCATCGAAGGCCCGCTGATGCAGGGCATGAATTTGGTCGGCGACCTGTTCGGATCGGGCAAGATGTTCCTGCCGCAGGTGGTCAAGTCGGCCCGGGTGATGAAGAAGGCGGTCGCTCACCTCCTCCCCTATATCGAGGCCGAAAAGGCGCCCGGAGTCGATACCTCGAAGGGCCGCATCGTCATGGCCACGGTCAAGGGCGACGTCCACGACATCGGCAAGAACATTGTCGGCGTGGTCCTCGCCTGCAACGGCTTCGACGTCATCGACCTTGGCGTGATGGTGCCGTGGACCCGGATCCTCGAGGCGGCGAACGAAAATAAAGCGGCGATGATCGGGCTGTCCGGCCTCATCACCCCCAGCCTCGACGAGATGGTCACCGTCGCCGAGGAAATGGAGCGCGGCGGCTATACCATGCCGCTGCTGATCGGAGGCGCCACCACCAGCCGCGCCCACACCGCGCTGCGCATCGCCCCGGCTTACTCGGGTCCGGTACTCCACGTCCTCGACGCCAGCCGCGCGGTCGGCGTGGCCAGCGCATTGGTCAGCGACGGCGACCAGCGCGCCGAGCTGATCCATCGCACCGGCAACGACTATCGCGCGCTTCGCGAAAGCCGCGCCGGGCGCGGTTCGAATGCGCTGTCGCCGCTTACCGAGGCGCGCGCCAACAGCTTCGTCCCCGCCGACAAGCAGCCCAGCCCGCGTCCGGCGCATCCCGGCAACCACGACTTCGACAATTGGCCGCTCTACGATCTGCGCGCCTGGATCGACTGGACGCCCTTCTTTCGCGCGTGGGAGCTGGCCGGCAATTACCCGGCGATCCTCGACGACCCGATCGTCGGCGAGAGCGCCAGCGGCCTGTTCGCCGACGCTGTGGCGATGCTCGACACGATCGTCGGCGACGGCTGGTTGACGGCCAAGGCCAGCGTCGGGTTGTGGCCGGTGCGCCGCGAGGGCGACGACGTGGTCGTATTGGACGAGGCGCGCACCCGCCTCTCCTTCCTCCGCCAGCAGGTCCGCAAGCGCGAGGGCCGCGCCAATTTCTGCCTCGCCGACTTCATCATGCCGCGCGAAGAGGATTGGCTCGGCGGGTTCGCGGTGGCGATCCATGGCATCGAGCCGCACCTCGCGCGCTTCGCCGCCGACCACGACGATTACAGCGGCATCCTGTTGAAAGCGCTCGCCGACCGGCTCGCCGAAGCGTTCGCCGAGCGGCTCCATCAACACGTCCGCACGACCCTGTGGGGCTATGCCGCGGGCGAAGCGCTGACCACCGAACAGCTGATCCGCGAGGAGTATCGCGGCATCCGCCCGGCGCCCGGCTA
>JANLQS010000115.1:0-13112 GCA_031367995.1 Sphingomonas sp.
CGGGTGATCGACAAGCCGCCCTCGGCCGAACTTCGCCCCGGGCAGAAGGACGAGGATAGCCTGCCGCCCTACGCTTTGCTCGACCGCATCCTCGAGGCGCTGGTCGAGCAGGAAAAGTCGGTCAAGGAAACCGCCTCGATCACCGGCGCCGACCCCGCCTTGGTCGCCGACATCGAGGGCAAATTGCTCCGCGCCGAATATAAGCGCCGCCAGTCCCCGCCCGGGGTCAAGATCGGCACCCGCAACTTCGGCCGCGACCGCCGCTACCCCATCACCAACGCCTTCCGCACGGGCAAGCCATGACCCCATCCTCCAAACAATGCACCACCCGCTTCGCCCCGTCGCCGACCGGCCGGCTTCATGTCGGCAACATCCGCACCGCGCTGCACAATGCGTTGCTGGCGATCCAGCATCAGGGGCGCTTCCTGCTCAGGATCGACGACACCGACGCCGAGCGCTCGACCGAAGCGTTCGTCGAGGCGATTCATGACGACCTCGCCTGGCTCGGCCTCAAGCCCGACGCCATCGTCCGCCAGTCCGAGCGGTTCGCTCTATACGAACGCGAGTTCGAGCGGTTGAAAGCGGCGGGCCGGGTCTATGCCTGCTTCGAAACGCCTGAAGAGCTCGAAATCCAGCGCAAGATATTGCTCGGGCGCAAGCTGCCGCCGATCTACCAGCGGAAAGCCGACGCGCCGGCGCCCGAGGGCATCGCACCGCACTGGCGCTTCCGGCTTGACCATGATGCGCCGATCCTGTGGACCGACCTCATTCGCGGGCCGCAGAAGTTCGACCCGAAACTGATCAGCGACCCGGTCGTCCGCCGCGCCGACGGCAGCTGGCTTTACCTGCTGCCCAGCGTCATCGACGACATCGACCTTGGCATCACCCACATCGTCCGCGGCGAGGACCATGTCTCGAACAGCGCGGTGCAGTTGCAGATGTTCGCCGCGCTCGGCGCATCGCCACCCGAGCTGGCGCACGAGGCCTTACTCGTTGCCGCGGAAGGGAAATTGTCCAAGCGCCTCGGCTCGACCGGCGTCGATGCGCTGAAGCAAGCGGGCATCGAGCCGATGGCCTTGCTGTCGTTGCTGGCGCGCCTCGGCACCTCGCAGCCGGTCGAGCCGATGGCCGACCTTGCCATCGCCGCCGGCCACTTCGATTTCGCCCATTTCGGCCGCGCCCCGGCGCATTTCGACCTCGCCGAGGTCGAGCAGTTGAACGCCAAATTGCTCCACCACCTCGACCACCATGACGTCGCCTCGCGGCTCCCCGCCGGGATCGGCGAGGCGGAGTGGCTGACGCTGCGCGGCAACCTTGGCCATCTCGGCGAGGCGGTCGATTGGCTGCCGATCCTCCACGGCGACATCGCCGCGCCCGAAGTCGTGCCAGACGACAAGCTGCTGCTGGCTGACGCGGCGAAAGTCGCGGCGACGCTCAATTGGTCGGCCGAGCCGTGGCGCGCGTTGACCGACGCGCTCAAGGCCTCGACCGGGCGCAAGGGCCGCGCATTGTTCCACCCGCTCCGCCTGGCGCTCACGGGGCGCGAGTCCGGGCCCGAAATGGCGCCGCTGCTCGCGCTGATCGGCCGCGAGCGTGCAGTCGCCCGCCTCGCCGCCGCCGCGCGCTAGCGCCGCTTCTTGACCGGTTCGGCGAAGGTGAAGGCGCTCTCTGCGACCGCGACATTATAACGCTGGTTGGCGAGCCGGACGGTGGTCTTCTTGTTCTGCGCGTCGATCGCGGTCCACCCCTCGAGCCTCAAGCCGGCCGGCGCGCCAGGCGCCTTGACGAATGCCAGGATCAGCGTCCCGAACTCGGGCCGACGGGCATCGCGGGCGCGCACGACGATGACGTTGGGGTTGCCGGCATCGACCACTCGCGCGATGCGCTGCAAATCGGGATTGGCGGACAGCAGTACCGACAGCGGCGATTTGGCGACCGGCCACGCCGATTTCTGGCCGACGTCATAATCGATGAACGTCAGCGTGCTGCCGTTGCCGACCAGCAGCATGTTCGCGCCCTTGCCATATTCGAAGCGGATCCGGCCCGGCCGCTTGAGCGACAGCGTGCCCGACAGCTGGCGCCCCTTGCCGTCGATCTGGGTGAAGGCGGCGACCATCGACTGGGTCGCGGCCAGGTGCGCCTCGACCTGGCTGAGCTGGGCCGAGCCGCTCGCCGCGACCGGCGCGGCCAGCGCGACGACGGCCGCCAGCGGGGCTAGGGCGCGCGCGAGTGAAAAGGCGGAAGTCATGCAAATCTCCTGGAAGTTGGGCCACGAATGACCTTCGCCCATTGAATGCCTCCTGAACCCGCTGGTTCCGAAGCGTTCATCGCCCCCTAGAGCGGGTGGCCTTCGGGGTCGATCAGCACTTCGCGGCGGCCGACGTGGTCGGGGATGCCGACCAGCCCGTCTTTCTCCATCCGCTCGATCAGCCGCGCGGCGCTGTTGTAGCCGATCCTGAGCTGGCGTTGGAGGTAGCTGGTCGACGCCTTCTGGCTGTCGGCGACGGTCTGGATCGCCTTGCGGTAGAGCATCGTCTCGGCATCGTCCTCGCCGATCGGCTGGCCGTCGAAGATATAGCCCCCGTCCTCGGGCTCCTCGGTCACTTTGTGGTTGTAATCGGGAGCGCCCTGCTTGCGCCAATGGTCGGCGACCAAGCGCACTTCGTCGTCGCTGACGAACGGCCCATGGACGCGCAATATCTGTTTGCCGCCGGGCATGTACAGCATATCGCCCTTGCCCAGCAGCTGCTCCGCGCCTTGCTCGCCAAGGATCGTCCGGCTGTCGATCTTGCTCGTCACCTGGAAGCTGATGCGGGTCGGCAGATTGGCCTTGATCACGCCGGTGATGACGTCGACCGACGGGCGCTGGGTGGCCATGATCAGGTGGATGCCAGCCGCGCGCGCCTTTTGGGCCAGCCGCTGGATCAGGAATTCGACCTCCTTGCCGGCGGTCATCATCAGATCGGCCAGTTCGTCGACGATGACGACGATCTGCGGCAGCACGTCATAGTCGAGCTGTTCGGTCTCATATTCGGGCTGGCCGGTGTCGGCGTTGTAGCCGGTCTGGACCTTGCGCCCTAGCTGCGCCCCCTTGGCCTTGGCGTCGCGCACCTTCTGGTTGAAGCTGGCCAGCTGGCGCACCCCAAGGCTGGCCATCATTCGATAGCGCTCCTCCATCTGCTCGACGGTCCATTTCAAGGCGCGGATCGCCTTGCCGGGTTCGGTTACCACCGGCGACAGCAAGTGCGGGATGTCGTCGTAGATCGACAGCTCGAGCATCTTGGGGTCGATCATGATCATCCGGCATTGGTCGGGACCCATGCGGTACAGCAGCGACAGGATCATGCAGTTCAACCCGACCGACTTGCCCGACCCGGTGGTCCCGGCGACGAGCAAGTGCGGCATCGGCTGGAGGTCGGCAATCACCGGGTCGCCGGAGATATTCTTGCCCAGGATCAGCGGCAACGACATGTTTTGATCGGCGAATGCCTGGCTGCCGATCAGCTCGCTTAGGACAACCGATTGGCGGTTGGCATTGGGCAATTCGATACCGATCACGCTGCGCCCGGGGATGGTCGCGACGCGCGCCGACAACGCCGACATGTTGCGCGCGATGTCGTCGGCCAGCTGGATCACGCGGCTGGCCTTGATGCCCGATGCTGGCTCCAGCTCGTACATCGTCACCACCGGCCCGGGGCGGACTTCGACGATGTCGCCGCGAACGTGAAAATCCTCGAGGACGCTCTCAAGCAGCCGCGCGTTGCGCTCCAGCGCCGCCCGGTCGACGGTCACCTTGCTGCCGGCCGGCGGCGGGCTGAGCAGGTCGAGCGACGGCAGGACATAGCTGTCGCCCAGCGCCAGGCTGGCCTGGCCGGCGGCGACACCCTTGCGTCCGGGCCGGGCGGCGGCAACGACCGGCCGGGCGGGATCGGCGACGGCGACGCTGGGGCGGGAGCGGGGTGGTTCGGCGAGCCGCTCGTCGTCATCGCTATCATCGCGCATTTGAGACCGGCGCAGTGGCCGCGCCGCAGCCGCCGAATCGCGGCGTACGCGGTCGCTGGCCCAGGCTTTTTCATCGTCGCTGACACCAAGCCCGAACCAGCCGGTGACGAGCCCGCCGATGGCCAGCAGGGCGATCAAGGACAGCCGCGCCGGCCCGGCGACCGACGGATTGGGGATTAGCGCCAACAGCGCGTCCAGCCCATGTGCCCCGCCCAGCCCGACCAGCCCGCCCCAGCCCGCGGGCAATCCCGACACGGCCGATCCGGCGAGCATTGCGGCGGCGACGCCGATCAGGCCGATGCCGAGCGCCGCGACGAGCAGCGAACGGCCGAGGTGGGGCGAATGCGCCCCGCGCATCATCCGCAGGCCGGTCAGCGCCGCGACCGGCAGCAGCAGCGAGGATGGCGGCCCGAACAGCAACAGCAGGAAGTCGCTGGTGTAGGATCCGAATGCGCCGAGCCAGTTGGCAGGCGGCCCCCCAGCGGCGGTCGACAGGCTCGGGTCGACCGACGAGTGGGTGGCCAGCGCGAGGCCCAGCGCAACGCTGAGCGCGATCAGCAGCGCCCCGCTCGACCGGCGCACGAAGCGGCGCAGCGACAGCGCCAGCTTGTCGCGCCAATGCGGCTCAAGGTCGCGTTTCGGTGCCCGCTGTGCGGCGCTGGCCATCGACTACCCCCGGTGGAAACTTGCCCGTGCACAATGCCTTGCGGGGGACTCGCCGGTCAAGCGCGTTGAGGCCTCGCCTTGGCCGGGCCGAGCGCCTACATCGGCGGACATGGAACGAAGCGACGTGATCATCCTTGGCGGCGGGCTGGTCGGGCTGGCGCTGGCCGCCGCGCTCGACGCCAGCGGCCTGTCGGCGACCGTGGTCGACCCGGCCGACCCCGATCGGCGCAAGGACGCCGCGTTCGACGGCCGCACCAGCGCCTTGTCCTCGTCATCGAAACGGATGTTCGACGCGGTCGGCATCAGCGATCATTTCCCCCAGCCCGGCTGCCCGATCCGCAAGATCCAGGTCGCCGACGGCCTCGCGCCGGGCGGGCTGAGTTTCGAGCCGGGCGACGGCGACGAGGAGCCGGTCGGTTGGATGCACGAAAACCGCCACCTCCGCGCCGCGCTCAGGGCACGGGCCGAGGCGGGGCAGAAGATCAACCTTCACTGGCAGCGCCGCGCGGCGACCGTCGAACGCGGCGAGTTTGGCGTCATGGCGACTCTCGACAACGGCACGACTCTCGCCGCGCCGCTGCTGGTCGCCGCCGAGGGGCGCAACTCGCCGACCCGCGACGCGGCCGGCATCCGCCTTGCGCGCTGGTCGTACGATCATGCCGCAATCGTCGGTACGTTGCGCCACGAGCGGCCGCACGACGGCGTCGCCTATGAAATCTTCTACCCCGCGGGGCCGTTCGCGCTGCTGCCGATGACCGACGACGAGCAAGGCCACCGCTCGGCGATCGTGTGGTCGGTCAAGGCAGCCGACGCGGCGGGAATGCTGGCGCTGAGCGATGGCGATTTCGCCGCCGAAGCCGAAGCGGCGATGGGCGGTTTCCTCGGCAAGGTTGCAATGCTCAGCCCGCGCAGTTCCTATCCGCTCGGCTTCCACCATGCTGCGCGGATCACCGACAAGCGGCTGGCGCTGGTCGGCGACGCCGCGCACGGCATCCATCCGATCGCCGGGCAGGGCGTCAACCTCGGCTACCGCGACGCCGCCGCGCTTGCGCAGGTGCTGGTCGAAGGCGCGCGATTGGGGCTCGGCCTCGGGGATGCGCAGTTGCTGGCCCGCTACCAGCGCTGGCGCAGCCTCGACACTTTCATGGTCGCCCTGGCGACCGATGGGCTGACCCGGGTTTATGGCATTCCCGGCAGGACCGCCTCGGCGGTACGCCGCCTCGGCATGGGGCTGATCGACCGCTTCAGCCCGCTCAAGGATCGCCTGATGGCCGAAGCCCGCGGTACCAGCGGCGATTTGCCGCTGCTGCTGAGAGGATTGCCGATCTAGGTTACTGCAGCGTCTGTCCGGTGTCCGCGCCGCCGGGCGCCATCCGCTGGAACTGCATCAGCTGGACGACCAGGTCGGCCCGTCCGGTCA
This sequence comes from Sphingomonas sp., assembly GCA_031367995.1. GTDB lineage: Bacteria > Pseudomonadota > Alphaproteobacteria > Sphingomonadales > Sphingomonadaceae > Sphingomicrobium. The sequence continues at coordinate 6,089 of JANLQS010000115.1, forward strand.
GCGTCGCTTCTTCCAGCAACGCCTGCTTGGCGCCGGGGTCGAACGGCGCGACCTGGGCGATGGCGTTGACCAGCAGTTCATCGTCGAGCTGCCCAACCGCGTCCCAATCGACCACCAGCCCGAGCGCGTCGCCGAACCGCCGCGCTTCCTGCTCGACCGCGGCGCGCAGAACCGACGGCAGCGGGTCGGGTTCGTCGTCGTCGAACGCGGCCAGATCGACGTCGGCCTGGCGGTATAGCGTCCCGACATCGGCCTCGGCGATCAGGCGGAAGCGGTTGGAGCCCTGGAGAACGATGTTGAAGCGGCCGTCTTCCAATTCCTCGACGCCGACGATTTCGCCGATGCAGCCGGTGCGGAACAGCGAAGCCGAATCGCCCGGCTCGGCGTCGGCCGACGGCGGCCGCGGCTGGATCATCGCGATCCGGCCCTGATCGGCCATCGCATCGCGAACCATCGCCTTGTAGCGCTCCTCGAAGATGTGCAGCGGCAGTTGCGCGCGCGGGAACAGGATCGCCCCGGCCAGCGGGAACAGCGGTACGCGCTGGGGCTTGCCGTCGCTCATGTGAACAGCAAGGCGGACAGACGCCGCCGCTGCGCCCGGCTCCACGGATCCTCGTGGCCGGCCGCTTCGAGCAATTGGAGGAGTCGGGCGCGCGCCGCGCCGCCATTCCAGTCGCGGTCGCGGGCGATGATCTCGAGCAATTGTTCGGCCGCAGTGTCGCGGTCGCCGGCGGCCATCCGGGCATTGGCCAGCGCCAGCCGCGCTTCATAGTCGTCGGGATTTTTCGCCAGCCGCGCTTCCTCGGCGGCGGTATCGACAGCCGGCGCGGCCGCGACGCCGAGCGCGGCACGGGCGCGCGATATCGCCGAATGCGCGGCAGTCTCGGGTGGCGCCCCATCGAGCAGCGCGCGGGCGTCGTCGATCTTGCCCCCGGCGATCATCGCCCGCGCCAGCCCGCCGATCACCGCCGGGTTCGCCGAGTCCATGCCATGCAATTGCGCGAACAGGGTTTCGGCGCGCGCCGCATCGCCTTCGCCAAGCACTTGCTCGCCCATCGCAAGCAAGGGCTCAATCTCGGCGGCAAGGTCCTGGGCCGCACCCTTGATCGGCAATTGCGTCAGCAACTGATCGATCAGCCGCGTCAGCTGGGCCTCGGTCCGGGCGCTGGTCAGGTCGGCCACCGGCTGGCCCTGGAACAGCGCATAGACGGTGGGGATCGACTGCACCCGAAATTGCTCGGCGATGAGCTTGTCGGCGTCGACGTCGACCTTCGCCAGCACCACGCCTTTGCCGGCATAATCGGCGGCGATCTTCTCGAGGATCGGGGTCAGCTGCTTGCACGGCTCGCACCACTCGGCCCAGAAATCGAGGATCACCAGGCTGGTCATCGACGGCTCGATCACGTCGCGCTGGAAACGCTCGATCGCCACGCGTTCGGTCTCGCTCAAACCCAAAGTCGCCACGCATATGCTCCGTTACCGCCGGGTGGGACGCATATGGGCGCACCCCGCGCGGGCGGCAAGCCAAGCGAAGGGCTTGCGGCTCGCTTGGGGCGATGCTAGGCGCCCGCTCCACCCGACCGGGACAATAGCCCGGTCCGCCATGTCGAGCGGGCGTAGCTCAGGGGTAGAGCACAACCTTGCCAAGGTTGGGGTCGAGGGTTCGAATCCCTTCGCCCGCTCCATTGCTTCCGACCTCGCCGAATCCAGTCGGTCGAACACCGTGTGCATCCATTCGCGGTTCAGCTCGTATCTCCTAGGGTAACTCGCGATTATCCAAGGAAAATTCCATGCCCCGACCTTTTCTCGCACCGCTCGCACCGGTTCTCGTCCTTGCCGCTGTCGTCGGCATCCTCGCCGCGGCACCGTCATCGGGCGCCGAACTCAACCGCGTCGCGCCGGCCCCGGCGCTGGTCGTGGCCAATGCCGCGCCGCGCGAAGTGGCTTATTTCGCGGGTGGCTGTTTTTGGGGCGTCGAAGGCGTGTTCGACCATGTCCGCGGCGTCGCCAGCGCGGTGTCGGGCTATGCCGGCGGCAGGACCGCCCGGCCGACCTACGCCATGGTCTCGACCGGGACGACCGGCCATGCCGAAACGGTCCGCGTCACCTTCGACCCGCGCATCGTCAGCTATGACCAGCTGCTGCGTGTTTATTATTCGGTCGTGACCGACCCGACCCAGATCGATCGCCAGGGTCCCGATCACGGCACGCAATATCGCGGCGCCTTGTTCCCGACCACCATGGCGCAAGCCAGGCAGGCGCGCGCCTACATTGCCCAGCTATCGGCGGCGCATGTCTTCGCCCGGCCCATAGTCACCCGCGTCGAGCCGTTCACCGACTTCACTCCCGCCGAAGCCGATCACCAGGACTTCATGGCCCATAACCCTATGAACCCCTACATCCTCGCCAATGACCGGCCCAAACTCAGCGCGCTGCGACGGCTGTTTCCGGCGCTCAGCCGCGGTTGAGCGACGCCGGCGTCAGGCGTTGGGGAACTGCCGAAACCATTTGGTGACGATGTATTTGGCACCTCGCCTGACCTTCATCCCCTGGTGGAGGGTCGCCGGGTTGGGGCTGCCGTCGGGCAGAAGGTTGTTCCAAGCCAGCAGCTTGCCGGTCTCGGGCTGGATCGATTTGTCGATCGCCTTGAACCGGGTCGCGCCGCCCGCCTCGGGCACGTTGAGATAAAGCATCGCGGTCCACGTCCGCTGCCCCGGCTCGGCGCAATAGGCATAATAGTCGGCGCTGCCCGGGTTGAACGTGTCGGTGTGCGGCTTGAACTCCTGCCCAGGGGCATAAAGCTGGCCCTGCATCGGCTCGCCCTTGGCCGGATCGATCCCGAGCGCGGCGCAAAGCGCGCGGTCGAGCCATGCGACCAGCGGGTCGGCCGTATCGAGATCGCAGGTTTCACTGGTGCGGAAATCGGGGTCGCCCAGATCGTCGGCAATTTGCGATGGGCGCCGTCGCTGGTCGATCAACTCGCACAATGCGGCGCACGTCGCGGGGTCGAGGAAATCGCGCACCACGAACAGGTCGAGCAGGCGGCTCGGGTAGCGTTGCGCGCCGGGCAACGCGGTCAGCCGCGCCGCGATCGCCTGATTTTCCTCAGTAGCCGCGGACACGGGATTCGTGGACGGCGATGACTGCCTTGGCGATACTCTGCATCAGGCCCTGCGCGGTGCCGTCCGACTTGTTGGGGATGGTCATCAGCGCCATCGCATAGACCGTCCCGTCGGGCGCGGTCAGCAGGCCGATGTCATTGATTCCGCCAATTCGCCCGTTGAGCACCTGGCCGGTGCCGGTCTTGTGGTTCCACTGCCATCCGGGGGACAGCGCCGCCTTGACTCGCGCCTTGCCGGTCTTGGTCTGGCCCATCGTCGCCAGCAGCCGTGCGGTCGATGACGGCGACAGCAATTCGCCCTTCTTCAACCGGGCCAAGGCGGTCGCCACCGCGTGCGGCGCGGCGCCGTCATACGGGTCGGACAGATAGCGGTTGAACGACGCCTGGCGGATGCTCATCGGCAGCGCGCTGCGGGCCTTGTAGAAGGCGTCGCCGATCGAATAACTCTGGCTCCACGTCAGCCCGGCGATCTTCGACTGCAGCGATCGCTCGCCTTCGTAGAAGCGGATCGCGCCCAGACCCTTGCGGGTGATCGTGTCGCGCACCGCCTGCGGCCCGCCGATCGACCGCATCAATTTGTCGTTGGCGGTGTTGTCGCTGTCGGTGATGGCGGTGAACAGCAAGGCGCCCAGCGTCGTCGTCGCCCCGCCGCCAAGGATCTTCTCGGCCAACGGCTGATGGAACAGGGTCAGATCCTCGCGGCCCAGCGTGACCCGGTCATCGAGGTTGATCCGCCCGCGGTCGACCGCGTCCATGGTGGTGATCGCCACCCACAATTTCGAACAGCTCTGTTGCGGGAACAGCCGGTTGGCGTTCCAGTCGATCTCCCACCCGTCCTTGAGCGAAATGACCGCGATCCCCGCCTCGCCATCGAAGCTGCGGCTCAGCGTCGTCAGTTGCTCACGCAGGGCATAAGGCGCGGGCGACGCGGGCATCACGATGGGCAGGGTGGTAATGACCGGCTGAAGCGGGGCGAGCGGATCGCGCTGGTGCTGCTGCGGCGCGCTTGACGCCGGGCTCGCCAGGGCCAGGGAAGCCACTGCCGTGACCGCGAACCGGCGAAGCGCGGTCGGTGGCGAATTTGGCGTCATGAAGTCATCATCCCCCCAGGGTTGATTGGCCAATTCCATGGCGGCCTATCCGTGACATTGTGAACCGCCGCTTGCTCTGTCACGGCCAGAATCGCACGCCGGACCTGCGCTGCCAACCCTTTAGCGGATTGGCGCAGCGTCGCCGCCGCCGAGCAAAGCCGCGCTTTCGAGTTCGTCGAGCGCGCCGCCGACCAATACTTGCCGTCGGGCGCGGCCGATCCACCCCGCCGCCTCGGGCCGCGACGCGCCGGGCAGGCGCATCGTTTCAGCCAGCGCCGCCGCCACCTTGCCTGAGCGCAATGCCGCCATCGCCCGGTCATAGCGGGCCTGGGGCAGGGGGTTGGGCTTGTCGGCGCGATGGATCGATACCAATGTGCCCAGCTCGCGCCGCACCCCGGTCCACCAGCCTTCGTCGGGCGCCGGCCCGCGCAAAATCGGACCCAGCCGCTCATAGTCGGCGACCAGCCCATCCAGCGTCTGCGGGGAACGGCCGGCGGTGACGACGGTCGCCACCGCTCGCTCGTGGTCGCGACCGAAACGCTCGGCGAGCAGCGGCTCGAGGTAGCCAAGCGCGACCCCGCGCTCGATCGCCCGGCGCGCGGCGAACGCGACCAGCAAGGCATTGGCCCGCCCGGCGGTGCCCTCGGCGCGCTGGGTGGCATTCTCGACCGCGGCGAGGCGCGCTTCAAGCGTCGCAATGCGGGCCGTTTCGACTGCCGTGGCGGGGACAGCCGTGGCCGCCACCGCCGGGGCGAGGAGGAGGGGGGCGGCGGGCCTGACGATTGGCGCGGGCGGAGCTACGCCAAAGAAGCGCGCCCCGCTTTGCCATCGCGCCAGGCCCCAGGTTGCGAGCCCCGCGCCAGCGAATAGGAGCAACAAGGCCCACGCCAGGCGCGCGGTCCAGTTGGGGCGGGAAGCGGCGCTGGTCATCCGCCTATTTCTGGCACAGCCGCGCGGCGAGGGCCAGCAGCGAGCTGTCATCGGGCCGCTCGGCCACCGCCACGTCCTCCCAGCCGCTGCCCAGCGCGTCGGCCGTCGCCTGGCTGATCGCCGCGATTCTCAATTGTCCGCGGCCCTGCGCCAGTTCGACCAGGCGGCGCGCGGCGCGGGGGCTGTGGACGGCGACGACCAGCCCGTCGAGCGTCGGCAGGCCGGGCTCGGTTATCGGCCCGGCTGCATAGACCGGGATAACGCTGATCTGGTGACGGGTCGCGCCGGCTTCCGCCCGGTCGGCGCCGGCGAGGTGAAGCAGCCGCTGCGTGCCGGGCAGCGTCGCGAGCAGGCCGTGGATCCCGCGATTGCCGACATTGCCAATGGTCAGCCCCGCCGCCCGCGCCGCCTCGGCGGTCGCGCTGCCAACGCAATGGGCGATCAGGCCGTGCAACATTGCGACCTGCGGCCCGGCCAGCTCGGTCGCGGCGGCGCTGGTCAGCAGCAGCGCGTCGAACCCGGCCGGGTTGGGCGCATCCCACGCCAGCGGCTGCACCGCGAACAGCGGTCGTGCAATCACCTCCAGTCCCAGCATCCGGGCGCGCATTGCGCTCGCACCCAGCGCCGGCTCGGGCCGCAGGAGGAGGAGGCGCCTCACGCCTCGAACAGTCGCCGAATGGAGACCGGAGCAGTGACCAGCATCGCCGTCGCCAGCGCCGCCGGACCCGCCAGATCGCCGCGCGCAAACCGCGCCTCGTCGGTCACGTGTTCGGCGCCGTCCGTGCTCAGGATTTCGACCCGCAGGAGCAGCGCATCCCCGTCGATCGTCGCCAAAGCGGCAACCGGCGAATGGCAGGTGCCGCCCAGCGCGCGGGTGAAGGCGCGTTCGGCGGAGACCCTGTCATGTGTATCGCGATGGTCGATCGCCCGGAGCAGTGCCAACGTTGCTTCATCCCCGGCCCTGCACTCGATCCCGACCGCACCCTGGGCCGGCGCGGGCAGAATGTCGTCGACCGACAGGGCAACCCCGATGGCCTCGCGCCCAAGCCGGTTCAGCCCGGCGGCGGCGAGCAACGTTGCGTCGACCTCGCCCGCCTCGCGCTTGGCCAGCCGCGTATCGACATTGCCGCGAATCGGCACAATCACGAGGTCGGGGCGCAGGCGTTTGAGCTGCGCGGCGCGGCGCGGGCTGCTGCTGCCCACCTTCGCGCCGTTCGGCAGCGCCGCGATCGAGTCCGCACCGATCAGTCGGTCGCGGACGTCGGCGCGGGGCAGCATCGCCGCGATCGCCAACGCCTCGGGCCGCTCGCTCTCAACATCCTTCATCGAATGGACCGACGCCTGCGTTTCGCCCGCCAATAGGGCCAGGTCGAGCTCCTTGGTCCACAACGCCTTGCCGCCGATCTCCGCCAGCGGTCGATCCTGAATGCGGTCGCCGCTGGTTGTGACGATCCGCAAGCCGACCGTGCCCTCCGCCCAGCCATGCGCCGCCTCCAGCGCCGCCGCCACCAGCCGCGTCTGCGCCATCGCCAGCGGCGAACCGCGCGTGCCGAGGATGAAGGTCGATTTGGACATCTCGAGCCGCGCTAGCGCAAAGCGGACGCATCAGGCAAAGGACTTGGCGCAATGGCCGTCATCCTCGCCCTCGAATCCTCGTGCGACGACAGCGCCGCGGCGCTGGTCACCAGCGACCGGCAGATCCTCGCCCAGGCGGTGGTCGGGCAGAACGACGCCCATCGCCCGTTCGGCGGGGTCGTCCCCGAAATCGCCGCTCGCGCCCATGTCGAGATTTTACCGGGCCTGATCCGCCAGGTGCTGGCCGAGGCCGATATCCGGGTCGGCGAGGTCGACGCCATCGCCGCCACCGCCGGGCCGGGGCTGA
>JANLQS010000124.1:0-7548 GCA_031367995.1 Sphingomonas sp.
CGGCCCGGCCTGGTCCAACGACGACGCGAAGGCGACGATCCCCCACCTTGAACAGCGCCCATAAGTCGGCTTGATCCCCGAAATGCCGACGAACGCCGCCGGCTGGCGGATCGAGCCGCCGGTGTCGGTGCCGGTGACGCCCGGCGCCATCCCCGCCGCGACCGCCGCCGCCGACCCGCCCGAGCTTCCGCCCGGGGTCAGCGCGGCATTGCCGCCGTCGTTGCGCTGCCACGGCGAAATCACCGGGCCGTAGGCGCTGGTCTCGTTCGACGAACCCATCGCGAACTCGTCCATGTTCAATTTGCCGAGCATCCCGGCGCCGGCGTCCTTCAATTTGCCCGAAACTGTGCTTTCATAGGGTGGCTTGAAGCCCTTGAGGATGTTGCTGCCCGCGGTCGAATCGACGCCTTCGGTGGCGAACAGATCCTTGATCCCGAGCGGGATGCCCGACAGCGGCAGAATCGCATTCGCCGCCCGCGCCGCATCGGCGGCATCGGCGGCGGCCAGCGCCAGTTCGGGCGTCTCGACCGTCCAAGCGTTGAGCCCCCGGCCCGCGACAACGGCGGCGTTAAAGCTTGTCGCAATCTCGCGCGCCGAGAAATCGCCCCCGCGAAACCCGTCGCGAAGCTCGGCGATGGTCCTGGTGGTGAGGTCCGACACTATTCGATCACCTTGGGCACCGCGAAGAAGCCGTGCTGGGCATCCGGCGCGTTGGCCAGCACCTTGTCGCGGCAGTCGCCGTCGGTGACGACGTCGTCGCGCAGGCGCAGTTGCTGGTCGATAACCGCGGTCAGCGGCTCGACCCCGTCGGTATCGACCTCGGCCAACTGCTCGACCCAGCCGAGGATATTGTTGAATTCGGGCACCAGCGCATCGACCTCGGCGTCGCTCATGGCGATGCGGGCGAGCTTGGCGACGTGGCGGACCTGGTCGGCGTTGACGGACATGACGTTCCTGATGGCTTCTGATCGGCAGGCGACCCGAAGCGCCGCTAGCAGGGGGCGCACGGGCCTTCAAGGCGCCTCACTCGAACGGTTCGCCCATTGGCTTGCCGTCGATGAAAAGCTGGCGCCGGGCAACCGTGCGCAGCTCGACCGGCGCGGTGGCGAGATCGGGCTTCGTCGCGTCCGGCGTCGCGCCGGGCAGGCGGTCGGCGATCGCCCAGCTGCCGTCGCTGGTCCGCACCAGCGCCTGGGTGAGAATCACGTCGTTCTTGAACAATGGGCCGGTGACCAGTGCCTTGTCCGGCGAGACCATGGCGACGACGCAGCGGCCGATGCGGCAATGCTGGGATTGGGCGATCGCCGTGCGCAGCGGCTCCGGCACGACGGCGCCGGCGGGATAGACCCGCATCATGGTGTCGAGGTTGACCGCGCTCTGGGTGGCGGCGACTTCGGACTCGACTCCGTAGCGATTGTTGGCGGCGAGCGCGGTGGCGGCGAGCTTGCGCTGGTCGGGCGGGCCGCTCCTCGCGATCTGAGCCAGCCGCGCGCGGCCTGCCGGACCGAAATCGAACGCCATCGCCTGCCAGTCGAATTCTCCCGGCTTGATTTTCCCTGCCGCGAATCGCGCCATCTGCGAATTGGCCGAAATGGCGCCGAAATCGAGTATCGGCAGCGCGAGCAGAAGCGCCAGTCCGCACAGACCGATCGCCAGCCGCGTCTGCAGTGGCCGCAGCGGCTCGTCAAAGCTTTGCCGCGCCTTGGCCACCGCCCACCAGCCGGCGGCGCCATAGGCCAGCGCCACGATCACCGCGACCACGCCCCACATCCGCTCGGGCGTCCAGCCATATTGGCCGATGCGCTGGGCGATCGACAAAGCGGCGATGATCGCCAGCGGCAGCACCGCCAGCACCAGCGCCATCGCCGACAGCCGCAGCAACCGGCTGGTCGCGCGCCCCTCTTCGCCTCCATCGTCGGCGCCGTTGCCGATGACCGCATTGGCGAGAAGCACCGCGCCTGCCCCGGCGAGCAGCATCAGCGGCGTCGCAGGCACGCGCGCATCCCACAGCCCCGACAGGCCGGTGAACGGCAGCGAGGCGAGGAACAGGAGGAGCGCCGCGGCGAGCACCGGGGCGAGCACCCCGAGCACGACCATCACCAGCCGCTGCAGCGTCGCCACCAGCGCGTCGCGTTCGCGCAGCAGGCCGACCGCCGCGCCGAATGCGAAACCGGCCAGCATCCAGTCAAACCAGCCCTTGTCGAGCAGATGCTTGACCACCGAAATGCCGATCAGGTCGAACAGCCCGGCGATCAGCCAGGCGAGGAGGAAGGCGATGCCGATGAAGCCGATCGCCGCCGCGCCGATGACGGCGTCGGTCCAGGCGTGGCCGTGAAGCCGGGCATAAGGGAAACGCCACGCCCCTTCGTCGCGCAATGTCTGGAACAATGGCGCCGCGAGAAGCACCGCGAACAGCCCGGCGAAGAAGGGGAATTCGAAGATCGACGGGACGTGATTGTAGCTGGCGGTGAAAAAACCGACCAGCGCGACCACCGCGCCCCAGCCCAACGCGAACGCCAGAGACCACAGCCAGCGCCTTTGCTCGACCGTCAGGGCGAACGCGATCGCGGCAATGGCGACGAAGGTCGCGCCGGCTTCGCGCCACGCCGGCATCTGCCCGCTGGTGATCAGCATCGGGCGATCCATCAGCGTGTGGAACAGCAGGCCGGCGGCGGCGCATACCGCGGCCATGATCCACGGCCTCAGCGGCCAGTCGCTCGTCCCGGCATCGTGGCGCATGGTCATGGCAATGGCTCTCCCCCGCGCCGACCGTAGCGCCGCCGTGCCGTGCCGGGCAAGCTTGCCGCTTGGCGTTCGAGCCCATAGAGGCGGCGGCCATGCTCGCCCGCCGCTTCCTTGGTTGCATCTTCTTCCTGACGCTGATCGCGGTCGCGGCCGGCTTCGCTTTCTTCCAGTTCGGCGGCGATCTGCTCAAGAGCCAGATGACGCCGACCGGCCATTATCTCGCCCCGCCCGCCGCCACCGGCCCCGATTATGCCAAGGCGGCCAGCTGGCTCGCCCGCCCCGACATGGCGAGCGACCCGTCGCGCTGGCTGCCCGACGGCGCCGTCGCCGCCCCCGCCGCCAGCCGCGCGGCGTTATTCTACATCCACCCCACCACTTACCTCGATCGCGACCGCTGGAACGCGCCGCTCGCGCTGTCCGGCGAAGCGGCCTCGCGCACCGACCTGTTCGTCCAGAGCCAGGCGAGCGCGTTCAACGCCGCCGCCGATGTTTGGGCGCCGCGCTATCGCCAGGCGGCGGTCGGCGCCTTCCTGCTCAAGGGCGGCGATGCCGACAAGGCGCTGGCCCTCGCCTACCGCGACGTACTTGCCGCGTTCGACTTTTTCCTTGCCGCCCAGCCGCCGGGCAGGCCGATCCTCCTCGCCGGCCACAGCCAGGGCGCTTTGCACCTCGCGCATTTGCTGGTCGACCGGCGCGCGGCGCTGAAAGGGCGGCTGGTGGCGGCCTATGTCGTCGGCTGGCCGCTGTCCGACCGCGCCGACTTGCCGGCGATGGGTCTTGTGCCGTGCGCCGCGCCCGACCAGGCCAATTGCCTGCTGTCGTGGCAGAGCTTCGGGGATCCGGCCAACCCGGCGATGCTGCTCGACTCGTGGGTTGGCACCAAAGGCTCCGCAGGCGGCACCCGTCAGCGCCGCGACATGGTGTGCGTCAACCCGTTGACCGGCACCGCCGGCGGGGCCGCGCCGCCCACCGCCAACCCGGGGACTCTGGTTCCGGACGGCGACTTCGCCCACGCCGTCACCACCGCCGGGCTGGTCGGCGCGCGCTGCGACAGCGGGCTGCTGCTGATCGACGGAGCGATCCCCGCGCTCGGCCCCTACGTGCTGCCGGGCAACAATTATCACGTCTATGATTATGCCCTGTTCTGGGGCGCGATCCGGGCCGACGCCGCGCGGCGGCTGGCGGCATTTGAGGCGGCACCATGATCCACCTCGAAGCCGCGCCGTTCGCCGCCGCGGTGACCGGCGGCCGGCTCGGGGGGCTAGACGTCGGCACGAAAACGATCGGGCTGGCAACGTGCGACGCCAGCTGGAGCTACACCACGCCCGCCGAGACCCTTCGCCGCAGCAAATTCTCCGCCGAACTTGTCGCGCTCCGCGCGTGGATCGCGCGCGAAAAACTGACGGGGCTGGTGATCGGCCTGCCGCTCAGCATGGACGGCAGCGATTCGCCGCGCACCCAATCGGTCCGCGCCTTCGCCCGCAACCTCGCGCCGCTTGGCCTGCCGTTGCTGCTGTGGGACGAGCGCTGGTCGACCGTGGCGGTCGAACGGGCGATGATCGACGCCGACGTCAGCCGGGCCAGGCGCGCCGACGCGGTCGACCGGCTGGCCGCGGCGCATATCCTGCAGGGCGCGATCGACGCGCTGGCGAATCTTCCGCCCGGCGGCTAGGCACGGCGCCGATGGACCTGCTTTCGATCGACAGCCTCGACGATGCCACCGTGGCGCGCCTCCTCGACGAGGCCGAGCGGTGGTTCGCCTATAATCGTCAGCCGCGCCGCAACGACCATCGGCTCGACGGGCTGACGGTGATCAACGCCTTCTTCGAAAATTCGACGCGGACCTTGCTCAGCTTCGAAATCGCCGCCAACCGCCTTGGCGCCCAGGTGGTGACGATGCAGGTCGAGCAATCGAGCATCAAGAAGGGCGAAACGCTGGCCGACACGGCGCGGACGCTCAACGCCATGCGGCCCGACGCCATCGTCATCCGCCATGCCGAAACCGGCGCGCCGCACGGTATCGCCGAAATCATGGACTGCCCGGTGATCAACGCCGGCGACGGCACCGGCGAGCATCCGACCCAGGCGTTGCTCGACGCGGCGACGCTGCGCCAGCATTTCGGGCGGATCGAGGGATTGAAGGTCGCGATTTGCGGCGACATTCGCCACAGCCGGGTGGCGCGCTCGAACGCCATGTTGCTCGGGCGGCTGGGCGCCAGCCTGCGCTTCGCCGCGCCGCCGATGCTGGCCCATGCCGAGGCCGAGACGGTGACCATCGACGAGGCGGTCGACGGCGCCGACGTGGTGATGATGTTGCGCATCCAGCGCGAGCGGCTCGACGAGGAATTGGGCGACGCGCCGGGCGAATTCCTGTCGCGCCACGGGCTGACCGCTCAACGCTTCGCGACGGCGGCGCCCGACGCGGTGATCATGCACCCGGGTCCGATCAACCGTGGGGTCGAGGTCGACGGTGCGCTGGCCGACGACCCGGCGCGGTCGCTGATCGTCCGCCAGGTCGAGATGGGCGTGGCGATGCGGATGGCGTGCCTCGACCTGCTCACCGCAGGCCGCGCCGGCTAAACCCTAATTGGAAGCGAACTGCACCGGCGCGTCGTTGAAGGCGGCGCGGACGAAACAGTTGCGCCCGGCCCGCTTGAGCGACTGGCATAAGGTAATCGCTTCGCGGTCGCTGCCGAAGCCCTTGACCGACAGGCGATAGACGATGCCGCGCGCGCCGTCGAAGCGGGCGGTCATCGGCTGATAATTGCGCAGCGCGGCATATTGCCCGGTGGCATGGGTCCAGGCGAGCGCGATCCGGTCGCGCGATGAATAAGCGCCGAGCTGGACCACCGCTTTGCTGTGCGACGCCATCACGCGAACCGCGGCATGGCGCAGTTGCGGGAGCGCGTCGGTCAGGCGCACCGCGGCCTGGGACAGCGCCGGACGTGGCGTGCGAATGGACACGTGCCTGACCGGCGCGGCAACCTTTACCGGCGCGGTTTCGGCCATGCGCACCGGCAGCGGCGGCGCGACGGCCTCCTCGACGGGCGCGGCGGCGACGGTTGGCGCGACTATTGGCGCGGTCGCATAAGCGACCGGCGCCGGCGTATAGGCGACCGGTTCGGGCATCGGCGGCGCAATTGCCACTGCGACCGGGGCCGGAACGGGCTGGGGCGCGGCAACCGGCGCGGCCGGAGCCAGCGGCATGGTCGCGGCCGCGAGGCGCTGCCGGGCCTGATCCTTGTTGAGCGCCAGGCGGATCGGCTGACCCGGATCGCTGGCGGCGGGGGCAACCCCGATGAAGCTGGCGACGGCAACGCCCGGCTGACCCGGCTTGGCGAGCGCCATCCACTGCTGGATACGGCCGTCGAGCTGGTCGGCGGGAACGTCCTGGGCGGCGATCGTGCGGGCCCCCTGCCAATCGCCAGAGAGGGCATGGGCGAGGGCGAGATTCTGACGGACGCGGGCGTCGGCGCCGATGGCCCGAGCCGCCGGATCGAGCACCTGGATCGCCTGATCGGGGCGGCCGGCCAGGGCCAGGGCCAGGCCAAGGTCGGCCGGATCGAGAATGGTCTGCGCCTCGGCGAGCAGGCTTGCCGCTTCGCCCGGCTTGCCCAGCGCGACCTGGACCAACGCCAGCTTGAGCGCGATCTGGGGCTGGTTGCCGATCAGCGTCAGCGAATCGGTGTAGGCGGCTTCGGCCGAAGCGAAGCGGCCGGCGGCGAGATAGCAATTGCCGAGCAAGGCGCGGAAACCGGCATCGTCGCCGCGGTTGGCGACGGCGCGCTCGGCGAGGTTGATCGCGGTCGGAATGTCGTTGGCGGCAAGCGACAGCTGCGCGCGGGTGGCGAGGCCGATATTGGCGGTGTCGACCTTTTCACCGAACAAGGTGGTGCCGGTCATCGCGGTCTTGCTGCCGGTGGTCGAGCAGGCGGCGAGCGCACCCACCAGGCCGATCGCGGTCAGCGTTGCGCCCAGACGGTACGATTTCACCATGTCCCCACTCCCTTGTTTCAGCTCGCCGCGCGCTTCTTCGGCGCGCTTTCGGCCATGTGTTCGAGTTCCGGCATCGCGCCGAGCAGTTGATCGAGCGCTTCGGTCACCAGCAACTGGGCGGAACGCCCGCTGACGGCGCAGGCGAGGCGCAGCTTGAGATGGCGCTGGCTATCGAGGCGCAGCGTAAAGGCCGCCTTGGCCTTGCTGCCCGGCGCGGCGCGCGGCTGGCGCGGACGTGCGGGCTGCACCACCACCGAGACGGGGGCGGCGACGGGCGCGGCGACCGGCTGAACCTTCGGCACCGCCGGCGTCCGAACCATCAGCGGAGAGACCGGAGCTGCGTCCACAACCTCCTCTTCGGGGTCGTAGAGTTCGGCGGTTTCGTCGACATAATCCTCGTCGTCGGCGCTTTGCTCATCCTCGTCTTCGAGGCCGAGGCGGTCGGCGATTTCGGCTTGCTGGTCGTGGACCGGCGACGCGACCGGGGTCAGCGCGGCCAGCGGGTTGCGTAGCGACGGCACGGGCAATTCGTCGCCGAACGCGTCATGGTCCTCGTCGCGTGCCACCGCAGCGGCCGGCTTGGGTGCTTCGAAGCCCATGTCGTCCCAGCCGAGGTCTTCAAGCCCGGCGCCGCCCTGGCCGAAGCCCTGCGGACGCATGGCGGGGCGGGCCGCGCCCTTGCGGGCGAGCAGGCCGGAGGAGAGGGAAGCAAAAGCTTTGGGTTCGCTGTTCATGGTGGGGCGCCCTCCGCTCAGCCGACGACCCGGCGGCCGAAGCCACCGACCGGACGCGGGGTGGTCGCACCGA
>JANLQS010000126.1:0-4809 GCA_031367995.1 Sphingomonas sp.
TGGCCCGGCATCCTGCTCCATGAAGCGATCGGCCACGGCCTCGAAGGCGACTTCAACCGCAAGGGCACGTCCGCCTTCTCCGGCCGGATCGGCAGCCAGGTCGCCGCCCCCGGTGTGACGGTCGTCGACGAAGGCGCCATCGAAAACCGCCGCGGCAGCCTCAGCATCGACGACGAAGGCACGCCAACCGGTCGCACCGTGCTGATCGAGGACGGGATATTGAAGGGCTATCTCCAGGACCGGCTCAACGCCCGGCTGATGGGCATGCAGCCGACCGGCAATGGCCGCCGCGAAAGCTTCGCCCATGCGCCAATGCCGCGCATGACCAACACCTTCATGATGGGCGGCCAGGACGATCCGGCCGAGCTGCTGGCCCGGGTCAAGTCCGGCATCTTCGCCAAAAGCTTCGGCGGCGGGCAGGTCGACATCACCAGCGGCAAGTTCGTCTTTTCCTGCACCGAAGCCTATCGCATCGAAGGCGGCAAACTGGGCGCCCCAATCAAGGGCGCGACGCTGATCGGCCACGGCCCGACGGTGCTGACCAGGGTCATCGGCATCGGCAACGACATGGCGCTCGACGAAGGCATTGGCGTGTGCGGCAAGGCCGGTCAGTCGGTCCCGGCCGGGGTTGGTCAGCCGACGTTGCTGGTCGACGGGCTGACCGTCGGCGGCACCGCCGCATAGAATTCAGTCCTGCAACAAATGATTGACCGGATCGAGGCTGAAGCCCGCGCCCTCGACGCAGCGCCGGAGGTCCTCGCGCGCCATGCCGTCCTCGCTTTTCGCCACCGCCCATGCCAGCGTCGAACGGTTGCCAGAACGGCAAAAGGCGAACAATTTGCCGCTGCCCGCCGCGTGCATCGCCTCGCGCATCGCTTCGACGTCGCTCGGCCCCATGCCGCGCACGATGGGCACGTGGCGATACTCGACCCCGGCCGTCTTGGCCGCCGCCTCGATGTCGGCGCTGGACGGCTGGCCATCGTCCTCGTCGTCGGGGCGGTTGTTGATGATCATCGTCACGCCCAGCGCTTTCAGCCCGGCCACATCCCCGGGCGAAATCTGGCCGTTGACCAGGGTCTTGTCGTCAAGCTGCTGATGCACCTTCACCCTCCATCGCCTGAGCAAGCGCGGCCAGCAGCGACTCGCCGTGCCGTTCCAGCTTGGTATCGCCGATCCCGTCGATGGCGGAAAGCGCCGTGACGCTGACCGGCCGGCGGGCCGCGACTTCCCGAAGCGTGGCGTCGTGGAAAATGACATAAGGCGGCACGCCCTGCGCCTTGGCCCGGTCGCGGCGCCAGGCACGGAGAGCCTCGAACAGCGGATCGTGGGGGAAGTCGCTCGCCCCGCGCCGCGCCTTGCGGGTGCGGGCCGGCGGCACGGCGATGACCACCCGCTCATGGCCCTTGAGGATTCCCTTGGCGCCGGGGCCGAAGCTCAATCCGCCATAATCGTCGGCGCGCAACGCATCGCGGGCGAGCAGCGACCGCGCCACCGGCCGCACCAGCGCCAGATCCTCGGCCCCCATGATCCCGAACACCGACAGTCCGTGATGGCCGAACTGGCGGACTTTCTCATTGTCGTCGCCGCCCAGCACGGCGGCAAGGTGCGCGACCCCGAACCGCATGTCGGTGCGGAAGGCGGCGCTCAACACTTTCTGCGCGATCTCGGTGACGTCGATCGTCGCCGGCGGCTCCAGGCAATTGTCGCAATTGCCGCACGCCTCGGGCGGTTCCTCGCCGAAATGCCGTAGCAGGATCGCCCGGCGGCAGGTCGCGGCCTCGACGAACGCGGCCAGCGCGTTCAATCGTTCGCGTTCCTGCGGCCGGCGCTCCTCGTCGATCTCGCTCTCGATCCGCCGCCGCGCCCTGGCAAAATCCTCGGCGCCCCAGAACAGCCACGCCTCGGCCGGGTCGCCGTCGCGTCCGGCGCGGCCGGTTTCCTGGTAATAGGCCTCGATCGACTTGGGGATGCCGGCATGGGCGACGAAGCGCACGTCGGGCTTGTCGATGCCCATCCCGAACGCCACCGTTGCCGCCATCACCATATCCTCGGAGGCGACGAACGCCGCCTGGTTGCGCTGGCGCACGGCGGGGTCAAGCCCGGCGTGGTAAGGCAGCGCGCGGCGGGCGTCGCTGGTCAGCTGGACGGCCAGCTTCTCGGTCGCCACCCGGCTGGTGGCATAGATGATGCCCGGCCCGGCCTCGCTTTTCATCAACGCCTTCAACTGGCTGCCCACCGCGTCGCGCGGGCGGACGTGATAGCGGATGTTGGGGCGGTCGAACCCGGCGACCATCAGCCCGTCGGCGGGGATGCCGAGTTGAACCAATATGTCGGCGCGGGTGCGCTGGTCGGCGGTCGCGGTCAGGGCCAGCCGCGGCACGTCGCGATGCTGGTCTAGCAGCGGCCTGAGCAAGCGATAGTCGGGGCGGAAATCGTGGCCCCATTCGCTGACACAATGCGCTTCGTCGATTGCGAACAGCGCGATGTCGATCTCGTCGAGCAGCCGCGCAAAACCCTCGCCGGTGGCCCGCTCGGGCGCCACGTAGAGCAGGTCGAGCTGCCCATCGCGTAGCGCATCGCGGATGGCGCGCGGATCCTCGCTGACGCTGGTCAGCGCGGCGGCGCGGATGCCGATCGCGTCGGCACTGCGCACCTGATCGTGCATCAGCGCGATCAATGGCGAGATGACGATCCCGGTGCCCGGCCGGGCGAGCGCGGCGATTTGGTAGCACAGCGACTTGCCTGATCCGGTCGGCATCACCGCCAGCGTGTGCTGGCCCGCCAACGTCCGCTCGACCACGTCGCGCTGGATGCCGCGGAATTCGGAGAAACCGAAGCGGTGGTGAAGTAGCTCGTCGAGGCTCACTCGGCCGCTTCCTCGAGTTCGCGCTCGGCCGCCTGGCGTTGCCACAGATCGGCGTAGAGGCCTTGCCGGGCGAGCAGTTCGGCGTGGGTGCCGCGTTCGGCGACGCGGCCCTGGTCGAGGACGACGATCTGGTCGGCGCCGACGATGGTCGACAGGCGGTGGGCGATGACGATTGTCGTGCGGTTGCGCTGGACCCCGTCGAGGGTCGCCTGGATCGCTTCCTCGGTGCGGCTGTCGAGCGCGCTGGTGGCTTCGTCGAGGATCAGGATCGGCGGGTCCTTGAGCAATGTGCGGGCAATCGCCACGCGCTGCTTCTCGCCGCCCGACAGCTTGAGGCCGCGCTCGCCGACCATCGATCCATAGCCCTGCGGCAGCATGGCGATGAAGCCGTCGATCGACGCGCCTTTGGCGGCTTTTTCGATGTCGTCCTGGCCGGCCCCCTCGCGCCCGTAACCGATGTTGTAACCGATTGAATCATTGAACAAAACCGTGTCCTGCGGGACGATGCCGATGGCCGCGCGAAGGCTCGTTTGAGTAACCTGAGCTATGTCCTGCCCGTCGATCGTGATCCGCCCCGCAGTGGGGTCGTAGAAGCGGTAGAGCAATCGGGCGAGGGTCGATTTGCCGGCTCCAGACGGCCCGACCACCGCCATGCTCGTCCCCGCCGGCACGTCGAGCGTCACGCCCTTCAAAATGATCCGCTCGGGCTCATAGCCGAACGCCAGTTCTTCGAACCGGACATGGCCTTCGCCGACCGCCAACGGTGCGGCGCCGGGCGCATCGACGACCTCGGCCGGCGTATCGACCAGGTCGAACATTGCCTCCATGTCGATCAGCCCCTGGCGGATCGAGCGATAGACCCAGCCGAGCATGTCCAACGGCCGGAACAGCTGCATCAGCAGGCTGTTGACCAGCACCACGTCGCCCGGCGTGAAGCGGCCCTTCGACCAGCCCCACACGGTGAAGCCCATCGCCCCGGCCATCATCGCGTTGGTGATCAGGCTTTGGCCGATGTTGAGCCACGCCAGGCTGACCTCATTGCGGACTGCAGCGCGGGTGAAGCTGCCGACCGCCTCGTCGTAACGGCGCGCCTCGCGCTCCTCGGCGCCGAAATATTTGACCGTCTCGTAATTCAGCAGGCTGTCGACGGCGCGCCCGATCGCCTGGTTGTCGACATCGTTCATCTTGCGCTGCAGCTTGGTCCGCCAGTCGCTGACCCAGCGGGTGAAGGCGATGTAGAGCACCACCACCGCCAATGTCGCGGCAACCAGCGCGCCGCCGAACTTGATGAAGAAGATGATGCAGATCGCCGCCAGCTCGATGACCGTCGGGGCGATGTTGAACAGCAGGAAATAGAGCATCATGTCGATGCTCTTGGTGCCGCGCTCGACGACCTTGGTCAGGCTGCCGGTGCGCCGCTCGAGGTGAAAGCGCAGGCTTAGCGAATGAACGTGGCGGAACACTCGCGCCGATAGCCGCCGCGCGGCGGTCTGCCCGACCTTCTCGAAGATGGCGTTGCGAAGGTTGTCGGCGAGCACCCCGCCGAACCGCGCCCCGGCGTAAGCGACGACGAGCATCGCCGCCGCCGTCCACAGCGCCTTGTCGCCGCTCATCGCGTCTACCACCGCTTTGTAGGCGAACGGCATGGCCAGCGAGATGGCCTTGCCGGCGAACACCAGCACGACCGCCACGACCACCCGCAGGCGAAGCTCGGCGTCGTCCTTCGGCCACAGCATCGGCAGGAACCGCCACAGGACGGCGAAGCTTCCCCTGGTCTTGTCGGGCGGGGCGGCGGCGCTGTCCATCGCCAGCACAGGTAGGGCGGCCCGCGGCTCAGGGCAACGGATGCGACGAACCGTTTGGAACAAATGCAATTTTCGCGCCGTTTAACACTCAGTAGATCGAGTGGAGTGGATCATGGGCGCGGGTTTCTTTGTCATTGC
>JANLQS010000016.1:0-1858 GCA_031367995.1 Sphingomonas sp.
CTTTTCGGTGTCCTTGCGGAGACCTAGTCCGGGCTGCCCCTTGAGGAGCGGCCCGTCAGCGACCGATCCCTATTCCGCGGCTTCCGCCATAATCGCTTCGACGTGTACGTATTTGCGACCAAGCTTGCCGTCGCGGAACGCGACGCGGCCGTCGGTAAGCGCGAACAACGTGTGATCCTTGCCCAGGCCGACATTGTCGCCCGGATACCATTTGGTGCCGCGTTGGCGGACGATGATGTTGCCGGCGCGCACAGCTTCGCTGCCGAACTTCTTGACGCCGAGGCGCTTCGATTCGGAGTCGCGGCCGTTGCGGCTCGAGCCGCCTGCTTTCTTATGTGCCATCGTTTGTTACTTCTTCTTCGGTGTCTTAGCAGCGGCCTTGGGAGCCGCTTTCTTGTCTGCGCCCTTAACAGGGGCCGCATCCTTTGTCGACGTCGCCTCGGCCTTGCTCGCAGGCTTGGCCGGCTTGGCGGCGGCAGGCTTGGCTTCAGCCTTGGCGGGCTTGTTCTCGGCCCCCTCGGCTTTGTTCGGGACAGGCTTGGTTTCGGTCTTCACCGGAGCGGCTTCGGCCTTCGGCGCGGCAGCAGGCTTCTTGGGCGCCTTCTGATCGCCGATCGACAGGATCTCGAGGATCGTGTGCTTCTGGCGATGACCGGCCTTGCGGCGGTAATTGTGACGCCGGCGCTTCTTGAACACGGTGACCTTGTCGCCCTTGGCCTGGGCGAGGATCTCGGCCGCGACTTTGAGGCCGTCGACCGACTTGAGATCCGAGCCTTCACCGGCGAGGAGGATATCGCCGAGGGTGATCTTGTCACCGGCATTGCCGTCGAGCTTCTCGACGACGATCTTGTCTCCCGGGGCAACGCGATATTGCTTGCCGCCCGTGCGCACGATTGCGAACATTGGCTCTTCTCTTTCGTCTAAATCTGGTTTCCACGCGCGTCAGCGCCGCGGCGCCATAGGCCGCGCGCGGAAAGCGAGCCGACTATGGCAGCGCCCGGCGAGTGTCAACCTTTGGCGCCGGCTGGAGGTCTTGGCTTATGCGCTAATGACGGTGGTTGGGGCGTAGCTTGTAGCCGCCGCCTTCGATTCGTTCGAACATCGCCGGGATTGCGGGATGCTCGACCGGCTCCTCGCTGTCGTCGGGCAGCAGGTTCTGCTGGCTGACGTAAGCGATGTACGACTGCTCGGCATTTTCGGCGAGCAGATGGTAGAAAGGCTGGTCCTTGGCCGGGCGGATGTCGGCCGGGATCGACTCATACCATTCGTCGCTATTGGCGAATACCGGATCGACGTCGAAGACGACTCCGCGAAATTCGAACAATCGGTGGCGGACGACCTCGCCAATGCCGAACCGGGCGGCCGGGATGGTGAGCGAGAAGGGGGTCGGGGACATCATCCCTATCTAGGCGCTGCGGCAGGCTAGGCAAGGCTTTGAAGCGCTGCTAGACGCCGCCGGCGACCAATGGGCGGCCCCGCCGCGCCAGCGCGAACCTCAAGCGGAGAGGTGGCTGAGTGGTCGAAAGCACCGCACTCGAAATGCGGCGTGGGTGCAAGCCTACCGTGGGTTCGAATCCCACCCTCTCCGCCAATTCTTGCTGCAATCGCGCCGGACGTGAAGCTGTTCCGACGAACAGGATCGGCCTTGCCGGGGCGTCGGTCGGTGGCAGCAGCGCCACCGCCAGGCCGGCAGCAATGAGCGCTGGATGGTTGCGCGGCGATTCGACCCTTGCCAACATACGCGCACGATGAAGCGGAACTCGACCATCGACGATGTTGCCAAGGCCGCGGGGGTGGCCCGAGTGACGGTTTCACGAGTCGTGAACAACGTTGCGAATGTCAGCCCGGAGACTCGTGA
>JANLQS010000032.1:0-11450 GCA_031367995.1 Sphingomonas sp.
GATTCATACAATTGCTTGACCTGGTAGACCACGCGGCCTTCGATCGCCGCATCGGCCAGCAGCGCTTCCCATTCGGGCGGCAAAGCGGCTGAAAAATCGGCGACGATCGCATCGCATCCGTCGGCCTCGCTCAGAATAGGTTCGCGCATGGTCCACCAGTCGACCCGGTCGATGGCCTTGAGCATGGCGACTTCGCCCAGCGGCACGACCGCGATGCGCGGCCTCAACCGGCGCTGGACGACGAAATACAGGCCATAGGCCCACAGCAAATGGACGATGAAGCCGATCAACACCGCGACGCGGTCATAAGGCAGCCGGGCCATCAGCATGGCGGTGACGACGATCCCGTGCGCGACCGCGATCGACGGTAACAAAATCACCCCGGCGCGCGTCCCCGGATAGGTCTGGATTGCGACCCGCATCCAGAAGGCGATGATCACCGCGATGACATTGGCGACGACCGACGCCATGGTCGACGGCTGGTGGAACGATTCCGGCGCCATCAGCGCGTAGCGAATGCCCAGCGGCACCAGCGGCACCAGCACCAACGCCCCGGCCGCGGCGAACCGCAGTCGGGTGACGATCGAGCGGCTGGCACGGGCCGTGGTTGGCGGATTATGGAGCATTGCCCGCTACAACGCCCAGCGATCGATCCCGGGGTCAAGCGTTACGTCGCGCCATAGCCCTTTGAGATCGGCGACCGTCCCGCCCGCCGCGACCAGCCGTTCGAGCCGCGCGGCGTCATATTTCCGATAGGCGTGGTGGGCAACCGCACCGACAACCAGGTCGAACCGCTCGCCGTCGGGCTGGGCAAGGCGGATGCCGAGTTCGCGCTCGGCCTCGGTCGGATCGGCCAGCGGGTCGGCGACCGTCACGCGGTGGCCCAGCTCGGCAAGCCGGGCGACCATGTCCACCACCTTGCTGTTCCTGAGGTCGGGCACGTCCTCCTTGAACGTCAGCCCGAGCACCAGTGCGCTGCCCGCCGTGCCGCCACGCCGGGCGTGCAGCGCATCGGCAATCCACGTGCCCATGCCGTCGTTGATCCGCCGGCCCGACAAGATGACGTGCGGCTCGTGTCCCGCGGCCTGGGCGGCATGGGCCAGATAATAAGGATCAACGCCGATGCAGTGGCCACCGACCAGCCCCGGCTCGAACGGCAGGAAATTCCACTTGGTCCGTGCGGCGGCAAGCACGTCGCCCATCGCCAGCCCCATCGTAAAAAATATCTGCGCGACCTCGTTCATGAAGGCGATGTTGATGTCGCGCTGGGCGTTCTCGATGACCTTGGCCGCTTCCGCCGCTTTGATCGACGCCGCGCGGAACACCCCCGCCTCAGTCACCGCGCCGTATAGATTGGCGAGTTGGTCGAGCACCTCATTGTCCTCGCCGGCGATGACCTTGACGATCTTGTCGACCATATGGACCTTGTCGCCCGGGTTGATCCGCTCGGGGGAATAGCCGAGCCTGAAATCGCGCCCGCGCTCCAGCCCGCCCGCCGCCTCGATCACCGGCCCGCAATCGTGTTCGGTGCAGCCGGGATAGACCGTGCTTTCGAACACCACCGTCGGCCGTTTCGCCGGGTCGATCCACCCGCCGACCGCCGCCGACGCCATCATCAGCGCCGCCAGATCGGGCCGGTTGTTCGCATCGACCGGAGTCGGCACGGTGACAATGTAGATGTCCGCGCCGCGGCATTGCTCGGGGTCGGCAGTGACCTGAAGCGAGGTTGCGTCAAGCCCCTCGCGGCTGACTTCACGGGTGCGGTCGTGGCCGCTGTTGAGTTCGGCTATCCGGCCGCCGTCGAGGTCGTAGCCGATGACCGGCCCGTGGCGCGCCAGCGCGACCGCCAGCGGCAGGCCGACATAGCCCAGCCCGATGACCACGACCCGCGGCTGTTCGGCCGCTGGGCCGCCGCCCTCAGCCATTGCCGCGTCCGATGCCGCGATAGACCAGCCCGGCCCGCTCGGCCTCCGCCCGGTCGTAGATGTTGCGCAGGTCGACCAGCACCTTGCCCGTCATCCGCCGGCCGAGGTCAACGAGGTCGAGCGCGCGGAATTCGTCCCATTCGGTGACGATGACCAAAGCGTCGGCGCCATCGGCGACCGCTTCGGCATTGTCGGCATAGTCGATCGGCGGCAGCAACGGCTTGGCCTGCCTGATCCCGACCGGATCGAACGCGACGACGCTGGCGCCGCCCTTGACCAACCCTTCCACCAGCGGGATCGCCGGCGAATCGCGCATGTCGTCGGTGTTCGGCTTGAACGTCAGCCCGAGCACGCCCACCCGTTTGCCCTTGAGGCTTCCGCCAAGCGCGGTCGCGACGCGATCGACCATCTTGGCCTTGCGGCGGTCGTTGACCGACACGACGGTCGAGATGATCCGCTGCTCGATCCCCGCCTCCTTGGCGGTGTGGAGCAGCGCCAGTGTGTCCTTGGGAAAGCAGCTGCCGCCATAGCCCGGCCCGGGATGCAGGAATTTCGGGCCGATGCGATTGTCGAGGCCGATGCCGCGCGCCAGATCCTGGACGTCGGCGTCGACCGCCTCGCACAAATCGGCCATCTCGTTGATGAAACTGATCTTCATCGCGAGGAAGGCGTTGGCGGCATATTTGGTTAGTTCGGCGGTGCGGCGCGAGGTCATCAGGATCGGCGCGCGGTTGAGAAACAACGGACGATAGATTTCCTTCAGCGCCTCGCGCGCGGCATCGTCCTCGGCGCCGATCAGGATGCGATCGGGGTGCTTGAAATCGGCGATCGCGGCACCTTCGCGCAAGAATTCGGGATTGGACGCGACCGAACAGCCTTCGGGCGCCCCGTGCTGCTTCAACAGCGCCGCGATCTTGTCCCCGGTGCCGACCGGGACGGTCGACTTGGTCACGATCACGACTGGCCCGGGCAGCGCCTTGGCCAGTTCCTCGATCGCCGCGAACACGAAGCTCAAATCGGCGTGCCCGTCGCCGCGCCGGGACGGCGTGCCGACCGCGACGAACACCGCCTCGGCGTCGGCCACCGCATCGGCCAGCACGGTCGTGAATTCGAGCCGCCCGCGCGCCGCGTTGGCACTGACCAGCGTGTCCAGCCCCGGCTCCCAGATTGGCAGCCGACCCTGGTTGAGCGCGTCGATCTTGTCCGCATCCTTGTCGACGCAGGTGACATGATGGCCGAAGTCGGCGAAGCAGGCCCCGGATACGAGCCCGACATAACCGGTGCCGATCATTGCAATACGCATGCGTCTCTCCCTGGCACACCGGTGGCGGGCCGCCGCGGCTTTAGCCATCGCGGCCCGCCCTGCCTAGTGCGGCCAAGCGCCTCGCTTTCGCCGCGAATCTCGGCTAGGGGGCGCGCCTCCCATGGCTACCATCCTCCCCACCCCGCCCCGCGTCGGCATGGTCTCGCTCGGCTGTCCCAAGGCCTTGGTCGACAGCGAGCGCATCCTCACTAAGCTGCGCGCCGACGGCTATCAGATGTCGGCCGATTATGCCGGCGCCGACGTCGTGCTGGTCAACACCTGTGGCTTTCTCGATTCCGCCAAGGAGGAAAGCCTCGAGGCGATCGGCGAGGCGATCGCCAAGAACGGCCGTGTCGTCGTCACCGGCTGCATGGGCAATGACGCTGACATCATCCGCGCGCGTTTTCCCGCGGTGCTGGCCGTAACGGGCCCGCAGCAATATGACGCGGTCGTTGCCGCGATCCACGAGGCCGCTCCGCCGATTCCCAACGCCTACCTCGACCTCGTCCCGCAGGCGGACATCGGGCCGGGGATCATGCTGACCCCGCGCCACTACAGCTATTTGAAGATTTCCGAGGGCTGCAATCATCGCTGCGCCTTTTGCATCATCCCCTCGATCCGTGGACCCCTCGTCAGCCGCCGTCCCGACGCCATCCTCCGCGAAGCCGAGAAGCTGATCGCCGCCGGGACGAAGGAACTGCTGGTCATCAGCCAGGACACCAGCGCTTACGGCCTCGATCTGAAGCACGCCGAATGGCCGTGGAAGCCGCAAGGCGGCGATCCGACCGGCGTCCGCGCCCACATGACCGACCTCGCCCGCGAGCTTGGGCGCTTGGGCGCCTGGGTCCGTCTCCACTATGTCTACCCCTACCCCCATGTCGACAGCGTCATCCCGCTGATGGCCGAAGGGCTGGTCCTCCCCTACCTCGACATCCCGTTCCAGCACGCGTCGCCCAAGATCCTCAAGGCGATGAAGCGCCCGGCCAACGAGGCCAGGGTGCTCGAGCGGCTCCGCAACTGGCGCGCCGAAGTCCCTGACATCGCCATCCGCTCATCCTTCGTCGTCGGCTTTCCCGGCGAGACCGAGGAGGATTTCCAATACCTCCTCGACTGGCTGCAGGAGGCCCAGCTCGACCGCGTCGGCGCGTTCCGCTTCGAACCGGTCGAGGGCGCCGCCGCCAACGCCTTGCCCGATCCGGTGCCCGAAGCGATCAAGGAAGAGCGCTACGCCCGGGTCATGGAACTCACGGCCCGCATCTCGGCCGACAAGCTGTTCGCCAAGGTCGGCAGCACGATCGACGTGCTGATCGATACGGTCGACGACGACACCGGCGGCGCCACCGGCCGCAGCAAGGCCGACGCGCCCGAGATCGACGGCGAGGTCCACCTGCGCGACGCCGGCCACCTCGCCCCCGGCGACATCGTCCGCGCCACCGTCGAGCAGTCCGACGAGCACGACCTTTACGCCGTCGCTGTGGCCTGATCCGGCGCTTTATCCCGCCGACGAATGATGGCAGTCAGTCGCCGCGCCTGGCGCTCAGGGGGACGGGAAAATGGCGTTCGACGAACCGGAAATCCAGGTGCTGTTTCCGGTGCCGTTCGTCACCATCATCGTACGCGGCCATGAAGCGCTAAATCGCCGCCTGCTCAAGGAAATCGGCCAGCGCCGCAAGAGCGAGCCGGGGATCGAACGATCCAACCGCTACGGGTGGCATTCCGCGGCCGACTTCTTCGACCGGCGGGAGTCCGCGCACGCCGAACTCGCGAAAGAAATCAAGGCGATGGTTGCGGCAACCACGACAATGCTGGCCCCGAACCTGCCGACCGGCCTGACCACGCTATACGACGGCTGGGTCAATGCCAGCCCGACTCACGGCATGAGTGCCCCGCACGACCATGCGGGAGCCTTCTGGTCCGGCACTTATTATGTCCATGTCCCGGCGCCCGACGATCAGGCCGACATGCTGTCGGGCGCGCTCGAGTTCATTGACCCGCGCGGGTCGATCGGCCCAAGCGCCAGGCTCGATACGCCGTTCACCCGTCCCAAATTCACCGTCCGCCCGGCCCCCGGCACCTGCCTCTTGTGGCCGAGTTTCATTCGCCACTGGGTCCATCCCAACGCGTCGAGCGAGGAACGGGTATCGATTGCCTTCAACAGCTGGTTCACGCGGCCGTAGAGCTTCCTTCGGCAAGAGGGATGTTCCAACTGGACAGGCGCGTCGCGGCGGCTAGGCTGCGGCGATGCTCAAATATCTTCCAGCGCTTGCCGCGCTCTCCCTCGCCGCCGCCCCCGCCGTCGCCCAGCCGATTACCCGCGCCGAGCTGGCGCAGATCGACCAGTTGGTCACCAGGACCCTGACCGAGACCGGCGTTCCGTCGGCCTCCATCGCGATTGTTCGCGGCGGCCGCATCGTGCTGGCCAAGGCCTATGGCAAGGCGTCGGAAACGATTCCCGTCGCCCGCCCCGACCTGCGCTACCAGATCGCCTCCAACTCCAAGCAGTTCACCGCCATGGGACTGCTGCTGCTCGAGGACGAGGGCAAGCTCAACCTCGACGACCATGTCTCCAAATGGCTGCCCGGCATTTCGGGCGGCAACCGCATCACCATCCGCCAGTTGCTCAGCCACACCTCGGGCCTGCAGGACTTCTGGCCGCAGGATTATAGCTTCGCCGCGATGGAGAAGCCGACGACGCCGCAATCGATCGTCGACCGCTGGGCCAGGAAGCCGCTCGACTACGCCCCCGGCACGCGCTGGCAGTACAGCAATACCGGCTATGTCGTCGCCGGCATGATCCTCGAAAAGGCCGCCGGCGAGCCGCTGATGGCCTACCTCCGGCGCAAAATCTTCGTGCCGCTGGGCATGAACCCGGTCGACATCGACGACAGCAACATGCCGGTCTTCCCCGCCGGGTACCACCGCAACGCGCTCGGCCCGGTACGGCTCGCCACCCCGGCGGCGCGGGGCTGGCTGTGGGCGGCGGGCGAATTGTCGATGACCGCCTCCGACCTCGCCAAATGGGACATCGCCAGGATCAACCGGGCGCTGATCCCGGCCGACGACTGGTCCGAACAGGAACGGCTGGTGCTTCTCGCCGACGGCACCTCCGCCGGCTACGGCCTCGGTGTCGACAGCGCCGTGGTCCACGGTCGCCAGACGATCAGCCACGGCGGCGAATCGGTCGGCTTCCTGTCCGAAAATACCGTCTATCCGGACTCCCGCGCGGCAATCGTCGTGCTGACCAATTCCGACTTCAGCGGCGCCATCGGCACGCTCACGGAAGGCCTTGAGAAGATCGTTCTGGCCGGGCCACAGGCGGCCACGGTCAACGAAAGCGACCGGCTGGCCGACGTCGCCGCGCTCTACGCTTCGCTCGTCTCCGGCCGCCTCGACCGTTCCAGGTTGACCGGCAACCTCAATTATTATTTCAACCCGACCACCGTCGGCGATTATGCCAGCAGCCTGGCCGGGCTCGGCACGCCCCAGATCGCGATGCCGCGTCCGCCCCGGCTGCGCGGCGGCTTCGTCAACCGCAATTACAAGCTGACCTACAAAGGCAAGACGCTGACCCTGGTGACCTATGCGGAGCCGGGCATCCACGGCCGCTGGGAGCAGTTCATGATCATGCCCGAATGACCGATTTCGCCGCTTTGCTCGGGCCCGATCGAGGCGCCGCCGCCCACCCCATCCACCTTGTCGACAAGGACAGTTTCGACGGCTGGGCCAAGCGTCAGACCAAGGCCCGCCGGGCGCTGGTCGATGCCGCCCGGTTCGATGGCAAGACCGGCTACCACTATCTCGTCCTGCCCGCCGACGGGGAGGCGTTCGAAATCGTCTCGGCGGTCGCCAATGTTGCCGAGCTGTCGCCCTGGTGTCTCGCTAAATTGGGCGAATTGCTCCCCGCCGGCACCTACCGTTTGGCCGAGGGCGAACCCGGCCCGGCGATGCTCGGCTGGCTGCTCGCTCAACACCGCTTCGACCGCTACCGCTCGAAGCCCAAGCCCGATGCCGGCCCGCGCATCCTGCTGACCAAAGACCTCGCGGCAATCGAGCGTACCGTCCGCCTGGCCGAAGCGACCGCGCTGGTCCGCGACCTCGTCGATACGCCCGCCGGCGACCTCGGGCCGGCCGAGCTGGAGACGGCGGTCCGCGCCGCGGCCAAGGACCTCGGCGCGAAAGTCGAGGTGACTCACGGCGACGCACTCGTTCAGGGCTATCCGATGATCGCCGCGGTCGGTCAGGGCGCGACCCGCGAGCGCGCACCGCGGTTGATCGAGCTGCACTGGGGCAAGGACAGCCACCCGCGCCTCGCCATCGTCGGCAAGGGCGTCTGCTTCGACAGCGGCGGGCTCGACATCAAGTCGGCCGGCGGCATGCGGCTGATGAAGAAGGATATGGGCGGCGCGGCGCACGCCCTGGCGCTGGCCCGGCTGGTGATCCAGGCGCGACTCCCGGTTCGTCTCCACTTGCTCATCCCGGCGGTCGAGAATTGCGTTTCCGCCTCCGCCTACCGCCCCGGCGACATCATCGCCAGCCGCGGCGGGCTGATGGAGGAGATCGACAACACCGACGCCGAGGGCCGGCTGGTGCTCGGCGACGCCTTGACCCGCGCCGGGGAGGAGAAAGTCGATCTGATCCTCGACTTCGCGACCTTGACCGGGGCCGCACGGATCGCGCTCGGGCCGGACCTGCCCGCGCTGTTCGTCAATGACGACGCGCTTGCCGCCGATCTTCAGTCCGCCGCAAAGACCGTCGCCGACCCGGTCTGGCGGATGCCATTGTGGGACGGCTATGCCGACATGCTCAAGTCCGACCTCGCCGACCTCGCCAACGCCGCCGATTCGCCGATGGCCGGATCGGTCATCGCCGCATTGTTCCTCAAGCGCTTCGTGCCCGACGGTGTCGCCTGGGCGCATTTCGATACCTTTGCCTGGCGCCCCAGTGCCAAGCCGGGACGCCCCAAGGGCGGCGACGCGCTCGGATTGCGGGCGGCGTTTGCCATGCTTGAAGCCCGCTACGCAAGCTGACCGACGCGATACGCCGTCGCAACGGTCCGCCTAAGCGGCCGAATTCTTCGATGAAATCATTGCCATGACGCAACCAAAGCCGCGCCACGCGGGTTGATGGGGCATACGCGACGAGGAAGGATTCGGGCTCCATGGGCGAGACTTCGCTGACGGACTGGATGCGCGCCCTGATCGGCTATGTCCGCTCGGGCGAGCCCGATCTGACCAATCGACAGATGGCCTTGTTGCTGCTGGTCTACCTCACGCCAGGTCCGCACACGGTGCGCGGCCTTGCCGCCTTGCTCGGCGTATCGAAGCCGGTCGTCACTCGCGCCTTGAATACGCTGGGTGCACTCGGCTATCTGCGCCGCGAACGAGATCAGGATGACCGTCGTAACGTGTTCGTCGTCCGCACCAATGACGGGACCAGCTTCCTTGAAGCCTTCAAACGCTACCTCCGGGCCGACGACCCCGCCATCCCAGCCCCCGCCGACGCGCAGCGCGGCATCATCGGCCAGCCGCAGCCCGCCGAAAAGCGCCCCGTCTTCGCCCATCGTTGACGGTTTCGCGCTGAGCGGCGTGTCGAACCCGCCCGATCCCGCGACCCATGCCTATCGTCAGGACCTCGCCGACACCGCCCTCGCCGGCCGGGTCATCGCCTCCCATTATGCCGAGCCGCTGCCGCGGCGGTTGGCGAAGGCGGCCGACCTCCTCGCCGCGGCGGACAAGGCGGCGGAGGTCATCACGTCGCTCGCCGCCGGGGCGACCTTGCGGATTCTCGACAACAGCCTTGGCTGGGCCTGGGGCTATGCGCCCGACGGCCGGGTCGGCTACGTCCCGTCGTCGGCGCTCGGCGCCTAGCCTACATCTCGCCGCGCGCGCGGCGGATCGCGAACCATTTGGCGACGTTGGCGTTATGCTCGGCCAGCGTGTCGGCGAAGACGTGCCCGCCGGTGCCGTCGGCGACGAAGTATAGCGCCTTGGTCGGCGCCGGGTCGAGCACCGCGTCGATGCTCAGGCGGCCGGGGTTGGCGATCGGCCCGGCCGGAAGCCCGACCTCACGATAGGTGTTGTAGCCGGTGATCGCCTCGAGTTCCGAGCGCTTGATCCGCCGCCCGAGCGGCTTGCCCTTGGTGATCGGGTAAATCACCGTCGGGTCGGCATCGAGCTTCATGCCGATCTTCAGCCGGTTGCAATAGACCCCGGCGACCAGCCGCCGCTCCGCCGCCTTGCCGGTTTCCTTTTCGACGATCGACGCCAGGGTCAGCGCCTGCTGCGGGTTCGCCACCGGGCAGCCCGGCTTGCGCGTCGCCCACAATGCGGCCAGCTCCTTGTCCATCGCCGCGGTCATCCGCTTGAGCACCGCGGCCCGGGTCTCGCCCTTCTGCCAGTCATAGCTGTTGGGCAGCACCGATCCCTCGGCAGGCAGCGGCGCGTCCCCGGTCAAATCGGCAATTGCCGCCAGTTTCTCCTGAACGATGATCGCTGGCGTGCCTTCGGCGATGGTCAGCAGCCGGACCACCGGGCGGCCATGCTGGAGGATGTCGAGCACCCCGCCGCCACTGGTCCCGGCCGGAATGTCGAATTCGCCGGCCTGGATCGGGTCGGACGAGGCAAACAGCCGCGCCATCACCCGAAAGGTCGTGGCATTGCCTGGAATCGCGCCCTGGCGATCGAGCTGGCGCGCGACCGACGTCAGGCTCGACCCTTCGGCCACGGCGATCCGGTGCGGTCCCGGCTGGGGGCCGCTGCGAATCCACAGGCTGTAGATCAGCACCATCGCCACGACGATGATCCATCCGACGATGCGCGGCAGGCGCGTCATGCGGTTAGTCGACCGCCTTCATCACCAGGCTGGCATTGGTGCCGCCAAAGCCGAAGCTGTTGTTGAGCACCGCCTTGACCTTGCGCTTCCTGGCCTTGTGCGGGACGAGATCGACGCCGAGCACGCCTTCGCTCGGGTTGTCGAGGTTGAGCGTCGGCGGGACGATCTGATCGCGGATGGCGAGGATGCAGAAGATGCTCTCGACCGCCCCGGCGCCGCCGAGCAAATGGCCGATCGCCGACTTGGTCGAGCTCATCGACATGGTTGACAGATGGTCGCCGAACAGCCGCCGTACCGCGCCCAGTTCGAGCTCGTCGCCCAACGGCGTCGAGGTGCCATGGGCGTTGATGTAATCGATGTCGCCGAGGTCGAGGCCCGACTTCTTCATCGCCATTTCCATCGACCGGAACGCCCCCGACCCTTCGGGGTGCGGCGCGGTGACGTGATAAGCGTCGCCCGACAGGCCGTAACCGACGACTTCGGCATAGATTTTGGCGCCGCGCGCCTTGGCGTGCTCATATTCTTCGAGCACGACGACGCCCGCGCCTTCGCCCATGACAAAGCCGTCGCGATCCTTGTCGTAGGGGCGGCTGGCCTTTTCGGGCTGCTCGTTGAACGCGGTCGACAGCGCCCGCGCCTGGGCGAAGCCGGCGATGCCGATCGGGCAGATGGTCGCTTCGGCCCCGCCCGCCAGCATGATGTCGGCGTCGTCGTCCTTGATCATCCGCGCCGCGTCGCCGATCGAGTGCGCCCCGGTCGAGCAAGCGGTAACGACCGCGTGGTTGGGGCCCATCAGTCCATATTTGATGCTGACCTGGCCAGAAATGAGGTTGATCAGCCGCCCGTGGACGAAGTGCGGCGATACTCGGCCCGGCCCTTTCTCGGCCAGCACCAGCGACTCTTTTTCGATTCCCGGCAGGCCGCCGATGCCCGAGCCGATCGAGCAACCGGCACGCAGCCGCATGGCCTCGGGCATGTCGGTCAGGCCGGCGTCCTCAATCGCCTGGCCGGCGGCGTCGATGCCGAAGATAATGAACGGGTCGACCTGGCGCTGGACCTTGTGGTCGACGCGCTTGTTGGGGTCGAAGCCATATTCATGGTCGGCGGGCTTCACTTCGCAGGCGATGTGGCACTTCTGGTCCGACGCGTCGAAATGGGTGATCTTGCCCGCGCCCGATTTACCGGCGAGCAGGTTCGCCCAGGTCGTCTCAACATCGCCGCCGAGCGGCGTGACAAGGCCCAGTCCGGTTACCACGACACGGCGCATTCTCATTCTCCACAAAGCACGACAGGCCCAGCCCGTCCGGGCTGAGCCTGTCGAAGCCCTGTCCTCAGTTCAAGCCTGGGCCCGAAAAGGGCAGCCCTTCGACAGGCTCAGGGCGAACGGTGAC
>JANLQS010000036.1:0-3331 GCA_031367995.1 Sphingomonas sp.
TTGGTGCATGCTCCATCAGGTCAAGGCGCGCGAACTCAACCTGGTCGGTTACGAGGACGATGAGGATGAATAAGGCAGCCGACCGACCACCCACCAGATCGCCAGCATTCCGGCAACGCTGGCCAGCCCGTCGGCCGCGTAATGCCAGCCAAGCTGGATCGAGGCGATCCAGATGAAGAGGAGGTAAGCGGCGGCCAGCGGGACGCAACGGGGTGCGAGGTCGCGCGCGGTGAGCACGATCCACAGGCTGATGGCGACGTGCATCGAGGGCAGCGCCGAAATGCCGGCGACGAGGCCTGGGTGGGCACTGGCCCGGGCCCCCCACATCGCGTCGGACGTCGCCACTACCATCGCAGCGCCGCGACTCACGAGCAACGGATGGAGGGCGGCGAAGCGCGCGCCGCCGAACGCGCGGTCGAAGAAGATCGGGCCGGCCGACGACAGCAAAGCGGCGGCGACGATGGCGAGCAGGAACCAGGCGGCGGCATAAGCGACCAAAGCGCGCGACTTGGCGCGCGATGGCGGGGCGATGACCAGGCTGAACAGGACCACCAGTTGGACCGGCAGCCAGAAGCCGTAGACCCGGTCGACGGGAAGGGTCGCCCAGCCGAGCAGCACATCGAGCAGCTGGTAGGGGTCAGCGCCGAACAGTCTTGTCTCGGCGGCGGCGAGCGGAGCGTCGAGCCAGAACGAGACGACGGCGGGAATGGCATATTTGAGCGCCATGAACAGGCTGGAGCCGGTGCCGATGAACAGGGTGCCGAGGAGGATCGCGGGCCAACTGGCGCGCGGCGCGGCGGGGCGCCACAGGCGGCGCAGGCCGAGCGCCATCCCCAGCCCGGCAACGCCCAGCGCGACATAGGTCGCGGTCAGCGGCAGCGGCGCAATCCCGGCGAGCCAGGCGGCGAACCACAGCAGGAGCTCGATCGCCGTCAGCGCCGCCATCGGCACGAGCCAGTCGCGCTCCTCGCCCAGCGCGGCAGGGTTGAACAAGGTCAGTGGGCCGCTTCGACCGCGGCGATGCCTGAGGCTTCGAGCTGGGCGTTGATGGTCGCCATCAGCCGGTCGAGCCCGGCCTGGTCCTTCGACTCCGCCCGCGCCACGAGGACGTCCTGGGTGTTCGAGGCGCGCAGCAGCCACCAGCCGTCGGCGGTCTTGACCCGGACGCCGTCGGTCTTGTCGACCGAGGCGCCTTCCTTGGCGAGGCGGGCGGCGACTTCGCCGATGACCGCGAACTTGCGGGTGTCGTCGACCTGGAAGCGAAGTTCGGGGGTGGCGACGGAGACCGGCATCTCGCTCTTCAGCTCGGTCAGGCTCTTACCGCTGTCGGAGATCGCGCGGATCAGGCGAACCGCGGCGTAGAGCGCGTCGTCGAACCCGTACCAGAGGTGCTTGAAGAAGATGTGGCCGCTCATCTCGCCCGCCAGCGGCGCGCCGGTTTCCTTCATCTTCGACTTGATCAAGCTGTGGCCGGTGTTCCACATCAGCGGCTTGCCGCCCATTTCGGCGATGCGGTCGAACAGGGTCTGGCTGGCTTTGACATCGGCGATGATGGTCGCGCCGGGGTGCGCTTTCAGCACCGGGCCGGCGAGGATCATCAGCAATTGGTCGCCCCAGATGACCCGGCCGAGCCCGTCGATCGCGCCGATGCGGTCGGCGTCGCCGTCGAAGGCGATGCCGAAATCGAGGCCCTTGACCTGGACCAGCTCCTTCAAGTCGGTGAGGTTGGCTTCGACCGTCGGATCGGGGTGATGGTTGGGAAAGCGGCCGTCGACTTCGGTGTAGAGCGTGAAATGCTCGCCCGGCAGGCGCTTGACGAGTTTTTCTAGCACCGGCCCGCCGGCACCGTTGCCGGCGTCCCAGCCGATGCGGTAGGCGTTGCCGTCGAAGCCCTCGACTAAAGCATCGACATAGGCATCGATGATGTCATGCTCCTCGATCGCGCCGCTGCCCTCGCTCCAGTCGCCTGCGGCGGCGCGGCGCCCGAGATCCTGGATTTCCGTGCCGAACACCGAGCGGCCGTTGAGCAGCATCTTGAAGCCGTTATAGTCGGCCGGGTTGTGGCTGCCGGTGACCTGGATGCCGCCGTCGACCTTGAGCGTCGCCGCGGCGAAATAGAGCATCGGCGAGGGGCCCATGCCGATCCGCACGACATCGAGGCCACCGGCGGTCAGCCCCTCGATCAGCGCGCTCTCCAGCTCCAGCGAATGGAGCCGCCCGTCGCGGCCGACGGCGATCTTGCGGGCGCCTTCGGAAGTGGCGAGCGCGGCGTAGCTGCGGCCGAGCGCGCGGGCGTCGGCCGGGTGGAGGGTGTCGCCGACAATGCCGCGCACGTCATATTCGCGAAGAATGGAGGGGTGGAACGCATGGGACATGGCCCGCCCTTAATCGCTTCAGGCGCTGGCCGCCACCGGTTCGTCGACGATCTCGGCGACGCTCGGCACGGCGAGGCCAGCGATCATCTCGCGCAGTTCCTGCCGGGCGGCGATATGGCTGAGCCCGACCTCGCCCAGTTCGCCAAGGTCGAGCAGGGTCAGGCCCTTGGGGAACAGTTCGCGGTAGATGACCCGCTCGCCAAGCCCGGGAATGACGCGGAATCCGACCCGGCGAGCAAGCTCGTCGAGCGCGGCGCCGACGCGGCGAAGATTGTGCGAATCGATATGCTGGAGGCGGTTGCGCAGGACGACCCAGTCGACGCCCTTGCCGGTCGCCTTGGCGCGCTGGGTGCGGCTGTTCCAGATCAGCTCGGCATAGAAACTGGGCTTGGTCACCTTGAAATTCTCGGGGTGAACCTGGCCGATCAGGTCGAGGTCGACGAAGCTGTCGTTCATCGGCGTCACGAGCGTGTCGGCCTTGAGGATGGCGGCGCGGGCGACCGGGTCGTCGCGGCCCGGCGTGTCGATGACGATGACGTCGGCGTCTTGCGACAGGCGGGCGATGGCGGCTTCGAGCCCGGCGTCGTCTTGTTGTTCGAGCACTTCATAGGCGGCGTGGGGCAGAGCCTTGTCGAGCCGGCGCATGGTCGCGTCGCGGTTCTCGAGGTAGCGGGCGAGGGTCCGCTGGCGCTGGTCGAGGTCGAGCGCGGCGACGCGGTGGCCCGAGGCGGCGAGCGCGATCGCGGCGTGGACCGCGGTCGTCGATTTGCCGGTGCCGCCCTTCTCATTGGCGAAAACGATGAAATGCGGCTGGCCCATCGACCCGCTTGCCCCTTGTGGTACGTCCCGCCGCGCCAGTAGAACGCAGCCCCTGCCGCCCGGTGTATCGAAGGCCCGATTCCCATGCAAATTGTTCGTCGAATGAGCGAGTTGGGCGAGGCTCTGGCGCCGTGGCG
>JANLQS010000058.1:0-1981 GCA_031367995.1 Sphingomonas sp.
GAGACGATCACGCTCGGGTGCCGGCTCAATTTCGCCGAGAGCGAGGCGATGCGGGCGCTGGCCGGCGATGGCGATGTGACCATCGTCAATAGCTGCGCGGTGACCAATGAGGCGGTGCGCCAGACGCGTCAGGCGATCCGCAGGGCATGGCGGGCGCGTCCCGGCCGGCCGATCGTGGTGACGGGGTGCGCGGCGCAACTCGACCCGCAAGCGTTCGCGGCGATGCCGGAAGTGGCGCGGGTTGTCGGCAATGCGGAGAAATATCAAGGCCAGTCGTTCCGATTTCCGTTGGTTGGATCGGAAGTCCGCGTCTCCGACGTCATGGCGTCACCGGTGCCGCCAGTCGCCGCCGGGTTCCTGTCGCGGGTGCGGAGTTTCGTCGCGGTGCAGACCGGGTGCGACCATCGCTGTACCTTTTGCACCATTTGGGCCGCGCGCGGGCCGAGCCGGTCGCTGCCGTTCGAGGCGGTGCGCGACGCGGTCGTGCGGGAGCTCGATGCGGGCGCGAGGGAGATCGTGCTCACCGGGGTCGACATCACCAGCTATGAGGGCGGCTTGGGTGCGTTGTGCCAGCGGCTGCTGGGCGCCCTGCCCGCGCTCCAGCGGCTGCGCCTGTCGTCGCTCGACAGCATAGAGATCGACGGCGCGCTGCTCGAGCTGGTCGCGGGCGAGCCGCGTCTGCTGCCGCATTTCCATCTGTCGCTTCAGGCTGGCGACGATCTGATCCTCAAGCGGATGAAGCGACGGCATTGTCGCGCCGACGCGGTGCGGCTGGTCGAGCGGCTCAAGGCGCTGCGGCCCGACGTTACCATCGGCGCCGATTTGATCGCCGGCTTCCCGACCGAGAGCGACGACGCGGCGGCCAACACGCTGACATTGCTCGACGATTGCGACGTCATCGCTGCGCATGTGTTTCCGTTTTCGCCGAGGCCGGAGACTCCGGCGGCGCGGATGCCGCAGGTCGATCATGCGACGATCAAGGCCCGGGCGGCGCGGCTGCGCGAGAGCGCGGCGGTGCGGCGGACGCGCTGGCTCGACGGGCAGATCGGCAGCCGCCAGACCGTGCTGGTCGAAAATAGAGAATGCGGCCATAGCGACGGCTTCGCCCCGGTTCGCATTGCCGGGTCGGCCCGCGGGGACATCAGCCCTGCCCTCATCACCGGTCGCACAAGCGACCAGTTAATCGGGACTTACGAATGAGTTGGCTCGAGCGCCTGACGGGCGGTTTCAAGAAGACGGCGGACCGGCTGGGCGAGAATCTGACCGGGCTGACCACCAAGGCGGCGCTCGACACGGCAACCCTCGACGACATCGAGGAAGCGCTGATCGCGTCCGACCTTGGCCCCGGCGCGTCGAAGCGGATCCGTGAGGCGATCGCGGCGCGGCGGTTCGAGCAACTGGACGAGCGCGGCCTGCGCACCATCCTGGCCGAGGAGATCGAGGCGATCCTCGCGCCGGTGGCCAAGCCGCTGGACGTATGGGGGTTCCCGCGGCCGCACGTCATTTTGGTGATCGGCGTCAACGGGTCGGGCAAGACGACCACCATCGGCAAGCTCGGCCATTTGCTCAAGGAGCAAGATTACGGCGTGCTGCTGGCGGCCGGCGACACATTCCGCGCGGCGGCGATCGAGCAGCTCGAAATCTGGGGCAAACGCATCGGCGCGCCGGTGATTTCGGGCAAGGAAGGCGGCGACGCGGCGGGGATCGTGTTCGACGGCGTCCGCCAGGCAACCGCGACCGGCATCGACGCGCTGATCGTCGACACCGCCGGGCGGATGCAGAACAAGGCGCATCTGATGGACGAACTGTCGAAGGTCCGCCGCGTGCTCGGGCGCTTGAACCCCGAGGCTCCGCACGACGTGTTGCTCGTGCTCGACGCCACCACCGGGCAGAATGCGTTGAACCAGATCGAGGTTTTCAAGGAGAGCGCCGGGGTGACCGGATTGATCATGACCAAGCTCGACGGGACGGCGCGCGGCGG
>JANLQS010000134.1:0-5437 GCA_031367995.1 Sphingomonas sp.
GCGAACACCGCGGTCAGCATCAGCGGGATGTTGGCGAGCATCAGGCCAGCGCCGCCGACCAGCATGATGCCGATCTCCGCCGCCTTGATGATGCGGATCAGCCGCGCCTTGTCGCGGATGTCGGCGAGCTGCCCGGCGGCGGCCGAGAGGAGGAAGAAGGGGAGGATGAACAAGGCCTGCGCCAAGGCGCTGAACTGCGCCTCGCGGGTCGCGTCGCTGTACAATTGATAGGTCACGAACAGCACCACCGCCTGCTTGAACAGGCTGTCGTTGAACGCGCCGAGCGCCTGCGTCGCGAACAGCGGCACGAACCGCCGCGCGCGCATCAGATGTAGGCTGTTCTGCATCAAGGCGAGAAGGCGCCCGTGTTGTGAATGGGGCCGAACGCATAGCCAGCTTTGCGGCTTGCTCCAAACGCTATAACGGGGCGAAGCCATGTTGACGCTGCCCAACCTGCTGACCCTGTCGCGCATCCTCGCGGTGCCGATCCTGGTGTTCCTGCTGTGGCGGCCGCTGCCTATCGACTATGCGATCACCTTCGTCCTCTACTGCATCGTCGGGATCACCGATTATTTCGACGGCTATCTGGCCCGCGCGCAGGGGCAGATTTCGCGGCTTGGCCAGTTCCTCGACCCGATCGCCGACAAGATCATGGTCGCGGCCGTGATCATCATGCTGGTGTCGAGCCGCAAGATGTCGGGCGAGCCGGTGATCCACGGGCTGCATATCCTGGCGGCGCTGGTCATCCTGCTGCGCGAGATCATCGTGTCGGGGCTGCGCGAATTTCTTGGGCCGCTGAACGTCTCCATCCCGGTCAGCCGACTGGCGAAATGGAAGACGACGTTTCAATTGATGTCGCTCGGCGCGCTGATCCTCGGCGGCGCGCTGCCGCACGTAATGTGGATCCACACGGTCGGGCTGACGACCCTGTGGGCGGCGGCGGCGCTGACCATGGTCACCGGCTACGATTATCTGCGGCTCGGCATCAGGCACATGGACTGAGCTGCCGCGGACTAATCGTTTTTGTTGGACAGACTGACCGGTTTTTGTCGCTTTCATCGATTAGCGGCGAGGCCTAGCTTCGCGCCTCACGAATCTCCTGGAAGGCCCGACCTATGGACGCGAAGACGAGCGACCCCCTGAAATGCCCGATGAACCCGGCGACCCGCTCGCTGCTCGGGCGGCAGAACCGCGACTGGTGGCCGGACAGCCTGCCGCTCGATATCCTCCACCAGTTTGGCGGATCGCCCGACCCGATGGGCGACGATTTCGATTATGCGGCGGCCTTCAAGGCGCTCGATTACCGGGCGCTGAAAACCGATCTGACCGCGCTGATGACCGACAGCAAGCCGTGGTGGCCAGCCGATTACGGCAATTATGGCCCGTTTTTCATCCGCATGGCGTGGCACG
Source organism: Sphingomonas sp. (assembly GCA_031367995.1). GTDB lineage: Bacteria > Pseudomonadota > Alphaproteobacteria > Sphingomonadales > Sphingomonadaceae > Sphingomicrobium. The sequence goes on from JANLQS010000134.1 coordinate 1,411, forward strand.
CGGCGGGGACGTATCGCACCGCCGACGGGCGCGGCGGTGCGAATAGCGGGCAGCAGCGCTTCGCCCCGCTCAACAGTTGGCCGGACAACGGCAACCTCGACAAGGCGCGGCGCTTGCTGTGGCCGATCAAGCAGAAATACGGCAAGCATATCAGCTGGGCCGATCTGTTCATCCTGACCGGCAACGTCGCGATCGAGACGATGGGCGGGCCGGTGTTCGGCTTCGGCGGCGGGCGCAAGGACGTGTTCGAGGCCGAGCGCGACATTTACTGGGGCGCCGAGGAGAAGTGGGTCGAGGCGACCGAAACCCGCATCCAGCCCGACCGCGAGCTCGACCTCGAGCATCCGCTGGCGGCGATCCAGATGGGCCTGATCTACGTCAATCCCGAAGGTCCGGGCGGCAACCCCGACCCGCTGCAGTCGGCTCGCGACATCAAGATCACCTTCGAGCGAATGGCGATGAACCATGAGGAGACGGTGGCGCTGACCGCCGGCGGGCACACCTTCGGCAAGGCCCACGGCGCCGGCGACGCCAGCCTGGTCGGGGATGCGCCCGAGGGCGCGGACATGGCGCTTCAGGGCCTGGGCTGGTCGAACACATTCGAAAGCGGGATGGGCGAACATACCATCACCAGCGGAATCGAGGGCGCGTGGGTCAACACGCCGACCGAGTGGTCCGAGAATTATTTCCGGCTGCTCATGGACTATGAGTATGAGCTCGTCCGGTCGCCCGCAGGCGCACAGCAGTGGCAGCCGATCGACCAGAAGCCGGAAGACATGGCTCCGGCCGCGCACGACCCGTCGAAGCGGGTGCCGACGATGATGACGACCGCCGACATGGCGCTCAAGATGGATCCCGAATTCCGCGTCATCTCGGAGAAGTTCCGCAGCGATCATGCGGCCTTCAAGGATGCCTTCGCTCGCGCCTGGTTCAAGCTGACCCACCGCGACATGGGGCCGAAGGTGCGTTACCTGGGCCCCGAAGTGCCGGCGGAAGATCTGATCTGGCAGGATCCGATCCCGGCGGGGTCGAAGCCGTCGGACGGCGACGTGGCGGCGTTCAAGGCGGCGATCCTCGGTGCCGGGTTGAGCGTCGGGCAATTGGTCAAGGCCGCCTGGGCGTCGGCCTCGACGTTCCGCCGCTCGGACCATCGCGGCGGCGCCAATGGCGCGCGCCTGCGCCTCGCCCCGCAAAAGGACTGGAAGGTCAACGAACCGGAGGAACTGGCGGCGACCCTGGCGAAGATCGATGGATTGCGCGGTAATTTGTCGATGGCCGACGCGATTGTGCTGGCCGGGACCGCGGCCGTCGAGAAAGCGGCCAAGAAGGGCGGCTATGCGGTCACCGTGCCATTCAGCGGTGGGCGCGGCGATGCAACCGACGCGCAGACCGACGGCGCCAGCTTCGACGTGATGGAGCCCAAGGCCGATGCCTTCCGTAACTATCTGGCGACCAAGCATTCGGTGAAGACCGAAGAGCTGATGCTCGACCGCGCGTCGCTGCTCGGGCTGTCGGTGCCCGAGATGGCGGTGTTGCTCGGCGGCTTGCGGGTGCTCGGCGCCAACCACGGGGGCAGCAAGAACGGCGTCCTCACCAACCGGGTCGGCCAGCTGACCAACGACTATTTCGTCAACCTGCTCGACAATGACACCTTCTGGGAAGTGGTCGAGACCAGCGGCGACGAGGAGTTCGTCGGCTACGACCGCGGCGGGCGGCGAGAGAAATGGCGGGCGACCCGCACCGACCTCGTCTTCGGGTCGAACAGCCAGCTGCGCGCAACCGCCGAAGTCTATGCCGAAAAGGGCAATGAAGAGAAATTCGTGCGCGATTTCGTGCGCGTATGGACCAAGGTCATGAACGCCGACCGCTTCGACCTCGGCAACGGCGGCCTCGACTAAGCGGCATCGCCGGCGATGGTGCGCAGGGTGCCGGCGAGGAGGCGGAATTCCTCCTCGCGCGGACTCGACTTGCGCCAGGCGAGGGCGATGCGGCGGGCGCCATGCTCGGCGTCGAGCGGGAGCGCCTCGACGCCGGTGCCGACAAGGATGCCGGCGGCGATCGCCATGCGCGGGACGAACGTCAGGCCAAGGCCGTTGTCGACCATCTGCACGAGCGTGTGAAGCGAGGTCCCCATCATCGTTGCCCCGGCGCGCAAATCCGGCCGATTGCACGCCGACAGCACGTGATCCTTGAGGCAATGGCCGTCCTCGAGCAGCAGCAACTGGCTTTCGTCGATGGCGTCCGGGGCGATGCGGTCGGCGGCCGGGGCGCGGCCGGCGGGAAAGGCGACGAACAACGCATCGAGGAATAGGTCGGCAGCCTCGATATCGCCGCACGGGAAGGGCAGAGCGAGCAGCACGCAGTCGAGCTGGCCGCGGTGAAGCGCCTCGCACGCGGCGGCGCTGGTGTCCTCGCGCAGATAGAGCTTGAGGCGCGGATATTGGGTGCGCAGACGCGGCAGCATCGACGGCAGCAGGAATGGCGCGATGGTCGGGATGACGCCCATGCGCAGCTCGCCGGTCAGCGGCTGGCTTTCGGCGCGGGCCATGTCCGCCAGTTCTTCGCCCTCGCGCAGGACGCGGGCGGCTTTTTCGGCGATGCGCGAACCAAGCGCGGTGAAGCGGACGACGCGGCGGGTGCGCTCGACCAGGGTCGTGCCCAGCGCGGTTTCAAGCTCGCGGATACCGGCCGAGAGGGTCGACTGGGTGACGAAGCAGGCCTCGGCCGCCTTGCCGAAATGGCCGTGGTCCTCAAGCGCGACGAGATATTGCAGCTGGCGGATGGTGGGCAGGTGCGTGGACATTGGCGTTTCCGATCAATCCCACCGCCCTAGACGGTTAGAGCGATTGGCGGAACACTTCCAGGAGGCAGATCAGACCGTCAGCAGCAAACGGATGCCGACCAGCAGCAGGGTCGCGGCGAGGACCGGCCGAAGCACCGAATCCGACGCCCGGCTGCCGAGCATGCTGCCGATGATCACCCCGGGGATCGATCCGACCAGCAACGACCCCATCAGGACGAAATCGACCGCCCCGTACAGCCAGTGGCCGATGCCGGCGATGAGCGTCAACGGGACGGCGTGAGCGATATCGCTGCCGGCAATTCGTGCAACCGGGAAGCGGGGATAGAGGATCAGCAGCGCGGTCGTGCCGAGCGCGCCGGCGCCGACCGAGGTGACCGACACGAGCACGCCAAGGACCGCGCCAAGCACGATGGTGACGCGCGCGATCGAATGATCGTCGGCCTCCCGCGAATAGGGCGCGAGCCAGGCGACGATCCTGGCCTGGAAGACAATGGCGATGCCGGTCGTCAGCAGCATCAGCCCGAGCAGCAAGTTGAGGATACCGACCGCGTGGGAGCCGAGGCTGCCGGCGCGGGCGAGGACGAACAAGGTGATGAGAGACGCCGGGATGCTGCCGCTGGCGAGCAGGCCCACGACCCGCCAGTCGACCGTCTTGCGGCGGCCATGGACGGCGGTGCCGACGGTCTTCGTGACCGAAGCGTACAACAGGTCGGTGCCGACCGCAGTGGCGGGATGGAAGCCGAACAGCAGGACCAGCAGCGGCGTCATCAACGATCCGCCACCGACCCCAGTCAGTCCGACGAGCACCCCGACCAGCAGGCCGGCGAGCGAATAGAGCGGGGAAAAGGCCGTCACGGTCGCGGCTTCGCGACCGGGCGGTTCAGGGACGGCGGAAGCGGCCGAAGGATCGACGAAATGGGGAGCACTCCACCCTGTTGCGGACTTCGCTCTGCGGCAAGTGGCGGCGCGAGGGCAAGCCGATTCCGCGTTGGGCGACTTCGGTTCGGCTGGCATTTGCACCGGGGCGTGCCTAAATTGACCGCCCGACGATGAAAGGAAACGCGTTGCTCAATGGCCTGATTGCCTATCTGGACTCGGTCAAGTCGCGCGACCCGGCTGCGCATTCGCGCTGGGAAGTCCTGATATACCCGGGGGCGTGGGCGCTGATTCTCCACCGGCTGGCGCATTGGCTGTACGGCGGACGGCTGTATTTCCTCGCCCGCG
>JANLQS010000151.1:0-13842 GCA_031367995.1 Sphingomonas sp.
ATGTCGTCGAGCGGCAAGGGGCAGAGCGTCGCGAGGACGGCCGAGGAGGTCGGCGCGGCGTGGGACTATGCGGTCGCCAATATGCGCGGCGACCGGCCGCGGGTTATCGTCGAGCAGTTCATCGATTTCGACAGCGAGATCACATTGCTGACCGTGGCGACGAAGGACGGCGTCCTGTTCTGCCCGCCGATCGGGCACCGCCAGGAGAAAGGCGATTACCGCGAGAGCTGGCAGCCGGCGGCGATCGATCCGGCGGTGCTGGCGTCGGCGCAGGAACAAGCGGCGAATGTCGTCACTGCGCTCGGCGGGCACGGCATTTTCGGGGTCGAGTTCTTCATCGCCGGTGGCAAGGCGATCTTTTCCGAACTGAGTCCGCGGCCGCACGACACCGGGATGGTGACGCTGATCAGCCAGGCGTCGAACGAATTCGAGCTCCACCTGCGCGCCATTCTCGGCCTGCCGATCCCGACGATCGAATTGGCCGGGCCATCGGCTTCGGCGGTGATCCTGGCCGATCGCGAAGCGGATGCGTTCGCGTTCGACGGACTGGCCGAGGCGCTGGCGTTTGGCGAGGCGGGGAGGCCGGTCGATGTGCGGCTGTTCGGCAAGCCGAAGACGCTGCGCAACCGGCGGATGGGCGTGGCGTTGGCCCGGGCGGAGACCGTCGAGGAGGCGGTCGAGCGCGCCAAACAGGCGGCGTCTTGCATAACTATACGGTTTTCTGCATAGATCATGCATGATTCGCACCGCTGTGCTTGGTGCTTCCGGCTTTGTCGGGGGTGAGTTGCTCCGCCTGATCGACGCCCACCCGGGCATCGAGCTGGGGGTGGCGTTCGCCGCGTCCAACGCTGGGCAGCCGGTCGCTTCGGTCCATCCGCACCTGACGCTGGCGTATCCGAACATCGCCTTCGCCAATTTCGAGGCCGGTTCGCTCGATGGCTGCGACCTGATCCTCGCCGCCTTGCCGCACGGCGAGACGCAACGGATCGCCGACGCACTGACTCGCGGCGGAGCCAAGCTGGTCGATCTCGGTGCCGATTTCCGGCTGGATAGCGCCGACAACTATGCGCGCTGGTACGGCGAGCCGCATGCCCGCCCCGATTTGCTCGGGCGGTTCGTCTACGGCCTGCCCGAGTTCAACCGCGAGGCGATCCGCGGCGCCAACTGGGTCGCCGCCCCGGGCTGCTACCCGACGGCAGCGAGCCTGGCGCTGCGGCCATTGGTCGAGGCGGGGGCGGTCGAGACCAAGGGTATCATCGTCGATGCCGCCTCGGGCGTCAGCGGCGCTGGCCGCGCGGCCTCGTCGGGGACTCATTATTGCGCGGTCGAGGGCAGCTTCCGCGCCTACGGCCTGACCGGCCATCGCCACACCGCCGAGATGGAGTTGGTGACCGGCGCGCAAGTCCTGTTCACGCCGCATCTGATGGCCGCCAGCCGCGGTATCCTTGCCACTTGCTACGCCCGCGCCGCCAAAGCTTGCGACCCGCTGGCGATCCTGCGCGAGGCCTATGCCGGCGAGCGGTTCGTCCATGTCGGCGAGGCCTTGCCCGAGACCAAATGGGCGAGCGGATCGAACGCCGCCTTCCTCTCCGCATGCTATGACGAGCGCACCGGCACCGTCGTCGCGCTGGCCGCCATCGACAACCTCGGCAAGGGCGCTGCCGGGCAGATGATCCAGTGCGCCAACCTCATGCTCGGGCTCGACGAGGGCGCCGGCCTCAGCAGCATCGGCATCTATCCATGAGCGTCACCGCCGCCGAAGGGTTCGTCGCCGCCGGCTGCCACGCCGGGGTCAAGCGCAAGCGGCTCGATGTCGCTTTGCTCGCGACCAGCGACGGCCAGGCCGTGCCGACGGCTGCGGCATTCACCCAGAACAAGTTTCGCGCGCCGCCGGTCGAGGCCAGCGTTGAGCGATTGGCCGCGAGCGGCGGGATGGCGGCGGGCGTGATCGTCAATTCGGGCAACGCCAACGCCGGCACCGGCAAGCCCGGGCGCGCCGACAGCGAGGCGATGTGCGCCGCCGCGGCCAGCGGCGTCGGCTGCAAACCCGGCGAGATGCTGGTCTGCTCAACCGGCCTGATCGGCATCCCGCTGCCGATCGACAAGATTTTGGCGGCGACGCCCAGACTGGCGAAGAAACTGACCCGTGTCGGGCATGTCGAAGCCGCCAAGGGCATCCTCACCACCGACACCAGGCCCAAGGAAGCGGTCGTGAAGGGGGACGGCTTCACTGTCGGCGGGATGGCCAAGGGCTGCGGCATGCTGGCGCCGAACATGGCGACGATGCTCGCCTTCCTGACCACCGACGCCGCGCTGTCGCCAGCCGAGCTCCAGCCGATCCTTGGGCGCGCCACCGACGCGACGTTCAACTGCCTGGTGACCGACGGCGCGACCTCGACCAACGACACGGTCATGCTGTTCGCCAGTGGCAAGCGTGGGCGCCCCGACCTCGCCGCCTTCGAAGATGCGGTGCGGCAGGCTTGCGAGGAATTGATGCTGCAGATGGCGCGCGACGCCGAGGGCATGACCAAGCTGGTCGTCATCCGGGTCACAGGTGCGGTCTCCAACAACGAGGCGCGGCGGGTGGCGCGGTCGATCGGGATGAACCAATTGATCAAGTGCAGCTGGTACGGCGCCGACGCTTATTGGGGGCGGCTGCTGGCCGAAGCCGGGTCGTGCGGGGTGGCGTTCGACAGCGAGCGAGCCTCGGTCGCTTACGGCGGAATCAAGGTCGCCGAAACGGGGGTCGAAATTCGCCATGATGGCGGAAAAGTCCTCGACCACATGCGCGGGAGCGAGATCGACATCCTCGTCGACCTTGGCCTTGGCAACGGCAGCGGCCGGGCGGTGTCGGTCGACCTCGGCCCCGGCTACATCAAGGAAAATGCGGCAACGTCATGAAAAAGACTGGCTAATGATCAACAGCAACGACACCGCCGCCCTGCTGATCCAGGCTTTGCCCTATATCCGCCGCTTCACCGGCAAGGTGCTGGTGCTGAAAGTCGGCGGCCTGCCGATGACCGACCCGGATCGGGCGCGCAGTCTGGCAAAGGACGTGCTGCTGCTCCACTCGGTCGGCATCCGCCCGGTGCTGGTCCATGGCGGCGGACCGCAGATCGACGAGCAGATGAACAGGCAGGGCAAGGCGATCGAGCGGATCGACGGCCTGCGCGTGACCGACGCCGAGACGCTCGACATCGTCCGCATGGTGCTGGTCGGCAAGATCAACCGCGAGCTGGTCGGCGCGCTGAACGCGCTGGAGCCAGTCGCGGTCGGGGTGGCGGGCGAGGACGGGCGGTTGCTCGAGGTGACCGAAGTCGATCCCGCGCTCGGCTTCGTCGGCAAGGTCGGCAAGGTCCGCGCCGGCTTGCTCCACGCCTTGCTCGACGACGGGCTGGTGCCGATCGTGTCGACCGTCGGCGCCGACACGTCGGGCCAGCCATACAACGTCAACGCCGACGACGCGGCGCGGGCGATCGCGGTGGCGATGGTGGCGGAGAAACTGATCTATCTGACCGGCGCGCCGGGGCTGCTCGAGGATCCCGACGACCCGGCCAGCCTGATCCCGCGGCTGACCGCAGCCGAGGCGCGCGACCATATTGCCGGCGGCAAGGTCGGCGGCGGGATGATCCCCAAGCTGATCGCCTGCGCCGAGGCGGTCGAGGGCGGGGTCAAGAGCGCGCACATGATCGACGGACGCGCCGAACACGCCATCCTTATCGAACTGTTCACCGACGAAGGCATCGGCACGATGATCTGCCAGCAGGAGACCAAACCATGACGTCGAAAGCGCAGCGCCAGCGGATGATCGCCGACTGGCTTCGCGGCGGCCGGGTCGGTAGCCAGGAGGAACTGGTCGGACGCCTCGAACTGGCCGGGATCGCCGCGGCCCAGGCGACGGTCAGCCGCGATCTCGACGAACTGGGCGCGGTCAAGCTCAAGCGCGACGGCGCGATCCGTTATCTGCTGCCCGAGGAAATCGACGAGAAATATGCCGCGGCCAAGCTCGACCGGCTCCTCGCCGAATGGGTCATGGAGATCATCCCGGCGGGTCCGCTGCTGGTGCTACGGACGCCGCCAGGATCAGCCAATTTGGTCGCCAATGCGCTCGATTCGGCGACATTGCCGGGAATTGCCGGGACGATCGCCGGCGACGACACCATCTTCGTTGCCATCGCCGAGGGGAGCAACCCGGGCATGATTGCGCGCCAATTGGCCGAACGCCGCGCCGCCGCTTGACCCCTCCGACCCGCTCGTGCGTTTGGGCGACAAGAAGGAGCGACGCGATGATCAGGGGAATAAACTGTCTGGCCTTGATGGCGCTGGCGGCGAGCGGCTGCGACAAGCCGGCCGAGCCGGTGGCCCAGGCGCCCAAGGTAACGGTCCGCAGTCCCGATCAGGACCGGCTTTTCAAGATGAGCGAGCTGGACCGGGCGATCGGCCTCAAGCGGGCGATCTACGAGAGCGGATCGATCTGCAAGCGGGTGACCGAGACGCGCTTCATCGGCCCTTACAAGAACATGGACATGTGGGCGGTGCGCTGCGCCGACAAGCGCGACTGGGCGCTGTTCATCGGCGCCGACAACAGCGTCCAGGTGCGGTTGTGCAAGGATACGGAGGCGGTCGGCCTGCCATCGTGCAAGCTCGACCAGCCGGCGGCGAAACCGCCGGCCGGCTAGGTCAGTCGCACTTGCGAGTGATCTTGAGCTCGCCCGCGGCCGACATTTCCTTGATTTCGACACAGGTGCCCTTGCGGATTTCCTCGCGCCAGCTGCCATCGGCATTGGTCACGCGGTTGCCCTTGGGCACGCGCTTGCCGTCCTTGATGTCGTAGTTCCAGCCCCGGGGAGTCGATTGGCCGCTATCCGCCGCCTGGGCATAAGCCGCGGTCGCGGCGGTCGCGGCGAACGCGACAACTCCGGCAATCAGCACGGTCTTGAGCAGACGGGTCATTGGACTCACTCCTTCGAACGGCCCCACATCTACCAAAGGCGAGGTGAACCGGGGCTTACGAAAGATGAAACGACAAAAAGCGACGTCTTGCTCCCGCGAAACGCGGAGTCACGGCAGGACGGCGGATGTGGGTTAGCCCTGCCTCGCTTTGAAGCGGCGGTTGGTCTTGTTGATGACGTAGGTCCGTCCGCGACGGCGAATCACCCGGCAATCGCGATGGCGCGACTTCAACGACTTCAGGGAATTGCGAATCTTCATGGCCGGGATGTGCCTTCGTTCAATCAAGTTTTAGGGCTGGAAAACCGGCGCCCACCTATGCGGCGTGCCCGGCAAAGTCAAGGACGGCGCTCGCCGTGCGGGCCGCCCGTCGCACGGTCATTGCCGAAACCGTCGGCGGACGCGCGGGCGCCGGGATCGGGCGTTAACCCTCGCTTCGGCTTTGCTCGCTAACCGGACCCCGCCCCAGAGGCAGGCCGGCGCACCGCCGCGGGTCGAAGCCTGGGGTTCCTAGATCGAACCACTGCGGCTATCACGGCCGCCGATTAACCATCCCCAGTTCCCGAAGGATCTCATGAGCATTACGATTTCGAGCGCGTTCGACGCCGGCAACATCCACGTCACCGGCCAAGACGGCGACACGGTCACCCTTGAGATAGTCAAGGATCATCTGAGCGATTTCCACCAGTGGTTCCATTTCCGACTGGCCGGCGGCGGCGGGCGCGAAGTGACGCTCAACATCACCAATTGCGGCGAGGCGGCTTACCCCGCCGGCTGGCCCGATTACCGTGCCTGCCTGTCATTGGACCGCGAGGATTGGGTGCGGATCCCCGGCACCAGCTATGCCGACGGGACGTTGACCATCACCTTCACGCCCGAGACCGACCTCGTCTGGATCGCATACTTCGCGCCTTATTCGATGGAGCGGCACCACGACCTCATCTCGACCGTCGCGGCGCTGCCCGGGGTCGAATATATGAGCCTTGGCAAGAGCCTCGATGGGCAGGACATCGACTGTCTGACGATCGGCGAGGGCGACCTCACCGTGTGGCTCTACGCCCGCCAGCATCCCGGCGAGACGATGGCCGAATGGTGGATGGAAGGCGCGCTGGAGAAACTGACCGACCCCGACGACCCGGTCGCCCGCGTTCTGCGCCGCGAATGCCTGTTCCACATCGTCCCCAACATGAACCCCGACGGGTCGCGCCGCGGCCACCTTCGGACCAACGCGGCGGGCACCAACCTCAACCGCGAATGGCACGCGCCGAGCGCCGACAAGAGCCCCGAGGTGCTGTGCGTCCGGGGCCGGATGGATGAGACCGGGGTCGACTTCGCCATGGATATCCACGGCGACGAAGCGATTCCCGCCAACTTCCTCGCCGGCTTTGAGGGCATCCCGTCGCTGACCGAGCGGCAGAGCGAATTGTTCAAGCAGTTCAGCAATACGCTGGAACGCGTGTCGCCCGATTTCCAGACCCGCCAGGGCTATGAAGTCCCGCCGCCCGGCCAGGCCAATATGTCGATGTCGACGACTCAGCTGGCCGAGCGCTTCGGCTGTGTGTCGATGACCCTGGAAATGCCGTTCAAGGACAATATCGACCTGCCCGACGAGGTTTATGGGTGGAGCCCCGAGCGCTCCAAATATCTCGCCGAGGCGTGCCTCGATTCGCTCCATGCGATGGTGCCCGCCCTCAAGGCTCACAAGGCGGAAAAGGCGGCGGGCTGATGCCGACCCTGGTCCTGCTGCGCCACGGCCAGTCGCAATGGAATTTGGAGAACCGCTTCACCGGTTGGTGGGACGTCGGCCTGACCGACAAGGGCATCGCCGAGGCCATCGCGGCGGGCGCGATGCTGCGCGACAAGGGCTATGACTTCGACCGCTGCTTCACCTCGGTCCAGTCGCGCGCGATCAAGACGCTCAACCTGTTGTTGGAGGAAATGGACCGGTCATGGTTGCCGGTGACCAAGGACTGGCGGCTCAACGAGCGCCATTACGGCGGGCTGACCGGGCGCAACAAGCAGGAGATGATCGACCAAGTCGGGGCTGAGCAGGTCAAGATCTGGCGACGGTCGTTCGATATTCCGCCGCCGCCGCTAGCCGAGGACAGCCCTTACCAGCCGGCCGGCGACCGCCGTTACGCCGGTATCGCCATTCCCGATACCGAAAGCCTGAAGGACACCATCGCCCGGGTGCTGCCTTATTATGAGGCCGAGATCGCGCCGGCGCTGAAGCGGGCTGAGCGGGTGATCGTCGCGGCGCACGGCAATTCGCTGCGCGCGCTGGAGAAGCATCTGTCGAACATCGCCGACGCCGACATCGTCGGCCTCGAAATCCCGACCGGCCAGCCGATCGTCTATGAGCTGGACGGCGAGCTGCGGATGATCGACCGTTATTATCTGAGCGAGCGCTAGGCCGCAGCGGCGTCTTCGAACGTCCCCCGGACGCCCTACGCCGCAGCGGCGTCTTCGAACGTCCCCCGGACGCCCTACGCCGCCGCTTTCACGCGGTACATCGCCTGATCGGCGCGCGACAGGATCGCGGCCGGCGTGTCGCCTTGCTCGATCATCGTCACCCCGATCGCCACCGACAGCGGCATCGCCTGGCCTTCGAAAATGAAATCCTCGCCGGCGATTTCGTTGATCAGGCGCTCGGCCGTCTCCAGCGCGCTGGCTTCGTCGGCGTGGTCGAGCAAGACGCAGAATTCGTCCCCGCCGAGCCGCGCCACGCAGTCGAGCGCGCGGGTGCCCGAGCGCAGCTGCTCGGCGACATGGATCAGCGCCGCGTCGCCGCCCGGGTGGCCGAAGCTGTCGTTGAGAATCTTGAGACCGTCGAGGTCGACGAACAGCATTGCCGAGGACTCGCCGTGCCGTTCCTGGCGCGCGATCAGCTTCTTCAATTCGCGAATCATGCCGCGGCGGTTGACCGCCGGGACGAGCGAATCGTCATGGGCCAGCCGGTCGAGCTCCTCGACCCGCTGCTTGAGCGTCGCGACCTCGCCGCGCAGGCGCACGACCTCGGCCATCAACACATCCGGATCGCGGCAATCGATCGGCTCGGCCACCTGTTGCACTCCCCACCTTTATCCAGGTTGCATAATCGACTTTTGTGACGATGTGGATTCCCAACTTGCACCTGTCCCGGATTGCGCCAGCCGGATGCCGCCGATAAAGCCGTTGTTTAGGCGCGGGTTCGGGGCACATTCATGGCGCAGGCGCTGATCGGGATCATCATGGGCAGCAAGTCCGACTGGGACACGATGCGCCACGCCGCCGAGACGCTCGAGGCGCTCGGCGTCGCCCACGAAACGCGCGTCGTGTCGGCCCACCGCACGCCCAAGCGCCTCTATGAATATGCCGCCAGCGCCAAGCAGCGCGGGCTCAAGGCGATCATCGCCGGGGCCGGCGGCGCGGCACATTTGCCCGGCATGGCGGCGTCGATGACCGCGCTGCCGGTGCTCGGCGTGCCGGTCGAGAGCCAGGCGCTGAAAGGCATGGATAGCCTGCTGTCGATCGTCCAGATGCCGGCCGGTGTGCCGGTCGGCACGCTGGCGATCGGCAAGGCGGGCGCGATCAACGCCGCGCTGCTCGCCGCGGCGATGCTGGCCAATGAGGACGAGGCGCTGGCGCAAAGGCTCGCCGCCTGGCGCCAGACACAGACCGATGCGGTCCCCGAGCGGCCCGAGTGACGCGCCGGGGATGATACTTCCGCCCGGATCGACCATCGGCATCGTCGGCGGCGGCCAGTTGGGCCGGATGCTGGCGATCGCCGCGGCTCGGCTCGGTTATCGCTGCCATGTGCTCGATCCGCACGAGGCACCGTGCGCGGCCGAGGTCGCAGGCACGTTCACCCGCGCTGAATTCGACGACGCGGCGGCGCTGGCGCGGTTCGCCGAGACTTGCGACGTCGTCACCTACGAATTCGAAAATCTGCCGGTCGCGCCGCTGGCGCCGCTCGGCGACAAGCTGAGGCCGGGCACGCGCAGCCTCGAGATCGCGCAGGACCGCGCCGTCGAAAAGCGCTTCATCGAAAGTGTCGGCGCCCGCGTCGCCCCGTGGCGCGAGGTCAGTTCGGCCGAGGAACTCGACGCCGCCGTCGCCGCGCTTGGGCTGCCGCTGGTGCTCAAGAGCCGCCGGCTCGGTTATGACGGCAAGGGACAGGCGTGGGTGCGCGAGCCGGGCGAGGCCGGCGCGGCCTGGGCCAGCATCGGCAATGCGCCCGCGGTTGCCGAGGCGGCCGTGCCATTCGAAGGCGAATTTTCCCTGCTGATCGCGCGCTGCGCCGACGGGCGGCTGAGCGCTTTCCCGGCGCCGCGCAACGAACATGACGGCGGCATCCTGCGCCGATCGACCGTGCCCGCCGGCAGGCCGATCGACGGCCAGATTCACAAAGCGACCCAGACCGCCTTCGACCTCGCCGGCGCGCTCGACCATGTCGGCATGTTCACCGTCGAATTCTTCGCCTGCCGCGCCGGGGCGGTGGTCAACGAGATCGCGCCGCGGGTCCACAACAGCGGCCACTGGACCATCGAGGGCGCCCACACGTCGCAATTCGAACAGCATATCCGCGCCATTTGCGGCCTGCCGCTGGGCAGCCCGGCGCTGGTCGCCGGCGGGGCGGTGATGGAAAACCTCATCGGCGACGAGGTCGACCGCTGGGCCGAGATCCTCGCCGATCCGCGCGCCCGCCTTCACCTCTACGGTAAAGGCGAGGCGCGGCCCGGCCGCAAGATGGGCCACGTCACCCGGGTCGGGCCGCCGCCGCCCCTTGCGACCTAACGCGCGACCATCACCTCGATCGGCATGCCGAGCTTTTCGAGCTGCGGCCGGATCTTCGCGGCATCGCCGACGACGACCCACACAAAGCCCTTGGGATCGACTACGCCGCGCAGCGCCTGATCGAGCGTGACCCGGGTCTGGGCGCGATAACGCGGCGCGAGCAATTCGTAATAATTGTCCGGCCGGCCATAGAGGGCGTTGGATTGCATCGCCCCGAGCACCGCCGCGCCCGTCTCGAACCGGCCCGGCAGCTGGTTGATGCTGTTGGCGACGGTTCGTTCGAGTTCCTCCTGCGTGACCCCCTTGGCGCCGAAAAAGCCATTGAAATTGTCCATCAGCGCACGGATCGAATCGCCGGTCCGGTCTGCCTGAACCGGCGCGTTGATGACGTAGGGGACGACATGTTCCTGCAGCGCGACGCGGCCGTTGACGCCATAAGACCAGCCCTTGGTCTCGCGCAGGTCCATGTTGATCCGCGACAGGAAATTGCCGCCGAGCACGTCGTTGGCGCTCTGGATTGCGGTCAGGTCGGCGCGCGGGTCGATCGGAGTGATCTGCCCGCCGCTGATGATCGACTGCGGCGAGCCCGGGCGATCGATCAGCACGATCCGCGGCGTCGTCGGTCGCGGCGGCGGCGCGGCAAAGGTCTTCGTCCCGCGCGGGCTCGCCGGTGCCGCCCAGTTTCCGAAGCGGGCGTCGAGCGCGGTACGCACTTCGTCGAGCGGGCGGTCGGAGACGACGAAAATCTCGGCATTGTCGGGCCGCAGCCAGGTCTGCTGGAAACGGATCAGATCGTCGCGAGTGAGTGCCTTGACCGCGGCGATATCGCCACCGCCGGTGCCGGCATAAGGATGCGCCGCGCCGTAGAGGAGCACCGGCAGCGCGCGCCCGGCGATGCCGTTGGGATCCTTCTGCTGCTGCGCTATCTGGGTCAGCGCCTGGACGCGCACCCGATCTACGTCTTCCGCCGCGAAGGTCGGCCGCTTGACGAGGTCGGCGAGCAGGTCGAGCGACGGGGCGAGGTTGGCCGACAGCGCCGACAGCGTCACCGTCGAACGGTCGGCCGAGCCGCTGGCGCTGATGGCAGCGCCGAGCCTTTCCTCTTCCTCCGCGATCTGTTGAGCATTGCGGTTGCCGGCGCCCTCGTCGAGCAAGCCGAGGGTCATTGCCTGAAGCCCGCGCTCGCCCGGCGCGTCGGCGGCGACACCGGCGTCGAACGACATCGCGACCAACGTCAGCGGCACCGCGTCGCGATGGGCATAGGCAAGGCGCATGCCGTTGGCCAAGGTAACGTGGCTGATGTCCGGGAAATCGAGCGCGGTGAGCGCGGCCAGCGGCGGCAATGCGCGCTTGACGCCGACCGTCGGGCCGGCGGCGGACTTGGGCGATTTCTTCGGCGCGATCTGGGCCTCGGTGTAGGCCGGACGGTCACCCGGCTCGAGCCGGATCGACAAGGCCGGGCGGCTGAGCCAGTGGCTCATCGCCGCGCGGACGTCGGCCGGGGTGACGGCGGCGTAGGCGGCGAGCGTTCTGGCATAATAATTGCTGTCGCCGGCGAACACCTGGCCCTCGGCGAGCGCGACCGCCTTGCCGCCAAAGCCGCCGACCTGCTCGAGCCCGCGAATCCGCCCGGCGACTTCGCGAGTTGCGGCGCGTTGGACTTCCTCATCGGTCGGGCCGGTGGCGATGAAATCGGCGACGATCTCGTCGAGGCGCTTCTCGACCAGCGCCGGGTCGACGCCTGGCTTGACCGTGGCGCTGACTTCGAACTGGCCGATGCGCTGGAACGGCGACAGTCCCGCCTCGACCGAAACGGCGATCTTTTCGCCGCGGACCAGCGCGTTGTCGAGCCGCGAGCTGGCCAGCCCGCCAAGGATCGAGCCGCCGATATCGAGCGCGGCGAGGTCCTTCGACAGCAGTCCGGGAACCGCCCAGTCGCGCTGGACCTGAACCGCCGCGACGCGGTCCTTCATCACAACCGATTTCGCCGCCGGCAAGGTCGGCACGTCGGCCGCGGCGGGGACGTTGACCGGGCCGCGCTTGATGTCGCCGAAATATTTTTCGACCAGCGGCTGCGCTTCGGCGGCGGTGATGTCGCCGGCCAGCACCAGCACGGCGTTATTGGGCGCATATTTGTCGACGAACCATTGCTTGACGTCGCCCAGGCTGGCGGCGTCGAGGTCGACCATCGAGCCGATCGTCAAATGGTGATAGGGGTGGCCGGCCGGGAACAAGGTTTCCTGCACTTCATATTCGACCAGGCCGCCGGGCTGGTTGTCGCCCTGGCGCTTTTCGTTCTGGACGACGCCGCGCTGGTTATCGAGCACCTTCTGGGTGACCGCGCCGAGGAGGTGGCCCATGCGGTCGGATTCCATGAACAGCGCCCGGTCGAGCGCGCCGCGCGGGACGGTTTCGAAATAGTTGGTGCGGTCGAACCAGGTGGTGCCGTTATAATCGGTCGCGCCGATCTGCTGCAGGTAGGTGAAATAGTCACCCGGCAGATTCTCGCTGCCGTTGAACATCAGATGCTCGAACAGATGCGCGAAACCGGTCTTGCCGGCGGGTTCGTCCTTCGATCCGACATTGTACCAGGTGCTGACCGCGACCACCGGCGCCTTGTGATCCTCATGCACCAGCACGGTGAGACCGTTGGCGAGGCGGAAGCTCGAGTGCGGGATCGTCACCTGGCTGACCAGCGCCGAGACCGGCGCCGCGGGCGCTTCGACCATCGCGAGCGGGACGGCTGCCGGCGGCGGCGGTGCAAGCGTCGCTGCGGGCGGGGTCGCGGCGCAGGCGGCGAGCAATGCGCTCGAGGCGAGCAGAACGGAGACGCGGCTACGGTTCGACATCGGCTTGGAAACTCCCTGGAATGACGCGCGGCACCCTAAGCGGCGGGCGGCACGATGCAACTCGCTTCGGCCAAGCGACGGGAGCGTTCGATCAACGCACGAAAAAGACGCCGCGATCGCGTCGCGCCGCCTTTTCCGCGGATATTGTCGCTTAACGCGCGGGCGGAGCGGCCACCGCCGCATTGGCCGGAAGACCCCCCAATTGGGTGACAAGTTTCCGGTAAGCGTCGAGGTAGGCGAGAACGATGATCTGGCCGATCTCGGTATTCTGGTAGCCAGTCGCGCCGGCGCCGGCGAACCCGCCCCACCAGCCGGCGCCCGCGCCCCCTGCCCAGCTCAGGTCCTTCTTGCGGAAATAGCCTTCGACCAGCGCCTCTTCCTCGGTCGTACGGGCGTTGACAATCGACAAGGTGACGTTGGCCTCGCCTTTCTTCACGCTGATTCCCCCGACCGCGCCGCCAATGACGCTTCCGGCCGATCCGCCGAACAGGCCACCGATGGCGCCACCCAGGCCGCCACCGATGCCGCCGCCGCCCGAGTTGCGGTTGGCCGAGACGATGTCGGGCTCGAGGAAATAGTCCGCCGTCTTGACCTGGCCCCTGCCGACGTTGGAGCCGGCCTGCAGTTCGCCATTGTCAGCCATCGCCCGCTCCATCGCCCGGCTCTGCATCGAACGGCCGCGATTGACCAAGCCGAAACAGCCGGACTTCTGGACGAATATCTTGAGGATCGCCTCCGGACTTCCAAGGTTGAGTTCCCGCCACCACTGGTTGTCGGGCTCAACGATGGCGATCGTTCCAAGTCTGCGCGTGCATGCCGGAATTTCGGCCGTGCCCTGGCTTTGCAACCGGCGTCCGGAACTTGGCCCGGTCTGAGCCGCGGCTGGCGTGGATGAAAGAACCAGCGCGGCGGCCGCGCCCAGCAGGAAGAGTTTGTGATTCATGGTCGCCCCCTTTGTGCGACCCGATTACCAGTCATCGCCGATATTGTGAAGCGGAGCCGAAACGATCCGCGCCCGGCATGACAGCGGTCGAACAGGGTGCTAGCGGGCCGCGATGACTGAGCTCGCCAACATCCGCAATTTCTCGATCATCGCGCACATCGACCACGGCAAGTCGACCCTCGCCGACCGGCTGATCCAGACCACCGGCGGCCTCACCGCGCGCGAAATGACCGCGCAAGTGCTCGACAATATGGAGATCGAGCAGGAGCGCGGGATCACCATCAAGGCCCAGTCGGTGCGCCTGGCGTTCACCGCCGCCGACGG
>JANLQS010000014.1:0-3529 GCA_031367995.1 Sphingomonas sp.
AACGCCAGCACCGCGACCGGACGCTGGCTGCTGGTCGCCATGACCGCCGCCATCGCCATCGGCGTTGCGGTGTGGATTACCCGCGAAACCAAGCGCGGCGACCAGCTGGCGCTCGGCCTTGTCCTCGGCGGCGCGCTCGGAAATATCGTCGATAGGGTGCGCCACGGCTTTGTGGTAGACTTCGCCGACCTGCATTTCGGTGCGTGGCGGCCCTTTTTGGTCTTTAATGTCGGCGACGCGGCGATTAGCATCGGCGTCGTCATCTTGCTCGTTCGCGCTTTCCTTGTATCGCGGAAAACGAAACCGGAGTCACCAGAACATGCGTAAGGCCCTTATTCTCATTCTCTCCGGCGCGGCGCTGACGCTCGCCGGCTGTGGTCTCGGCAAGACCCGGTCGCTCGACGAATTCGCCGTGGCGCGCAACGCGCCGCTGGTCATTCCGCCCGATTATTCGCTGACTCCGCCGGTCGCCGGGACGGTCAGCCTGTCGCCCGAGGGTGCCCAAAGCCAGGCCATCGAGGCGCTGTTCGGCGGCCCGGCCGGGCGCAGCGCGATCGAGACCAGCACGCTGGAAAGCGCCGGGCGGGACCGCGCCGCGCTTGGCGCGCGCTCGGTCGCCGGCGATCCCGACACGCGGGTGGTCGACAAGGGCCAGTCGACCCAGACGATCATCGCCGCGCCGCAGGGCGATGGCCAGGACGCCTCGGCCCAGACCCCGCAATAAGCAACAACCAGACAGGCAGCGCATTTATGGCCGACACCCTCTCCGCCCGGCTGGTGGAAATCGAATCGATGCTCGACCGATCGCGGCGCCGGTTCGACGAAGGCGCGCGCCTGGTCGAGGAGGCGCATGCGGCGCTGGGCGAAGTCCAGCAGGCGCTGATCGGCTCCCCGGTGCAGCTATCGCCCGAGGATAATGAAGAAGCGTCATCGCGCCTGCTCGCCTCGTTGAAGGAAAGTGGCAGCACGCTGCCCGAAACCTTGTGCGGCGGGCGCCTGTCGGTCGACGTGATACAGCGTCTGATCCGCATCGACAGCCACCCGATCGGCATCACCGAGATGGAATATCGCGTGCTCGAATTGTTGGCCTTCGCGCGCAACAACGTCGTCACCCGCTCGATGCTGCTGAAGCATCTCTACCGCCGCGCCGACGACCAGCCGCAGCCGAAGATCATCGACGTCTTCATTTCCAAACTGCGGAAAAAGTTGCGTTCGGCCGCCGGCGGGGCCGAGTTCATCGAGACGATTCCCCAGCGCGGGTGGATCCTGCGCGACATCGAGTCCGCTTCCGCGGCCTGATTCACGAATGCTTTACCGCGCCGTGGCAAACGGTGGGTCATGATCCATTTTATCCCCGAATCGCCCGAGACGTCGGCGGTACTCCCCACTCCTTATGCCGAAGCCGTCGCGCGGCTGGCGAGCATCCGCCAGGCGCTGGCCTGCGTCGAACAGGTCGCCGGCGAGGCGCCGTCGCAACGCGACAGCGAGGCGCGGCTGGCGGTGATGTGGCCGGCGGCGAGTCCCGCGGCGCGGCGCTGTTTCGACGCGCGCTCGGCGCGCACCGCCTCGGCGGCGGCGGCGGGTCTCGAGGCGATTGCGGCCCGGCACGACCAGGGCGAGCGCGCCAATCCGGCCGCGGCCGAGCGGCTGGCACGCGAACTCGGCACCGGACTCGACGAGATCGACTTGCTGTTCAGCCTCTAGATTGGAAACCGGCGCTCAGGCCGGTCCAAGCTCCTTGCGCATCGCCGGATCCGCTCCCCATTCCGACCAGCTGCCGTCGTACAGCATCGCGTCACGCCCGCCGAGGCGCCGCGCGGCGAGGATCAGGCTGGTCGCCGTCACCCCCGATCCGCAGCTGGCGATGAACGGCGCGGCCGGATCGACCCCGGCGGCGACGAACGCGGTGCGAAGTTCCTCCTCGCTCTTGAGCGTGCCATCCTCGCGATAGAGCATGGCGAACGGCAGGTTGCGCGCGCCGGGCGCATGGCCGGCGACGACCCCCGGGCGGGGATCGGGCTCGCTGCCGTCGAACCGCGCGCGCGAGCGGGCATCGAGGATCGGACGCCCGGCGCCGTTGACGATCATCCGCTTGGTCACCACTTCGCCCGGCCGCTGGTCGGCGTCGAACCGCGCTCCGGCCCGCGGCGCCGGTTCCCCGGACTCGACCTCCCTCCCCTCGGCGATCCACTTGCCAAGTCCGCCATCCAGCACCGCCACCTGCGGCGCGCCGAAGTGGCGCAGCATGAACCAGCCGCGGCTGGCGCTGCGCAACGGCGAATTGTCATAGACGACGATGCGGTCGTCGCGGCCGACCCCAAGCGCCTCCATCGCCCGGCCGAACAGATCGGCGTTGGGCAGCATGTGCGGCGCCGGATCGGCCGCGTCGACCAGGACTTCCATGTCGAGGAATTGCGCGCCGGGGATGTGGGCGGCGCGGTATTCCGCCGCCGCGTCGCGCCCGCTCGACGGCATGAACAGGCTGGCGTCGAGAATCGTCACGCCGGCCTGATGGCGATGCTGGTCTAGCCAGACGGTGGAAACCAAATCGTCCATCGCGGTGCTCCTTGCCGTGCCGGTCACAGGATAGCCCGGCCCGCGCTCCGCTGCTAGGAGGCAGCGCCATGACCCAGCCTTCCAAGCACCTCGGCCGGTCGAGCGCGCTGCCCGCCTCCCCCGACGCCGCCGAACTCGATTATGTCGCCAACCCGCGCCCCGGCACGCTCTATCTGGTCCGTTTCGCCGCGCCCGAGTTCACCTCGCTGTGCCCGGTGACGGGCCAGCCCGACTTCGCGCACCTCGTGATCGACTATGCGCCGGATCAGCAGATCGTCGAATCGAAGTCGCTCAAGCTGTTCCTCGGAAGCTTCCGCAATCACAGCGGATTCCATGAGGACGTTACCGTTGGTATCGGCCAGCGTCTGTTCGTCGAAATGAAGCCGACGTGGCTGCGCATTGGCGGCTACTGGTACCCGCGCGGGGGTATTCCGATCGACGTCTTCTGGCAGTCGGGCCTGCCTCCCGCCGACCTGTGGCTCCCCGACCAGGGGGTCGCTTCGTATCGCGGTCGCGGTTGAGTATCGTCTAGCAAAAGGCCAGTTCATGACCAGCATCCAATCCCGGCGCCTGCTCGCCGCTTCGGCTTTGTCCGCGCTCGCGCTCGGCGCCTGCACCGCCCCCCTCGCCTCCGCGCCCATGTTGACGACACCTTCCCCGGCAATCGCTTTGTCGCAGCCGATCGACCCTTCGATCCCGACCCAGTTGCCGCGCACCGCCATCCCGCGCCATTATGCGCTGACCGTCACCCCCGACGCGCCGCACCTGACGTTCGCGGGCGATGTCCGCATCGACCTCGACGTGGTCGCGCCGACCGACACACTGGTCCTCAACGCCAATCAACTCGCTCTGTCGTCGGCCAAGCTGACTGGCGTCGGCGAGGTCCCCCGTACTGCGACCATCACCCTCGACGCGATCGCGCAGACCGCGACGCTGGCATTCGGCGAGTCGCTTCAGCCCGGCCGCTACGCGC
>JANLQS010000044.1:0-1533 GCA_031367995.1 Sphingomonas sp.
CTCGCCCTCGCCATCCCCCGCCGCGACACCAAAGCCCAGGCCAAGGCGCTGCTGCAGCGCTTCGGCGGGATCGGCCGGCTGCTCGCCGCCGACGCCCTTGCGCTGCGCCGCGAAGGGCTCAGCGACCCGGTCATCGCCGCGCTCAAGATCGCCCGCGCCACCGCCGAGCGATTGCTCGAGGCCAAGGTCGAGGCGCTGCCGATCCTGTCGAGCTGGGACGCGCTCGGCGATTACCTCCACGTCACCATGGCGCACTTGCCGATCGAGCAGGTGCGCATCCTGTTCCTCAACGCCAAGAACCGGCTGATCGCCAACGAGGCGCTGTGGAGTGGCAGCGTCGACGAAGCCTCGGTCCATGTCCGCGAAGTCATCGCCCGCGCCATCGCGCTCGGTGCCACCGCAATCATCATCGTCCACAACCACCCGAGCGGCGACCCGTCGCCGAGCAGCCAGGACATCCGCCTGACCAAGGATTTGGTCGAAGCCGGCCGCCACATGAAGATCACCATCCACGACCACGTCATCGTCGGCGCGAGCGGGCGGACGAGCATGAAGGCGCTGGGACTGATTTAGGGGAAGGCGCTAATTTACGTTTTCGACCCATTGCGGACATTGGAACTTCTTCGCGACAGAATTTTTGCGTTCGGTTAGGGGCCCCGTGCAGGAGCTGACGCGGCTGCGCTCAGAGCTGTCTCGGTGCGCTAGTCGTGTTGTTCAGGTTCGGTTGGAATCGATATACTAGGAACACAGGTTAAGGCTAAATGTGTCGCTTCGAGCGCTATAATAACAGGGTCACAATCCATGTCAGTCGCCGTCCTTCTCCCGCCGAACGAGGCTGAGCGTATGGCCGCGGTTCGGCGTTACGACATTCTCGACAGTCCGCCCGACGGCGCGTTCGACCGCATCACGGCGCTGGCCGCTCGCCGGTTCGGAGTTCCGATCGCCATCATCAGCATCGTCGACGAAGACCGCATCTGGTTCAAGTCGCACCACGGCCTGCCCGTGCAGCAAATCGACCGCGAACCCGGGCTGTGCGCATCGGCTATTCTGGGCGATACACCTTATCTGATCGAAGATGCCCTAACCGACCCTCGTTCGCTGGCCAACCCGCTCGTCGCCGGAGACTTCGGCTTGCGCTTTTATGCGGCAGTTCCGCTGACGACCAGCGACGGTCACAACCTGGGCACCTTGTGCGTCATAGACAAGGAGCCCCGCCCGATTGAGCAGGAGCAGATCGAGGACTTGAAGGACCTAGCCTCGGTGGTGATAGACCAGCTCGAGCTTGGACTCTCGGCCCGTCAAGCGGTCAGCAAAGCGAATTTGATGGCCAAAGAGATCGACCATCGGGTGATGAACAGCCTGCAGTTCGTGTCGGGCCTTCTGACGATGCAGAGCCGGTCGCCTGAGGTTGGCGAGGCCGCCGCGCACCTCGAGATCGCCGCCAATCGCGTTGCCGCCGTGGCGCAGGTCCATCGCCATTTTTACGCCGATACGGCCGACGAGGTCTCCTGCATCGCTTACTTGCGCCGCCTG
>JANLQS010000045.1:0-3715 GCA_031367995.1 Sphingomonas sp.
CAAAGATTGTGTAGTCGCAATGGTTAATGCAGCCCAAAATCCGCCCGTGGCGCAACTTGCGTCGCCGCCGAGCACCACCCCGATCGCGCCTTTGGCCGCCTCGCCGAGCACACGCTCCTTGTACAGCACCGCCTGCGCCCAGCCCGCCGCGGGCGTATATTGCGCGCCGACCCCGCCGCACATCGGCAGCGCGTGGGCGCCGCCTGGATTGGGATAGTTGAACACCACACCAATGTCGCGCCCGTCCGAATAGCCGCCGGCGCGGCCCATGCCGGAGCCGAGCGCGTCGGCCAGCGGCACGCCCAAGGCGAGCAGCATCGGCCGCGAACGATAATAGCCGCACGCCGCGTCGCCGTCCTTCAAGTGCAGCCCAAGGATGACCTGCGCCAAATCGTGTCCGCGCGCCGAAAATTGGTAAAGAATCTTCTTTTCCGGGACGAGCCGCGTTTCCTCGATCGCGTCCAGCGCCCTGCTGGTCGTCACCAGCCGCGCCACCTCGGTCCAGTCGAGCGACGCTTCGAGCCGCGCGTCGGCCTCAGCCATCAAGCGCCCCGACGACCGCCGCGATGAACCGGTCGATCGCGTCGTCAGCCATGCCGACGACGTTGAAGCGGCCGCTGTCGGCCATGTAGATGCCGTGGCTGTGGCGTAGCGCGCGGACCTGCTCGATGCTCAGCGGCAGCATCGAGAACATGCCGTTCTGCCGGGCGATATAGGCCAGCCGCGGGTCGGCCGCGGCGATCCGCTCGCGCACTTCGCGGATCCGCGCCCGCATCGCATCGAGTTCGGTCAGCCAATCCGCTTTCAACTCGGCGTCGTCGAGCACGGTGCGCACCACCGCCGCGCCGTGATCGGGCGGCATCGACCACATTTCGCGCGCCAGTTGCAGCACATGCGCCAGCGCATTGTCGCTCGCCGCCTTGGTCGCGGTCTTGATGAACAGCGCCCCGACGCGGTCGCGATAGACTCCGAAATTCTTGTCGCAGCTTTGCGCCACGATCACTTCGTCGCACTGGTCGAGCGCATGCCACAGTCCGGCCGCGTCCTCGTCGAGCCCTCGGCCAAGCCCTTGATAAGCAATATCAATCAGTGGGATCAGCCCGCTTTTTGAAACCGCAGCTATGACTTGTTTCCATTGCTCCGGATCGAGGTCGGCTCCGGTCGGGTTGTGGCAACAACCGTGGAGCAGGACGACATCGCCGCGCCGCGCCGCATGGACCGCATCCATCATCGCATCGAACCGGATCGTGCCCTGCCCGCGCTCGTAATAAGGATAATTGACCGGTTCCAGCCCACTGCCCCTGATCAGCGGCGGGTGGTTGGGCCAGGTCGGCGTACCAACCAGCACCCTGGCGCCCGGGTTGGCCGCGGCGATCAGTTCGAACCCCAGCTTGAGCGCGCCGCACCCGCCCGGCGTCTGCACCCCGACAATGCGCGCGTCGCCGGCGTGATGCCCGAGCAGGATCGGCCGCAGCAGCTCGGCGAAGCGCACATCGCCCTTGCCGCCGAGATAGGCCTTGGTCTCCTGGCGCTCCCACAGCCGTTGCTCGGCCGCCTTGACCGCGCGCGGGATCGGCGTCCGCCCGGCGCCATCGCGGAACACGCCGACGCCGACATCGATCTTGTCGGGCCGTGGGTCGGCATCGGCCAAGGCGATCAATGCGAGCAAGGAATCGCTCTCGATCGGGGCCAGCGATTCGAGCAATTGCGCGTTTCCGGTCAGCGGCTTGGCGGTCATGTCGTCGAGCATCGCAGCGGCCTAGCAATTTCGGCGCGAGGCGTCACGCGTCGTAATCGACCGCCACGCCCTCGCCCAGCGGCACCGACTGGCAGGTCAGGACATAGCCGGCGGCGACCTCCTCGTCGGTCAGGCCATAATGCACCGCCATCTTGACCTCGCCCCTGGTGACCTTGGCGCGGCACGTCGCGCACACCCCCGCCTTGCACGCGAACGGCGCCGGCAGCCCGGCGTCGCGTGCGCTGTCCAGGATATTGGCCCCGTCGAACTTTACTTTGCGCGTGCGCCCGTCGAGCGTCACCGACAGGCTGAGGCCCGCGGCCTCCTCTTGCAGCACGGCGATCTGCGCCGCGACCGCTGCCGACGGGCGCCCGGCGGTGAACCGCTCGATGTGGATTCGCTCGCGCGCCACGTCCCGGTCGAGCAGCGCCGCTTCGGCCGCGTCCATCATCGGTCCGGGGCCGCAGATGAACCAGGCATCGACGTCTTGCGGCTCATCGACCAACGCGTCGATCGCCGCGTCGCACGTCGCCCGGTCGAGCATGCCGTTGAACAGGTCGACGTCGCCCGCCTCGTCACTGAGGAAATGATAGAGTTCGAACCGCCCCATGAAGCGGTCCTTCACATCGGCCAATGCGTCGAGGAAGATGACCGAGCTGGCATCGCGGTTGCCGTAAAACAGGGTGAAGCGGCTGGCCGGCTCGGCCTTCAGCGCGGTGCGGACCAGCGACATCACCGGGGTGATCCCCGACCCGCCGGCGAAGGCGACATAGCGCCGCGCCGCGCCCGCCTCGAACACCGTCGTGAAGCTGCCGTGCGGGGTCATCACGTCGATCGTGTCGCCCGCTTTCAGCGTGTCGCCGACCCAGTTCGAAAACAGCCCCCCGGCGATCCGTTTGACCGTCACCTTGAGCTGGCCCTCGTCGGGCGCAACGCACAAGGAATAATTGCGCCGCACCTCCTCGCCGCCGATGTCGGCGCGCAAGGTCAGATGCTGCCCCGCCCGGAACGCGAAGGCGTTTCCCAGCTCGGCCGGCACCTCGAAGCGGATCGAATGGGCCTCGTCGGTCTCGGCGACAATTTCCGCCACCGTCAGTGCATGAAAATGCTCGGCCATCTTACCACTTCGCGTCCGGATAGGTCCGCGGGATATGTTGCATCACCGCCAGCAGATGGCCGAGATGCTCGCCATGATGCCCGCGCCGCCCGCCGAGGATCGGCCGCGTGTCGGCGGGTTGCTCGAGCTTGGCCTCGCCCAGCACCCGCCCGATGTCAGCGCGATACTCGGCCTCGAACTCTCGCGGATCGACCGCGATGCCTCGTGCGACCAGCGTCTCCACCACCGCATCCACCTCGAACAATTCGGGCACGAACCGCCAGCACCACGTCAGTCCGTCGGCCATGCGCTTTGCGCTTTCGTCGGTGCCGTCGCCGAGACGCACCACCCAATCGGCGGCCAGCTCGCGGTGGTAGGCGACTTCCTTGACCGCCTTGGCGGCGACCGCGGCGATGCCGGCGTCGCTCGATTTCTCAAGCCGTTGGTAAAGCATGTGTTGCCAGGTCGAGAACAGATATTGCCGCGCCATGGTCCGCGCGAAATCGCCGTTGGGCTGCTCGACCAGCCAGACATTCTTCCAGTCGAGTACGTCGCGGTGGAAGGCCAGCAGGTCGGCATCGCCCGCCAGCGTCAGGAAATGCGTCGCCTGCCCGATCAAATCGAGCGCGATGTTGGCAAGGCTCAGATCGACCTCGAGCACCGGCGCATGACCACAATATTCGCTGAGGCGCTGCCCAAGGATCAGCGCGTCGTCGCCAAGGCGGCAGTAATAATTGAACAACGGCGGATCCGCGCTCGCCAGCGCCGCCGCATCGAACGCGCCGCCGTCGGGCGCATTGCCGGCGTGCCGCACGTCCTTGGGTTCGATGACGGGGAGGGAGGGCATCAATTCCTCCCCGGAACGGGGAGGGGGACCGCGC
>JANLQS010000067.1:0-7606 GCA_031367995.1 Sphingomonas sp.
CGGTCGCGCCCCACGACGCGCGCGGGGCCAACCGGATGGTCGCTTGCCTGCGCAGCGATCGGCCATTCGACGGGCATCATGGCGAAGGCTGTTACCGCACGGGCGTTAATGCGTCGTCACCCCGACTGGCCACTGTCCCGATGCCGGACATGCTGGACAAGGAAGAAGCTGACCGCCGCATAGAGCGCGAGCAAAGCGAGGTAGAGGTTCCACGATCCGGTAAGCGCGAACGGGATAGCCGCGACCACCGCCGAGCGGCGCGAGAACAGCCACAGACGGCCGGGCACTTCCGCCGCGCCGCGCTCGATCAGCATCGCCTCGGCGAAGGCGCCGGCGGCCAGGGCGGCCATGGTCGCGCCCCACCCGCCGCCGTAGCGGGCGGTGAACCAGCCAAGCGCGAAGAGGGCCAGGCCGGCGGCCGGCCACAGCGCTTTCATCGACCACATCGCCGGGCTGAGCGGCTTGAGGCGGAGCAACCCAAGGCGGCGGGCGATGATGTCGAGCGGAAGGGCAAGGATGAGCATCGCCAAGCCCGGCCCGAGCCACCCGCGGGTGAAGGCAAATGCAGCGGCGACGGTCAGCGCGAGCGCCGAGTGGACCAGCCAGGCCGGGGTCACCGGGCTGTCCATCAGCCGCTCGGTCGCGACCTCCTCGACGATCGGCAACACATAACGCGCGACCCAATCGTCGCGGGCGCCGCGCGACGCCAGCAGCATCCGCCGCTCGAACCCGGCCAACGCCTCCTCATCCTCGGCCAGCAGCGGCCCGGCGCCCTGCCCGCTGGCCGCCGGCCGAAGCGCGATGCCCGACTGGATGGCGCGGCGCAGCAGGGTCGATTGCAGATCCCAATCGCCGAGCATGGCGGCGGTGGCGCCGAGCTGGCTCGCCTCGATCCGCGCCACCCCGGCCCAGCGATGAGTCGAATCGATGCGTTCGAACCCGGCATGGGCCTCATCGTCGGGGACGGTGAGGATCGTCGCGGCCTCGTCCTCGGCCAAAGCGGCGACGTCGGTCATGTCGGCGGCGACTCCGTCGGCGAGGAGCAATACGTCGCTGCCCGCCTCGAACCGGCTGGCGGCCTCGACGCCGTCGCTGACCGCGACGATAGCGATGCCTTCGGCCCGCAGCCGCTCGAACACGGCGTTGAGCGCCGGGGGCACGCGCTCGACCAGCACCACGATCGGCACCGCGCCGACGGCGGCGAGGCAGCGCGCCTGATAATCGAGCAAGGTGCGACCGGCGAGCGGCAGCAACGCCCTAAGCCCGCCCGCGTCATCCTCCTGATAGGCGCCGATCAGCGCTCCTAGCGCCATGCCGTTCCCGTCCCCTCCGCCCGCAAAACCGTGCAGCCCACCGCCATAGGGCAGCGGCGGCGTGTTATTCCACCCCTTGCCCACCCATTTCGCTTTGATCGGCGGGCAAAGTTGGTAAACTCCCCGGTCATGACCGCCACCCCCTATCGCGCCGGGGCCGACCCCGCACCGCCGGTCCATCAGGATCCGACCCCGTTTATCGAGGGCGAGGCGTCGATCCACGACCCCGGATTCGATCCCGGCCAGTGGCACGAAGCGCAGGACGAACAGGCGCGCGGCGGGGCGCGGATCGTACTCGGCAGTGCGCTGATCCTGCTGGCCGCGCTGTGGCTCGGTTATTCGGCGTGGTCGGCCGGGCGCGTGCTCGGCGGGCAGCCGCTGTCGAGCCCGGCGGTGGCGCAATGGGTGGCGATCGCCGCCGGACCGATGGCGTTGATGGGGCTGGTGTGGCTGATGTTCGGCCGCACTCGGCGCAAGGAAGCCGAGCGTTTCACCCGCTCGGTCATCGCGATGCGCACCGAAGCGCGCGCGTTGCAGGACGTGCTGGCGGCGTTGTCGAGCCATATCGAGCATAATCATGACGCGCTGGGACGCATGGCGGGCGACCTGATGGGGCTCGGCGATCAGGCCGCGACGCGGCTTGGCGCGGTAACGTCGCAGCTTGGCGCCGGTGCCGCCGCACTGCAACAGCATGGCGCCGCGCTCGACCGCGCCGCCGAGGCCGCGCGGGTCGATATCGGCGTGCTGCTGGCCGACTTGCCGTTGGCCGAACAATCCGCGCAGCGCATGGCGCAATCGCTCCAGGGCGCAGGCCGCAGCGCGACCGAGCAAGCGCGCGCGTTCGAGGTGCAGGTGCGGTCGCTGACCGAACGCACGACCGAGGCCGACGCCACCGTCCACGACGCGGCGCAGCGGCTGGTCGCGCACCTGACCCATATCGAGAGCGCCGGGGCGGCGGCGACCGCGCGGCTTGGCGACGCCGGCGAGACGACCAGCGCGATGGTCGATGCGCTGCTCATTCGCGCCGCGGAAGCGCTCGAGCAGATCCGCGGCGGGATCGACGCCCAGGCGTCGGCGGTGGCGGCCCTGCTCGACCAGTCGAGCGCCGGCATCGACCGCGCCGGGATCGAGGCGAGCGAAGCACTGGCGGTGCGGCTCGACGGGGCGGGCCAGTCGCTCGACTCCTTCGCGGCCCGCGTCGCCGAACAGGATGCCGCGTCGCAGCGGCTGGTCGCCGAGTTAGGCGTTGGCCTGGCCGCGCTCGACCAGCGCTTCGGCGAACTGGCCGAGGGCGGCGAGCAGCGCGCCGGACGGATCACCGAATTGCTGGCACGCGTGCGCGGTGAGATGGAATCGCTGGGCAATGACACCGGCGCGCACGACCAGGCAATCCTCGCCTTGGCCGACCGGACGCAGGCACTGCGCGAAGGCATGGCGATGCTCAGCGAAGCGATCCAGACCGAATTGACGGGCGCGCTGGGCGAGGCCGAGGCCGGCGCCACCCGCTTGCTGGCGACGAGCAGTGAGGCGCATCCGCTGATCCTCGGCGCGCGCGACGCGGCGGTCGAGGCGAGCGCGCGGCTGGCCACCGGCACCAGCGGGGTCGAGGCGCTTCACCAGCGGGTCGGGGTCGTGCTGGCCGAGATCGACGCCGGGGTCGGCGGGGCCGAGCAGCGCCTGGCCGAGCTGGGCGGAGCGATCGCCCGCGCCGGCGACGATGCGGCGCGGCTGTCGAACGAAACCGGCCCGGCGCTGGTCGAGGCGCTGGTCCAGGTGCGCGAAGCGGCGCAGCACGCCGCGGCGCGGGCCCGCGAGGCAATCGCCGAAGCGATCCCGGCGAGTGCCGGCGCGCTGGGCGAGGCGGCGCGCGCCGCACTCGAGAAAGCGGTGCGCGAAGCGGTCGAGGAGCGGCTGGCCGAGGTCGACCGGCTGGCCGGCGTGGCGGTGACCAGTGCGAGGGCCGCTTCCGAGCAGCTGACCGCGCAGATGGTGTCGATCGGCCAGAGCGCGGCGGCGCTTGACGCGCATATCGCCAAAAGCCGAGAAGCGGCGCGGGGCGACGACGGCGAAGTGTTCGCGAGGCGCGTCTCGCTGCTGATGGACTCGATGCACTCG
The DNA here is from genome assembly GCA_031367995.1 of Sphingomonas sp. GTDB lineage: Bacteria > Pseudomonadota > Alphaproteobacteria > Sphingomonadales > Sphingomonadaceae > Sphingomicrobium. The sequence continues at coordinate 3,429 of JANLQS010000067.1, forward strand.
GCCTCGATCGACGTGCAGAAGATTCTCAGCGACGAAGTCGACGAGAAAGCCTGGCATAGCTATTTGAAGGGCAACCGCGGGGTGTTTACCCGCCGCGCCGTGCGGCTGATCGGCGGCAGCGAAAACCGCGCGCTCCAGGCCCATTATGACAGCGATCCCGAGTTCGGGGAATCGGTCAACCGTTACATTGCCGACTTCGAAGCGATGCTTCGCCGTGTGCTCAGCGAGCGCGAGGGCGGGATGATCGCGGTGACCCTGATGTCGAGTGACATGGGCAAGCTCTACGCCGCGCTGGCCCAGGCAATCGACCGGCGGCGCTAGAGGGCGTTGCCGGGCGGGTTGTAGAAGTCGAGCGCGTCGACGCTGACCCAGCCGTAGGTCCAGTTCGCAAAGTAAAGCGCGAACAGGACGAACCCGACGACGGCCGATTTCACGAGGTGGCGCCTGAGGTCGAAATGGTGGGGCGCGCTGTCGGCCTGGCCGGGCACCCGCGGCTCGCCCAATTCCTCGCTGGTGCGGACTCCGAACGGCAGCAAAGCGAAGGCGCTGAAACTGAAGAACAGGAAATAGATGGCGACGATCGAGCCAATCTTCACGGGGCGCGCGCCTCGACCATCATGACCTCGACGATCGGTTTCTTGCCGGTCCACAAAGTGGCGCAGCGGCGCACCGCGAGGCGAACCGCTTCGCGCACCTTGTCGGGGTCCTTGCCCGGCGCATAAGCCTTGGCCGCGGCATCGGCGGCGTCGGCGATGAAGTCGTCGCGGTCGGCCTCGACCGGCACGCCGAGCGGGGTGACGAGAGGCTTGCCGAGCAGCCGCCCGTCGGAAGCGATCGGCAGCGCCACCGCGATCAACCCGTTGACCGCCATCTTGCGCCGCTGGACGATGGTCGATCCATCGGCGGGAAGGATGACGTCGCCGTCGAGCACCAGCCGCCCGACCCGTTCAACGCCGATCTTTTTGGGTCCCTTCGGCGCAAGCCGGATGACGTCGCCATTTTTCTGGTAGATCGCCTGCGGAACACCTTGCGAAAGCGCGAACCGCGCCTGCTCGGCCATGTGCCGCGCCTCGCCGTGGACCGGCACCAGAATCTGCGGCCGGATCCATTTGTACATCTGCGCCAGCTCGGGCCGCCCGGGGTGGCCCGAGACATGGACATGGGCCTGGCGGTCGGTGACGATTTTCACCCCCATGTCGCCGAGCCCGTTCATGATCCGGCCGATCGCCATCTCGTTGCCGGGGATGATCTTCGACGAGAAAATGACGGTGTCGCCATCGCCAATCTTGAGCTCGTGGCTGCCAGAGGCAATGCGGCCGAGCGCGGCGCGCGGCTCGCCCTGTCCGCCGGTGGCGATGATCAGCAATTCCGCTTTGGGCAGCCGCATTGCCTCATCGAAACGGACCGGCTCGGGAAAGTCTTTCAGATAGCCGGTGGCCTTGGCGACGCGCAGGATGCGGTCGAGGCTGCGCCCGGCGACGCACACCCTGCGCCCGGTCTCGTCGGCGACGCGGCCGATCGTTTCGAGCCGCGCGGCGTTGGAGGCGAAGGTGGTGACGACAACTCGGCCCTTGGCCGCGGCGACGGTGTCGTGGAGGCCTTGATGGACGCCGGCCTCGCTGCCCGACGCCTCGGCCTGAAAGACGTTGGTCGAATCGCACACCATCGCCAAGACGCCCTCGTCGCCGATGCGTTTCAGCGTTTCGATGCTCGACGGCAGGCCGAGCACCGGGGTTTCGTCCAATTTCCAGTCACCGGTGTGGAAGATGTTGCCGTGCGGGGTCTCGATCAGCAGGCCGTTGCCCTCGGGGATCGAGTGGGCGAGCGCGACATAGGTGATGCGGAACGGGTCGAGGTCGATCGAGCCACCGCGCTCGATGATGTGCAATTTGACCTGCCCGGTCAGCCCCTCCTCCTCGAGCTTGCCGGCGATCAGGCCGGCGGTGAACGGGGTGGCGTAGAGCGGCACCTTCAAATCGGCGGCGAGGTACGGCAGCGCACCGATATGGTCTTCGTGGCCATGCGTGAGAACGATACCGACCAGATCCTCGCGGTGCTTCTCGATGAATTCGAGGTCGGGGAGGATGAGGTCGATGCCGGGATAATCGGGATCGGCGAAGGTCAGCCCGAGGTCGGCCATCAGCCACTTGCCGCGGCAACCGTAGAGGTTGACGTTCATCCCGATCTCGCCCGACCCGCCGAGCGCGAGGAACAGCAGTTCGTCGCCGGGCGTCATGCGCCGGCCCTGGCGGCAAGCAGGGCGAGGCCGCGGATGGTGAGGTCGGGCTCGATCGCGTCGAACGCGGCGGTATGCTTGTCGAACAGCAAAGCGAGTCCGCCGGTGGCGAGGACCGTGACGGGGCGGCCGATCTCGGTCTTGAGCCGCGCGACCAGGCCCTCGATCAAAGCGACATAGCCCCAGTAGACGCCGATCTGCATCTGACTCTCGGTGGTGCGGCCGATCACATTGGTCTCCTCAGGCGCCTCGATGGCGATGCGCGGCAGCTTGGCGGCGGCGGCGACCAAGGCATCGAGGCTGAGGTTGATGCCGGGTGCGATGATCCCGCCCTTGTAGGTGCCGTCATAGTCGACCACGTCGAACGTCGTCGCGGTGCCGAAATCGATGATGATCAGATCGCCCTTGTGCGCGGCGTGGCCGGCCATGGCGTTGAGCACCCGGTCGGCGCCGACGCTGCCCGGCTCCGGCACGTCAAGGGCGATCGGCCACCCGGCCGCCCCCTGCCCAGCGACCATCGGCTCGATTTGGAAATATTTCTGCGCCAGCACGGTCAGATTATGCAGCGCGCGGGGGACGACGGTGGCGATGGCGACCGCGGCGATGTCGCTCTTGGCGAGACCTTCGAGCGCGAGCAACTGGTGCAGCCACACGGCATATTCGTCGGCGGTGCGCCTGGGGTCGGTGGCGATGCGCCAGCGGGCGCGGATATCCCCGCCTTCGACAAGCGCGAAGACGACATTGGTGTTCCCGGCATCGATGGCGAGCAGCATGGGCGGGTGCCTAGCGGGAAGCGGGCCCGATTGCGAGTGTCACGCGAGGCTGACGTCGCCGGCGCGGATGGTCTCGATGCGGCCGTCGTCGAAGCAGAGGCGGAGCGCGCCGTCGGGGTCGATGCCGTCGAACCGCCCGGCGATACGCTGGTCGTGGTTCAAATGGACGCTGATCCGGGTTCCAACCGGGTGGGCGCGGGCGAGCCAAGCCTTTGCGAATGCAGCAGAATCGGTTGATCGCCACAAAGCCATTATGCGCGTAAAACGATCCGCGAGAATCGGCGCGAAATCCTGTGGGGTAATGGCGGCTTCAAGCGAGGCGGTGGCGCGGCCGGCGATGGCCGGGGCGACGGCGAGATTGACGCCGAAGCCGGCGACGACCCGGTCGCCCGATCGCTCGAGCAAAATGCCGGCAAGCTTGGCGAGGCCGAGCATCACATCGTTGGGCCATTTGAGCGATAGCGCGGCGTTGGGGGCGACCTGTTCGAGCGCCTCGATCAGCGCCAGCCCGGCGGCCAAAGCGAGCGCCGGGGCGGCGGGGTCCCCCGCGGCGAGGACGACCAATGTCGAGCCGGTGAAATTGCCGTCGAGCGACTGCCATTCGCGCCCGTGGCGCCCGCGCCCATTGTCCTGCCTCAGCGCGACCAGCCAGTCGCCTTCGGTCGCGGTCGGGTCGGCGAGCAACGCGCTGTTGGTCGAGCCCGAGCGCTCGACGATGCGGATCCGGCTCAGAAGAGCGATTCCGCGGCGTTGCGGCTAAGCGTGCCCAACGGCCCGATGAGCAAATAGCCGAGCGGCGAGACGATCAGCGCGGCGATCAGGATCAGCAGCCCTTCGAGCCGCCCCCGCCCCTTGCCGAAGGCGCGGCCGGGCGCGTCGAAATACATCAGCTTGACGATTTTCAGATAGTAAAAGGCGCCAACCACCGTGCCGAGAATACCGACGATCGCCAGCAGCCATTGCCCCTCGCCGACCGCGGCAGTGAACACCATCACCTTGGGCCAGAAGCCGAACAGCGGGGGAATGCCGGCGAGGCTGAACATGAAGATGGCGAGCGCCGCGGCAAAGGCCGGGCGCGACTGCGACAGGCCCGCCAGGCTGTCGAGGCTCTCGACCGGTTCGCCGTCCGCGTCGCGCATCCTGAGCACGCAGAGGAAGGCGCCGAGCGT
>JANLQS010000069.1:0-12727 GCA_031367995.1 Sphingomonas sp.
CGTCGCGCTTTCGCGGGTGCCGAAGATCAGCAGGCCGGCGACCACGCCGATGATGACGATCGCCGGAAAGTTGAGGATGCCGCCCAGTTCCGGCCCGTTGGCGAAGGCGAACGGCACCCCGGCCAGCGGCGCGGCATAGCCCGACCAGCCGACCGCGACCGCGCTGACGACCAGGCTATATTCGAGGATCAGGCTCCAACCGACGATCCACGCAATGAGCTCGCCGAACACTACATAGCTGTAGGTGTAGGCGCTGCCCGACGCGGGGATCATCGTCGCCACCTCGGCATAGGCCAAAGCGGCGCAGGCGCAGATCAATCCGGCGATGGCGAAGCTCAGCATCACGCCCGGCCCGGCCTTGCCGGCGCCGACCCCGATCAGCGTCAATATGCCGGTGCCGACAATCGCACCGACGCCCAGCGCGATCAGATGCGGCCAGCTGAGACTCGCCGTCAGCCGATGCTCCGCGGGCATTTCATGGCGCGGCACCACCGCCTTGCGCACGTTCCAGTTCTTCATCCCCGTTCCCCCTGAAACCCGATCAATAATCCTTCGACACGCGGACATTGGCGCTGGTCCGGCCGATCGTTGAGACCGACGACAGCAACGACAGCCAACGGGTCACCTGATATTCGATCCGCGTCGCCGAATAGCCCTGCCCGTCGGTGATCACCTCGACGAACAATTTGCGGCCGATATATTTGCCGGCCGAAATCGCCGTCTTCTGCCCCGTCGCGATGTCGGCCGGCAGGATCCTGAGCCGATCGAGCCCGACCGCGCGGCGTACCGCGTTGATCGGATCGAGGCTGGCCGATCCCGACTGCAAGGCGGCGATCGCGCTGGCCAGCTGCAATGCCTCGGGCGCCGACAGGTTGGTGATCGACGTCCCGAACAGCAATCGCGACAGCAATTCGTCCTGCGGCAGCGCCGGCACCGAGGTGAAGGCGATTTCCGGGTGAAGCCCGGTGCCGCGCACGCTGACCGCCGCGTCGACCCCCTGGATCTGCGCTTCGGCATGGATGTCGAGCAGCGGGTCGGGCGGGCTTTCGCCGCGAAAGCGCATTGTCCCGCGGTCGAGCCGGAAGGCGCGCCCGGCGAATTCGTAATTGCCGCGCACCAGCGTGGCCGTGCCGGTCGCGGCGGGAGAATCCGCACTGCCGCCGATCGCCAGATTGGTCCGCCAGCGGCTGTCGATGCCAAGCCCGCGGACGACCAATTCTCCGGCGACCTTCAAATCGAGCTTCCACGGCGTCAGCTGGGCGATCTCGATCACCTCGGCCGGGTCGACGTTGATATCGCGCACTTTCAATTGCGGCACCTTCGACGCGGCGCTCGCCCGGCCCAGGGTGAAGCTGCCGCGGTCGAGATGGAAATTGCCCGAAATCGTCCCCCCGCGCCCGGACGAATGAATCTTGAGCGGGCCGGTGACGTCGGCCGACAGATCGTCGCGGTCGAGCAACCGTGCCTTGGCGGCATTGAAGGCAAGATCGAACGCCGCCGCCCCGCCGCTGAAATCGACCGTGCCGTTGCCGCTCAGGCCGCCGCCGCCCGGTGTCGCCCCGCGGATGTCGCTCAGCACCAGCTTCGGCCCGGCGAAGCGGCCGCTGGCCGACAGTCCGCTGATTACCGTGCCCGTCACCGCGCTTTCGATCCGCGCCCCGCTGGCTTTCAGCGATCCGCGGATCTGCGGGTCGACCAGCCGTCCGCCGATATCGGCGCCGATCGCCACCGGCCCGCTCAAGTCGAACACCTCGACGCCCGACAATCGCCACAAGGTGTCGGCCGGCCCGGCGTAGCGCACTTGCAGCGTCATCGGCGCGTTGAGCAAGGCCGCGAGGGTCGGCCCGCCGCCAATCGGCGAGAAGCGCGCCTGGGCCCGGCCGATGATCTTGCCGCCCGACACCGCGACCGCGCGGAACGCCGCCTGGCCGCCGTCGATCACCCCGGCGAAGCCCATGTCGATCGGCTGCGACGACAGCACCAGTCCGGCCCGGCTAAGCCCGCGCACCTTGAAGTCGGCGCGACCGTTCGGGCGGCCGCCGGCGCCGATGGCATAATCGATCCGCCCGCTGGCAATCCCGGCCAGATCGAGCTTGGGCCACAGCATGTCGAGCAACTGCAGCGGCATGGCGCTGATGTCGGCGTGAAGTTCGGAGCGCGATCCGGTACGCCCTGAAAGCGTGCCCGTCCCACCGCCGAAGCGGACCCGGGTCGGCGCCACCGCCCAGCCGTCGCCGTCGCTGGTGACAACCATCGGCCCGTCGATGATCAGCGGCCGCCGGTCGATCGATCCGCGCCCGGTCAGGCTGACCCGGCCCGGCGCGACCTCGGCCAAAGTGACGAATTCGAACGCATGTTCGCGCCGCCCGGCGACCGCCGCGCGCACCTGTCCGGCGCCGTTGACCAGCCTGGCGTTGGCGGTCAGCCGCGCCAGGCTGAGATTGCCGCGTTTGAGCCCGCGCGCGGTGATCGTCCCGTCGACCGTGGTGCGATTGTCGGCCAGCAAGATATGCCCGTCGATGCGCCCGGCGGCGACCAGGGTGTCGGGCGGCCCGGGCAGCGTCGCGTTGGCCAGCAGCAGATGCGCTTCGATGCCCTGGTCCGTGCCTTCGGGCGCGAACAGCAGCCGTCCGTCGATCCCGCCCCCGGCTAGGTCGAGCTGGCCGCTGAACCCGCCCGGATCGCTGCGCAGCGATCCGTGCGCGACCGTACCGGCGACGCGCAGCGCGGCGACCTGGATCACCGCCCGCGCGGCGTGGGGCAACAGGATCTGCCCGTCCGACGTGAACGGCCCGAGCCGCGACCCGCCGGTCGCGTGATAATCGTATCCGGCCGCCGTCGGGGACAGCGACAGGCGCATGGCATGGACGCCCATTGCCTCGTTCGGCCGGTCGAGCAGCAGCTCGACGTGGGGCCGTTCGATATGCCCGTCGAGCACCATCCGCACCGGGCCATATTGCGCCTGGCGCCCACGCGCCTCGATGTGGAAAGTGCCGTCGCGCCGGCGATAGCCCTGCCCCGACAGCCGCAGCTTGGGCGAGTAAAGCTGCAGGTTGGTCAGGTGGAGCACTCCGTCGCCGCCGCGCTCGAGGTCGCTGGTCAGCCGCGGCAGACCGCCGGTCAGCCCCATGAAGAAGCTGTTGTCGAGCCGCCGCACCCACGCCTCGGCCTTGCCGACGACATGCGCCTTGCCGTCGCTGCCGGGCACGACATGCAGCCGCGTCTCGACATCGACGATGCCGACGCCGGGTATCAGGTAACGCTTCATGCCCCCGGCCAGCATGATGTCGAACCGCCCGGTCCTGAGGTCGATCAGCAGCGCCATCTTGCCGCTGACCTTGTCGCTTCTGAGCGCCAGATCGTCGCCGCGCACCAATTTGGGCGTGATCGCCAACATCCCCTCAAGGCTGATGTTGCGCAGGATTCCCCCGGCGACATCGCCGATGCCGGTGATCGCCCGCGCCTGCAGCCGCAACGGCACGCGCATCGGCCACGGCGCCAGCCGCCCGCGGCCTTCGGCGCGGACGTCGATGAAGCCGGTGTTGTCGAACGCCACTTGCGGACTGGTCAGGCGATAGGCGTAGCTCGCGCTTCCGAACGGCCCGTCGAGGGTCCACACCATCCGCACGCCGCGCCCGCTCATATTCTTGAACAAAGCGCGCGGCTGCAGCAGGTCGAGTCCGACGGTGACGCTTTTGTAGCGGTTGGCGGCGAGGTCGAGGGTTCCGCGCGCCACCGCACGAAGCGCCGGGGACAGCATTCTCAGCTCGCCATTGAGCTGGCGATCCTTCAATTTTCCGCGTCCCGACACGCGCAGTGCCGGGGTCGTCAACCGCTGCAGCTTGCCGGTGACGAACGGCGCCGGCCTCAGCATGCCGGACAAGGCATAGGTCCCGGCGGCGCTGGTCAGGGCGAGCCGACCCGCTTCGATCCCCGACAGCTTGAGCACCGCCTGGCCGTTCCACTTCGCCCAGCTACCCTTGCCGGTGACCACGGCCTGCAAAGGTCGCCTCGACCCGAACAGGGCCGGCAGCAGGCCATTGCCCGGCGCCGTGGCGCGCAGTTCGAGGTCGAACCGATCACGGTCGGGCTCGGCGTCGAGCACCACCGCCAGCCGGTCGCCGCCGTCGAGCGCGCCCTTGAGGCCGATCATCGCCCGGCCGGCGCGGATCTCCGCGCTGCCGACCAGCCGCCCGACCTGCTCGCGCCCACTGACTGCCTTGCCGACCTCCAGCCGGTGGATCTCGAGCCGGCCGATGTGAATGTCGAAGCCGGGCAGGATCGGCCCCTTCTGGCCGCTCGGCTTGAGGTGCGGCAGCCGCTCCAGCCGCACCTTGTCCGCCTCCAGCCGGTCGATGTGCAGGCTGTTGTAGAGCCACGCGCCGGGCGCCCAGTCGAGGACGATTTCGGGGCTGGTCAGGAACACGCCCTGGGCGTCGGATACGGTGACGGTCTTGAGATGCGCCTCGCCGAAAATCGAGCCGTCGATCCGGCCGATGCGGATTTTGAGACCGGTCGCCGTCTCCAGCGCGGCGATGCGGTCGACGAGGAAGCGGTGACCCGGCGCGGTGTCGAGCAGCACCAGCGCGGCCGCGAGCAGGATGGCGATCGCGGCGAGCAGCGCGATCAGTTCGTTGAGCAGGCGCCGCCCCCACGACCGCCTGACCACGACCAATGCGCTATCCCCCTCGGCCATCCCTAGAACGCCTGGCCGAGGCTGACGGTAACCGCTATCCGGCTGTCGCCCGGCTGCGGGTTGAGCGGGGTGCCGACGTCGATGCGGATCGGGCCGAAGCTCGAATAATAACGCGCGCCGATGCCGGCGCCGAGCTGCCAGTGGCGGAAATCGGGCGTCGCCCCGGTCGACAGCGTCCCGCCGTCGATGAACGGCACCACCCCGAAATTGCCGAACCTGACGCGGGTCTCGAGCGCGAATTCGGCCAGGCTGCGCCCGCCGATCGGCTTGCCATCGGCATCCTGCGGGCCAAGCCGCTGATAGCCGTAGCCGCGCACCGATCCGCCGCCACCGGCATAGAAGCGCCGCGACGGGGCGATGGTGTCGCGGCTGGCGCCAAGGATGGTGCCGACGCGCACTCGTCCGGCGACGACCGTCCGGCCGCCGATCGGGCGATAGGCGCTGGCGTCGATCTGCGCCTTGGCATAGCCGAACGCCCCGCCCTGGAGCGAGAGTTCGGGACTTAGCCGCCCGCCCAGGCGGAAGCCGCGGCTGGGATCGAGCAGATTGTCCGACCCGTCATAGTTGAGGCTCATCGGCAGCGCGCCGATGAAGAAGGTGCGGTGCCTCGCCGCGCCGGTCGACGCGATCGTGTCGCGCTCGTCGGACGCCAGCAGCTCGGCGCCGATGCTCCACGTCCACTTTTTCTGCCAGATGAAATTGCTCTGCCGCTCGATCCCGCCGCTCAGGGAAAAGGTCTTGGCACCGAACGCGATGCGGTCGACGTGGCTGGCCGAGATTTGGGCAAAGGCGACCTGGTCGCGGCGCAGGAAATTGTTGCGCCGGACGGTCACCGCGGCGAGCTGTTCCTGGGTCCCAGCCACCGCCCTCAGAGTCAGCGCGCCTTCGGGGTTGAAGAAGTTGCGGTGCTGCCAGCTGACCTCGGCCCGCACGCCTTCGCCGGTGCCATAGCCGAGCTCGCCGGCGATGGTCCGCATCGGCGCCGGCTCTAGCTGGACGGCGAGATCGATCGTCCGCCCGCCGTCGACCGGCACGAGCTTGACGTCGGCGCTGGCGACCAGCCCGGTGGCGACCAGCGCCCGGCGCAGATCGTCGACATCGGCGCGGTCGAAGCGGTCGCCGCGCTTGAACCGCGCGATCCTTGACACGTGGTTGGCCGAGAATGGCGGCCTGCCGCTGACCCGAATGTGGCCGAACCGCGCCACCGGGCCCGGTGTCACCGGCAGTACCAGCCGCGCTTCCTGCGCCTGGTGGTCGATGACGATGTCCTGCTCGCCGACCGCCGCGATGGCGAAACCGCGCGCGCCGAGTTCGACCTGCAATGCAAGCCCCGCGGCGATGACTTTTTCCGCGACGACCGGATCGCCCGGCTTGACCGCGAAGGCATCGCGCAGCCGCTTGGCTTCGTCCCCGGCCGCGTCCAGCCCGGGCAGCTCGACCGACGTGAAGCGGTAGCGCGCGCCCGGCGTCGCTTCCATGACGACCGCGATCTTGCTGTCCTCGGCGACGATGTTCGGCTCGACCGCGGCGTCGTAATAGCCATGCGCCTGGAGCAGTTCGGCGAGCAAATCCGCGTCGGATCGCGCGCGTCGGTCGATCTGCGCCGCGTTGACCGGTTTGCCCTCGCCCTCAACCAGCGCAGACTGGGCGTCGAATGCCTTGCGCACGACCTCGCCGTCCTCGACCCCGCCGAGGCCGGCGAACGCCACGCTGTAGCGTCGCAAGGTCCCGCTATCCTCGATGCCGGGCGCGGACGCCGCCGGCGCTCCGGCCACGATATTGGTGCCCACCGCTGCGTCCGGCGCGGGGACAGCGTCCGGCGCGGCCATGTCAGGCCAGGCGACGCCCAGTCCAGGCATCGGATCGAGCGGCGCGGATGGATCGATTTCGGCGGTGTCGGGTGGCGGGGCGGTTGGCACGGGCTGCTGGGCGGCGTGCGCGCGCGGGATGGCCGCGCCCAATCCGGCGCCTGCCGCGAGCAGGATGATCGCGGCCCCCCGACCCGTCGAGCGTGATACCATGAGCACAAGCCTAGCATGTGCGCTCGCGCGCGCCAGTCCCGCGGGCACGGCTCACCGCATGCTAGTGGACGGTGCCGCTCACTTCGTCGCTGGCGAGGGTGGCGATGACCCGCTCGATCTGCCGCCAGTGGCAGAAACGGACGACATTGCCATCATTGCGGCTGCGCTCGGCGCGGATGGCGGCTTCGAACCCGGCGTCGTCGCCATAGGTCGTGATCAGCTGGTGGGCGTCGGCCAACGCCCCGCGCCCGGTGATGAACGGCGTGATGAACGGCGCTTCCATGCCACCGCGAGTAACCCGCAGCCCCTTTCGGCCCGGCGCACAAGCGCGGTCAATGCCTCGCTAACCATCGCTTTCCCACGCTGGCGCCGCGCCGCGCGGCGTGGCATTGGGCTGCGCATGACCCAGCGCAGCCCCGCCGCCGGCGGCTTTTTCCTGATCGTCGCGATCCTCGCCGGGGCAGCCTGGGGCATCCTTGTCGGGCAGGCGATGAAGGGCGTGCTGATCGGCACTTTCGTCGGTGCCGTGATGGCGCTCGCCGTGTGGCTGCTCGACCGGCGCAAGGATTCCGCGCGGTGATCGACCCGGCCATCCGCGATTTCCACTTCCACCTCTATTACGACGCCGACGAAGTCGATCGTGCGCGGCGCATCGGGCAAGTCGTGCGCGACCGCTTCGGCGTGCCGATGGGCCATCTTCACCTCGGCCCGGTCGGGCCCCACCCCCGCGGCAGTTGCCAATTGACCATCCCCACCGATCGCTTCGCGGATGTCGCATCGTGGCTCGTCCTCAACCGCGAGGGGCTGACGGTGTTCGCCCATGCTTCGACCGGCGACGATCTCGCCGACCACCGCGACCATGTGCTGTGGCTTGGGCCGAGCGAGCCGCTCGACCTCACCCTCTTTGGCTAAGCGACCCGCCCCCCCGCCCAGATCACCCGGCCGATGACGTCGAATTCGTCGAGCTTGCGGTTCGGCCAGTCGGGATAAGCGGGACTGTCCGACTGGACCGTGACCTGGCGTCCGAACGGGTGCAACGCAAGCCGCTTGACCAGCAGCAGATCGTCGACCCTGAGCACGTATATGCCGTCGCGCAATCGATCGGCCGCGTCGTCGAGATCGACCAATATGTCATCGCCGGCATCGAGCGTCGGGGCCATCGAGTCGCCTTCGACCCGGATCATCGACAGACGGCTGGCGCCCGACGACGTGAGCGCTTTCAACCATCGCGGATCGAACGCGAAATAGGGCCGCGCGGCATCGTCGCCCGCCACCGCGCCGGGCCCAGCCGACGCTCGCACCGCGCCGCGCGCGACGGCGATGAGCGCCCCGCTTTCGTCATCGCCACGCGTGTCGGGCCCGCCGAGCATCGAGTCGGGAATGGCGAAATAGCGCGATAAAATGCGCCGCTCGCGCTCGGGCAGGCGGCGCGGCGTGCCCTTGCGCAGATACTGCTGGATATAGGCGTCGTTGCGCCCAAGCAGGCGCGACAATCCGGCGAGGCTTTCGCCCCGTTCCGAACACAGCCTTTGCAACATGGCACGCGGGTCATCAGACATGGCGATCCATTCATAGGCTTAGGAAAATTCCTAGACAAGTAGGAAAGCCATTGGAAATGTCCCGCTGCCGAGTCGCAAGGAGATTTGGGGGATTGCAGTGCATCTACTTCGAGAAGTGGAAAAGTTCATGAGGACGGCGGGGGTGCCGGCGGCGCGGTTCGGGCGGGAGGTCATGGGCGACCCGCGCTTCGTTTTCGATCTCCGCAATGGACGCGAACCACGCGAGCGTACCGTCGAGCGGGTTCGCGCCTACCTCGATTCGCCACAATGATGCGGCCGGCATTATCGTCCGCGGCGGCCGGCCTGCTGCGCGGACTGATCGATCGGGTCGGGCTGGATCGTAATAGGGTTTTGCTTAGCGATTTCCGCTCGACCGATTGGCAATCGCTTACGTTTATTGGCGAGCGGCATGAGATTCGCCTGCGACTTCCTGCACCAGGTGCTGCCGGGATCGCCGAGCGACTGACGGCCGGCCTGGCCGACGCCGAGTGGCGCGTGCCGGGTCAGATCGTGGCCGATATCGCGCTCGCCGGGGCGATGGTGCATCATCGGGACGGGTCGATCAGCCTGTCGCTCGAGGCGCTGACGATCGCCGAGTGAGCGCTCAGCGGAGCGAGCGGCGGATGTCGGCCAGCGCTGCGTGCAGCGCGGTGCTGGCCGGACTCGAAGCCGGGCCATGGCCGGGCGTCGCCGCCAGCGGCCGCTCGCCGCTCTCGCCGATTCGTTGACGGGCGCCATCGAGCCAGTCTTCAATGCGCGCGGCCAGCTCCCCCGGCGCGGCAACCGTTTCCGGCGCGAACAGCTGAAACACCCGCGAGTCGGCGGCTGCCGGCGCGATCCGGTCGACCAGTTCGAGCGGCTCTTCCTCCTTCATGGCATCGGCCCACGGCACGAAGTTGAACGCGAACTCGGCCGCCATCTGCCCATCGAAGCGCTGCATGACGGCCAGTCCGGCCAGGGTCATCGCCAAGGCCGCAACGGCGCTCATCGCAACCGGCGCGACGGGCATCGTGGCAAAGGCGGCAAAGCCTCCCGCGGCGCCCAATGCGAGCGCCGCAATCCAGTCCAGCGCTTGCTCGGCGTGGCTCTTGTCGGCCGTGAAATCCATGCCGCCTCAATAACGGCAAAACCTCTCCAGCCCCTTAACTCGCCTTCTCGATCGCAGCGATCAGCGCGGCGGTGAAGGCGGGCACATCGTCGGGTTTGCGGCTGGTGACGAGGTGGCCGTCGGTGACCGCGGCCTCGTCGACCACCTTGGCCCCGGCATTGCGGATGTCGGTCCGGATCGATGGCCAGCTCGTCGCCCGCCTGCCGCGCAGCACATCGGCCTCGGCGAGCAACCACGGCGCGTGACAGATCGCCCCGATCGGCTTTCCCGCGGCGTCGAACGCCTTGATCAGCGCGATCGCCGCGGCGTCGGTCCTCAGCCGGTCGGGGTTACCGACCCCGCCCGGCAGCAGCAGCGCGTCGAACTTGGCGGCGTCGGCCTCGGCGATGGTCAGGTCGGGGGCGATGCGCTTGCCCGGCACGTCGTGCACCGTCGCCTCGATCTCCTCCATGTCGAGCGACGCCAGCGTCACCTCGGCGCCCTTGCCGAGCAGGATATCGCGCGGCCCGAACAATTCGCTCTCCTCGAACCGGTTGGTCGCCATGATCAGGATCTTTGCGCGGTCGATCGTCGGCATAGTCGCTACTCTGTGGCCGGGCGCGGAACCGATGCCGGTCTCGTGCACTGGTGTGCGACCTCAACGTCGAAGGGCCGCCAAGGATGCTCCGCCATAGCAATGATAGCGAGCCCGGTTACACCCGCAAAAAGGCCGGTCGTGCTTGGGCTTACTATGACGGCGACACGCGCGTCACCGACCGCGACGAGATCGACCGTCTCAACGCGTTCGCCCTGCCCCCAGCCTATACCGACGCGTGGTTCTGCAAGGATTCCAACGGCCACATCCAGGCCACCGGCAAGGATGCCCGGGGGCGCAAGCAATATCGCTACCACGCCGAGTTCCGCGCCCGCCAGGAGGCCTCGAAATACGACGGCTGCCGCGAATTCGGCGAGGCGCTGCCCAAAATCCGCAAGCGCGTCGAAAAGGATCTGAGGAAGCGCAAGATCGGTCGTGACGCGGTCGTCGCCGCGGTCGTGCGCCTGCTCGACACCGAGCATATGCGCATCGGCAACGAACAATATGCCAAGGCCAACAAGAGCTTCGGCCTGTCGACTCTGCGCTCGCGCCACCTCACCCGCAAGCGCGGCAAGATGAAGATGCGCTACACCGGCAAGCACGGCATCGTCCATGAGGCGACGATCACCGACAGCCACCTCAAGCGGATCGTCGGCAAGTGCCAGGATTTGCCCGGCCAGATGCTGTTCCAGTATCTCAACGGCGACGGCGAGCCGCATCCGATCACCTCGGCCGACGTCAACGATTATATCCGCGATGCCTCGGGCGGCGATTTCACCGCCAAGCATTTCCGCACCTGGGGGGCGAGCGTGATCTTCTTCGAGCAATTGCTCGCCTCGGGGGACGGCCAGCGGCAGACCCTCAAGACGGTCCTCGAGCCGGTCGCCGAGGCCCTCGGCAACACCCCGACGATGAGCCGAAAGAGCTACGTCCACCCATGCCTGATCGACGCGTTGCAGGAGGACAGCCGCGATCCGCTGCACGGCATGAAGCGCCCGCGCGCCCGCCGTCGCCTGTCGAGCGCCGAGACCGGCTTCCTCGCTTTCATCAAACGTAAGCCGAAACGCGCGCGGCGGAAGGCGGCCGCCGCCTGAGCTCTCGCGGCAGGGCTTACCCCTTGATCCGCTGCCCCTCGCCCGCCATGACCCGCCGATGATCGCGACGCGCCCGCCTGCCCCCGTCCCGCGCTTCGGCCGCCCGGTCGGCTCGCTCGCCGACTGGCTTGCCGCCAATCTCGACGGGCTGATGCTCGGCGCATTGGTCGCGGCCGGGATTGTCGGCCTGATGCTGGTCGTCCGCTGGATCGGTCACCGCACCGTCGATCGCCACCCCGGTTGCCGCAACTGGCGCGGCGTGATCGGCGCGGTGCTCGCCCGCACCACCTTGCTGTTCATGGTCGCCACCGCGATCGAAATCGTCACCAGCTACGCCGCCGTGCCGGCCAAGCTCGAGCGCGCGTTTGGCATCCTGTTCATCGTCGCCGCCGCGCTGCAGGGCGCGATCTGGGCTCGCGAGCTGATTCTCGGCGCGATCCGCGCCCATGTCGGGGACGATCATGGCGAGACCACGCTCGGCAATGCGTTCGGCATCCTGCGCGTGCTGGTCAGCGTCACCGTGTTCGTGCTGGCGTTGCTCGCCATCCTCGACAACCTCGGCGTCAACATCACCACCCTCATCGCCGGCCTCGGCATCGGCGGTATCGCCATCGGCCTCGCCGCGCAGGGCATTTTTTCGGATCTGTTCGCGGCGCTGTCGATCCTGTTCGACCGCCCGTTCCGGCGCGGCGACACGGTCCGTTACGGCACCACTACCGGCGTGGTCGAGCGCATCGGCCTCAAGACGACGCGCCTGCGCGCGCTGACCGGCGAGCAGGTGATCATGTCCAACACCAAGCTGCTCGATCAGGAATTGTACAACCTCGCCGATGGCCAGGTCCGGCGCACCACCATCGCGTTCAGCCTCGTTTATCGCACCGACCCGACCCTTCTCGAAAGATTGCCCGAAATCGTCGGCGCGGCGATCGAACCGGTGCGCGGCTGCCGCTTGGTCCGCTGCCAGGTGCGCAACTTCGGCGCCAGCGGGGTCGAGTGCGAACTGGTCTACGACGACCGCACGATCGACCCCGACGCCCTCGCCCGTCACAAGTCGGACATCTTGATCGCGCTCGCCGGCATCTTCCGTCGCGAAGGCCTCGAATTCGCCTACCCGACCCAGACCACCTTCACCGCCGCCCCCGACGGGACATTGGTCATGCCCTACGCCGGCGCGCCGGCGCCTGCGCCCGCCAAGGGCTGAGCATTCCGTAACGTCCTCGCCGCGCCCCTTGCCAGCCCCTTGAGGCCGCGCCTACGACAGGCGCCGATGCCCACCGCCAGCCTTGCCGAAATCCGCAGCCGCATCGGCCAGGAAATCGGCGTCAGCGACTGGATCATGGTCGACCAGGACCGCATCGCCGCCTTTGCCGAAGCGACCGAGGATCGCCAGTTCATCCACCTCGACCCGGTCCTCGCCGCGCAGACCCCGTTCGGCGGGACGATTGCCCATGGTTTCCTCTCTTTGTCGCTGCTCAGCCGCATGGCCGCCGACGTCATGCAGGTGCCGGACTCGACGAAAATGGCGGTCAACTACGGCCTCGACCGCGTCCGCTTCATCGCCCCGGTCCGCGCCGGAACACGCGTCCGCGGCCGCTTCACGCTCGACAGCGCCGACGACAAGGCGCCGGGCCAATTGCTGCTCAAACACTCGGTCACGGTCGAGATCGAGGGCGAG
>JANLQS010000117.1:0-4485 GCA_031367995.1 Sphingomonas sp.
GCGATCGGGGGATCATGCGAAGATCGCGGCGTGGCGTAAAGCGCGCTCGATCGACGACACACGGCTAAGGCGGCCGGACCTGATCGAGCGCCATGGGGGCGCATCGCAGGCGTCGCCCTCTGGTGCGCAGCGTGAACAATAGGGTTTTAAGACCATGAACCTCATCGAGACGCTCGAAGCCGAGCAGATCGCCTCGCTGATCGAGGGCCGCACCATTCCCGAATTCCGTCCCGGCGACACGCTGAAGGTCGGCGTCAAGGTCGTTGAAGGCGAGCGCAGCCGCGTTCAGATGTATGAAGGCGTGTGCATCGCCCGGGCCAACAAGGGCGTGAACTCGAACTTCACCGTCCGCAAGATTTCCTTCGGCGAGGGCGTCGAGCGCGTATTCCCGCTTTACTCGCCGATCATCGATTCGATCGAAGTCGTCCGTCGCGGCGCCGTACGCCGCGCCAAGCTCTATTATCTGCGCGGCCGCCGGGGCAAATCGGCCCGCATCGCCGAGCGTCGCGACACCCGCGGCGATGCCAAGGTCCAAAAGACCGACAGCTAAGCCGCATAGGCTTGATTCTCCGCCGCAGGGCGCGATGAAGGGGCGTCCGGAGTGGATCCGGGCGCCCTTTTCTTTTGCCGAAGGGCCAGCTTTTGCGTCGTCGACCGACCCTCGCCACTGGCGCCGAGGACGGCAGCGTCGCCTTGTGGCGGCTCGAACCGTCACGCTTGCGTTGACAAGCGGCGGGCGCGGCACCACTTCGCCGGCTCACGCAAAGTAGGAATGCAAGATGGGCTATCGGATGGTCGTCGTCGGCGCGACCGGCAATGTCGGGCGCGAGATTCTGAACATCCTCGCCGAGCGGCAATTCCCGGCCGACGAGGTCGCCGCCCTGGCCAGCTCGCGCTCGACCGGCGACGTCATCGACTTCGGCGACAGCGGCAAGGAATTGAAAGTCCAGAACATCGAACATTTCGATTTCGAGGGCTGGGACATCGCCTTGTTCGCCGCCGGCTCGGCGGTCAGCAAGGTCTACGCGCCGATCGCGGCCCGGGCCGGCTGCACGGTCATCGACAACAGCTCGCTCTATCGCATGGACCCCGACGTCCCATTGATCGTGCCCGAGGTGAATCCCGAGGCGATCGACGGCTATCGCGCCAAGAACATCATCGCCAACCCCAATTGCTCGACCGCGCAGATGATGGTCGCGCTGAAGCCGCTGCACGACGCCGCGACGATCAAGCGGGTGGTGGTGGCGACCTACCCGTCGGTGTCCGGATCGGGCAAGGCGGGGATGGACGAGCTGTTCGAGCAAAGTCGCAACATCTTCGTCGGCGATTCCAACGAGCCGCGCAAATTCCCCAAGCAGATCGCGTTCAACGTCATCCCGCAGTGCGGCGACTTCCTCGACGACGGCGCGACCAGCGAGGAATGGAAATTGGTGGTCGAGACCAAGAAGATCCTCGATCCCTCGATCAAGGTCAGCGCGACCTGCGTCCGTGTGCCGGTGTTCGTCGGCCATTCGGAAGCGATCAACATCGAGTTCGAGAATGAGATCACGGCCGAGCAAGCGCAAGCCATCCTGCGCGAGGCGCCCGGCGTCATGCTGATCGATAAGCGCGAGGACGGCGGCTATGTCACCCCGGTCGAATGCGTCGGCGATTATGCCACCTTCGTCAGCCGGGTGCGCGAAGACCCGACCGTCGACAACGGCCTCAGCCTGTGGGTGGTCAGCGACAACCTCCGCAAGGGCGCGGCCTTGAACGCGGTGCAGATCGCCGAGCTGCTCGGCCGCAGGCACTTGCAGAAGGCCGCCTAGGCGCTAGCCTGCCTCCCATCGCAACACAGGGAGAGTGACATGCGTTCATCGTTGTTGATCGCTGGGGCCGTCGTGGCGCTCGCCGCCTGCCAGAAGGCGCCGAGCGGCCAGCCCGCCGTCACCGCCGCGGAGGCCGAGAAGATCGCCGTCGCGGCCGAAGCGACCTTCACCACCGGTGATCTCGGCGCGATCATGAACCAATATGCCGATGGCGCGGAGATGATCGACGCCTCTTCGCCGCAGCCGAGTGCCGACCGCAAGGTGCAGACGGGCTGGGCGCGCGCCTTCACCAGCATGAAGCCGGCCGATTACAAGGTCAGCGGCCGGCGCATCCAATTGCTCGGTGGCGACGCCTTCGTCAGTTCGGGGATCGAAAGCTTTACCGTCGCCGCCGGCACCGGCCGCCCGACCGTCAGCGCCCGCTTCACCGACGTCTTCCAGCGCCAGTCCGACGGCGGCTGGAAGATCGTCGCCGAGCATGTCTCGATGCCCCCGGTCGCCCCGCCCGCGCCGTGAGCGAGGCGACCATGACCGGCGGCTGCGCCTGCGGCCGCATCCGCTTCGATGCCGATGTCGACAGCGACGACGCCTATCTGTGCCATTGCCGGATGTGCCAGCGCGCCAGCGGCAATGTCTCGCTGGCGATGCTCGGCATTGCCCGGGACAAGGTCCGCTGGAGGCGCGAGCCCGACTGGTATGACAGCTCCGAAATCGCCCGGCGGCCCTTCTGCGCGGCCTGCGGCACCAGCCTCGGCTTCGCCTTCCTGGAAGGCGACAAGATGGACCTCACCGTCGCCGCATTCGACGATCCGTCGCGCTTCGTCCCGCGCCATCACTTTGGCGCGGAAAGCCTGCACGAGGCGTGGCTCGACACGTCCGCGCTGAAGCGTATCCGCACCCAGGACTATCCCGCTTTGGTCGAGCGCTGGGCCAAGGTCGGAAAAGCGGTTCCCGACTAAACCGCGGCCCTGTCCAGCGCCTGGGCGACGGACGGCGCATCCTTCGCCAACCGCTCGAGCCAGCGCATCGCGGCGCCGATTTCGGTCGCATGGTCGGTCAGCCGCACGGCGATCCTCGCTTCGCGTTTCGTGGGGTCGAATCGATTGTCACCGGTCTTGGCGTGGTGGGTCATGACCGGCCCGTCGATCAGCCTCCGAAGATCTTCACGGTCGGTTGCGAACCCGAAATGGCTGGCAACTTCCTCCAATCCCTCGACCGGAGCATTGAGGAATCGATCGAAGTCGAGGAATTGCGCGCGTTCGGGGCCGATCGCCGCCGCCGCCGCTTCGAGCGCACTGGCTTCGGTCGCCCACGCCGCCGCGGCGACATGCGCGTCGTCGCGGCTGGCTTCGGCGGCGTCGATCGCCGGCGCCCGCCGGGTCAGCCGGGCCATCCTCTCGGGGATACGGGCGCGCGGTTCGATCATCGGCGTATCGAGCCGCGCGGCGATGAAACGTTGGGCGCACATCCCGATCATCAGCGTCTTGCCCCCGTCGCTGGTGGGACCGACCAGAGCCGGCGCCAGTTCGCTCAGGTAACTTGTGGCCTTGATCAGAGCGCGCTGCTCAGCGGCGAAGGTCCGTGAAAGCAAAGCCCGGACGACCGGAAGGCGCTCATTTTGCGCGGCCGCGTCCATCGCCGGCAAGGCGCGCAGCACAACCGGTTCGCGCAGCGCGAATACGCCGGGCAATTCGCCGAGCAGCCTGGAGACCAGGGTCGAGCCGACATGGCCGATATGAAAAATCCAGTGGGCGTCGCGCCGTGCTTCCGCCGGCGTATGCTCGGCCAGGCTCGAAAACGGCACGGCCGCCGCGTCCATGTCGGGCCGCAAACCGCGCTGGTCGAGGAACGCCACGGAATGGTAATCGTCCTGCCCGAACTCGACCATTCGCACCCACTCGAAGGTCGAATCGAACGCTTGGGGAAGCCAGGCCGGGGAGGGATACAGATTGGCGAGCACGCGCTCGATGGTCTTTCTCATCGCTTGCTCTTGGCGGGCCACCTATCGTTCCGCAACGCATTCCCATGTCCTCAGACGGCTTCCCGGGCCATTTTCCGCGTTGCAATGTAGGATTTCGACTGACATCTCCTTGGTCATGACGCGGCCGGCCATCATGCCTGTTGATCCGGCCCATCGCTCACCGCCGCGCGGGGGGCGTGCAATCCTGCCCGTCACTGCGAACATTGGGACCATATGCGGGCGATGACTGCCGCCGCTACCCACCGCTGGAACGCCTCGGACGGCGTCGGGCTGGCCTTCCACGAACTGGGGCAAGGCCGTGCCGCGATCCTCGTCCACGGGCTGTTCTCCGACGCGAACGTCAACTGGATCAAGTTCGGCCACGCGGCGAAGCTCGCGACCCGCGGGTTCCGGGTGATCATGCCAGACCTTCGCGCCCACGGCCTCAGCGCCGCGCCGCACGATCCCGCCGCCTACCCGCCGGGCATCCTCGGCCGCGACCTTGAGGAATTGATCGCCCACCTCGGCCTCACCGAATTCGATCTCGGCGGCTTATCGCTCGGCGCGCGCACCACCGTCCAGGCGGTGGGCGAGGGGATGCGCCCGCGCCGCGTGATCCTTGCCGGCATGGGGCTCGAAGGCCTGTCGGGCTGGCTCCAAAGATCGCAATTCTTCCTCGACGCACTCGACCTCCACGACAGCGCCAGCCGCGGCGAC
>JANLQS010000131.1:0-1955 GCA_031367995.1 Sphingomonas sp.
GGCATCATCCCGCGCAAGTCGGTGCATGAGCCGGTCCAGACCGGCCTCAAAGCCCTCGACGCGCTGGTCCCGGTCGGCCGCGGCCAGCGCGAGCTGATCATCGGCGATCGCCAGACCGGCAAGACCGCCGTCGCCCTCGACACCTTCATCAACCAGAAGGCGGCGAACGCCGGGGACGACGAATCGAAGAAGCTCTACTGCATCTACGTCGCCATCGGGCAGAAGCGCTCGACCGTCGCCCAGATCGTCCGCGCGCTCGAGGAAAATGGCGCGATGGAATACACCATCGTGGTCGCCGCGACCGCGTCGGAGCCCGCCCCGCTGCAGTTCCTCGCGCCCTACACCGGTTGCGCGATGGGCGAATTTTTCCGCGACAACGGCATGCACGCGGTCATCGTCTATGACGATCTGTCGAAGCAGGCCGTCGCCTACCGCCAGATGAGCCTGCTGCTGCGCCGCCCGCCGGGCCGCGAAGCCTATCCCGGCGACGTCTTCTATCTCCACTCACGCTTGCTCGAGCGCGCCGCCAAGATGAACGACGACAATGGCGGCGGGTCGCTGACGGCCCTGCCGATCATCGAGACGCAGGCCGGCGACGTGTCGGCCTACATCCCGACCAACGTCATCTCGATCACCGACGGCCAGATCTTCCTTGAAACCGACCTGTTCTACCAGGGCGTTCGCCCGGCCATCAACGTCGGCCTCAGCGTCAGCCGCGTCGGCTCGGCCGCGCAGACCAAGGCGATGAAAAAGGTCTCCGGCTCGATCAAGCTCGAACTCGCCCAATATCGCGAGATGGCCGCCTTCGCCCAGTTCGGCAGCGACCTCGACGCCTCGACCCAGAAATTGCTCGCCCGCGGCGCCCGCCTGACCGAATTGCTCAAGCAGCCGCAATATCAGCCGATGCCGGTCGAGGAGCAAGTCGCCTCGATCTTCGCCGGGACCCAGGGCTTCGTCGACGCGGTCGGGGTCAAGGACGTCACCCGTTACGAAGCGGCAATGCTAAGCTACCTTCGTTCGGACCACGCCGATGTGCTCAAGGCGATCCGCGACACCAAGGCGCTCGACGACGACACCGCCGCCAAATTGAAAGACGCGCTCGCCGCGTTCGGCAAGCAGTTCGCGTAGGGATCTGAACCGGAATGGCCAGCCTCAAAGCATTGAAAATGCGCATCGGCTCGGTGAAGTCGACGCAGAAGATCACCAAGGCGATGAAGATGGTCGCGGCAGCGAAGCTGCGCCGAGCGCAGTCGAACGCCGAGGCGGGGCGTCCCTATTCGCAGCGCATGGCCGGCGTCGTCGCCAGCCTCGCGGCGAAGGTCACAGTCGGCCCACAATCGCCCAGGCTACTCGCCGGCACCGGCAGGGACGACACCCATCTGATCGTCGTCGCCACCGGCGATCGCGGCCTTGCCGGCGCGTTCAACACCAACATCGTCCGCGCCGCCCGCCGCAAAGCCGAGGAGCTTGAGGCCGCCGGCAAGAAAGTCCTGTTCTACATCGTCGGGCGCAAGGGCCGCCCGGTCATCGCCCGCTTCTACCCCAGGGCGATCATCGGCCAGCACGACACACAGGGCATGAAGGCGCCCGGCT
This sequence comes from Sphingomonas sp., assembly GCA_031367995.1. Taxonomy (GTDB): domain Bacteria; phylum Pseudomonadota; class Alphaproteobacteria; order Sphingomonadales; family Sphingomonadaceae; genus Sphingomicrobium. The sequence goes on from JANLQS010000131.1 coordinate 1,594, forward strand.
ATGCCGACGCAGCGGCCATCGCCGACGACATCGTCGACCGCTTCAACGCCGGCCAGTTCGACGTCGCCCATCTCGCCTACGCCAATTTCCGCTCGACCCTGCTGCAGGAGCCGACGGTCGATCAGATCATCCCGGTCGCCCCGGGCGCGCCCGCCGAGGTCAAGAACGGCACCGCTTCTCCGGCGGTCGAATATGAGCCCGACGAGGAGGAAATCCTCACCGCGCTCTTACCCAAGAACATCGCCGTCCAGGTCTATCGCGCCTTGCTCGAGAATGCCGCCGGCTTCTACGGCAGTCAGATGACCGCGATGGACAACGCCACGCGCAACGCCGGCGACATGATCAACAAGCTCTCGATCGCC
>JANLQS010000142.1:0-7724 GCA_031367995.1 Sphingomonas sp.
CAATTATCTGCTGCGCAGCCTCGAAGACGTGCTCGACGCGCCGTTCGCCGCGTCGGGACCATGCATGCATGAGGCGATTTTCAGCGACAAGGGCTTTGCCGAGGGCTTCTCGACGATCGACGTCGCCAAGGCGCTGATCGACGAGGGATTCCACCCGATGACGATGTATTTCCCGTTGGTCGTCCACGGCGCGATGCTGGTCGAGCCGACGGAAACCGAGTCCAAGGCCAGTCTCGACCAGTTCATCGGTGCCTTGCGCTCGATCGCGGCGCGGGCGAGGGCCGGGGACGAGGCCTTGAAGGCGGCGCCGGTGTACGCGCCTCGCCGCCGCCTCGATGAGACGTTGGCGGCGCGCAAGCCCGTTCTGGCCTACAAGACGGCCGCGCCCGACGGCGCGGAAAGCGGCGCCGGGGCCGAATTCGGGGGACGATGATGAACCAGAATGTGATGCAATATGTTATCAGCGGAACGATCATCGTCATCGTGCTGGCGCTGCGCTTTCGCTCGATGCGCAAGACCCGCCCGCTCAACCCGGACCGGCTGTGGGTATTCCCGCTGATCCTGGCGGCGCTGGCGGTGGCGACCCTCGTCCTGCATCCGCCGGGCACGCTCGGACTGGCGCTGAGTGCATTGGGGCTGGTCGTCGGCGGGCTGATTGGCTGGCAGCGCGGGCGGTTGATCCGCATCGAGCATGATCCCGAGACCGGCGCGCTGTCGCAGACCGTATCGCCCGCGGCGATGCTGCTGTTGGTCGGGATCATCCTCATCCGCTTCGTCGCCCGCGCCTATTTCGCCGGCAATCCTGCCGCCGCCAATGGCCAGATGGACGAGCATACGTTGATGATCACCGACGTTGCTTTGCTGTTCGCGGTCGGGCTGCTCGGCATGACGCGGATCGAGATGATGCTCCGCGCCCGGCGGATCCTTGCCGGGGCGGGCGGCGCCTAGCGTGGCCGAGCCGAGCTTCCCGCCTTACAATGTCGGCGACCTGCCGGCAGGCGAGCGGCGTGAAGCACCGGCGGCGGCGCGCAATGTCGGGCCGATCGGCGATGTGCTGGCCGATTGGCTGCCGCCCTTCGGCACCGTTCTCGAAATCGCCAGCGGCACCGGCGAGCACGCTTTGGCCTTCGCCTGCCGGTTTCCCGCGCTGAGGTGGCGACCCAGCGATCCAGACCCCGAGGCCCTGTCGTCGATTGCTGCCTGGCGCGAAGAGGGTCCAGGCAATTTGCTCGCCCCCATCGCCTTCGATGCTACCACCCCCCGGTGGCCGGTGGACCAGGCGGACGCCGTCGTCAGCATCAACATGGTGCACATCGCGCCGTGGGACGCTTCGATCGGCCTGCTCGAAGGAGCGGCGCGACTCCTTCCGGTCGGTGGCCCTCTGATCCTCTATGGGCCGTGGCTGGAGGATGATCGCCCGGCCGCATCGTCCAACACGGCGTTTGATCGCGACCTGAAGCGCCGAAATCCCGCTTGGGGCTTGCGCCATGTCAGCCATTTTTCGGCCGAAGCGGCGGCGCGGGGCTTAGTCTTCGCCGAGCGGCGGGACATGCCCGCCAACAATCTCATGCTGCGGTTCGTGCGCGATTGAACGCCGCTGGTCGATCGCCCGCGCCGACAGCAGGAAAATCGCCGCCAGAGTCCAGCCACCCATCACGTCGCTTGGCCAGTGTACGCCCAGATAGGGCCGGGTCAGCCCGATCAGCACACCGCCGGCTATGGCCAGCGCGACTGCCGGCCAGCGCCACGCCGCGGGCGCCGCAAACAAAGCCAGAGCGACGAACGCGGTGGTCGAATTGGCGGCGTGGCCGCTGGGATAGCTCGAGCTGCTGGTCATCACCGGATGCAGGTCGAACGCCGGCCGCGCGCGATTGTAGGCAAATTTGATCGAATCGGCGACCGCGCGCTCGGACAATACGGTGCCGACCAGCGTCGCCGCCCGGTGCCGCTCCCGCCTGACCCACAGCAGGGCGCCCAACAACAGCGGGATGGTGATGGTGACCATCGCTGTGCCAAGGCTGGTGACGATAATCGCCAGTGCGGTGGCCTGCGGGTGGGCGTGACGCCATGACGCCAGCCGGGCAATGGCATGGACGTCGAACTGATTAGCGCCGCCGCCGGTCCAGCCGAACCACAGGAACAAGGCGACCAACGCCGCCAAAATCAAACCCGTCGTTGCTTTCACGCAAACCTCCGCGCCGAAGTCTTTAAACGATGCTTAACCCGCTTAGGCTAATCGGGTCGAATGGACGAGAGCAGCATGACCCAGAACCGCCGCACACGGCGCTCGCATGTGCTAATGGCGGCGACCCTCGAACTGTCGGGCGGAGCGGTGCCGGTCAAGCTGCGCAATTTGTCGGCGGAAGGCGCGCTGGTTGAGGGCGAGCGCTTGCCCGTCGAAGGATCCGAATTGCTGTTCCGCAAGGGCGATTTGTGCGTCACCGGCCGCATCGCCTGGTCGATCGGCACGCAGGCGGGCGTCGCTTTTTCAAAAAATCTGGCGCCGGATCTGCTGCTCCGCCACATCCCGGTGCCGCGGCCGCGCGTGAAGCTGAAATTCAACCGCCCCGGTCTTGCCTCGCGCGCCTTGTCGATCGAGGAAAAACGATTTGCCGAGCTGTGGGTTGGCAAGTTGATGGATTCGCCCGGCGACTGATCAGATCCCGTCCGGCTCAGCCAGTCGCGCGAAACCGCTCTCGCTGGTCTTGCAGAAAATCGACGAGTTGCGGCAGTGCCAGCAACCGGTTGAACGTGATCCCGCAAAAACCGTCCTCCGCCCAGCGCAATAGGCCAGCGACGGATGGCAATCCCGGGATCGACAAAACAACGTCGCATCCGCGCGGAAAGGCGGTGTCGCAGCGGAGCTTGGCGCCGCCTTGCGAAATGTCGCACACGCGAACTCGCGCCGTTTTGGCGCCTTCACGAAGCATAGCGAATGTGTCGACCCCGATTCGCGGCATGCGCGGGCGTGGGCCGCTCATCGAACCGGACAACAGGTCGATGACATCGACCTTGTCGTCGAATTCGATCCCGACATGCTGGTCACTGCACCATAAAGCGATCCCGTTGACCGGCTGCCCGCATTTAAGTTCGACCGACAGCCTCTCGCCGCGGACGATCGTGCCGTACGCGCGGATCATCATGCCGCCCGCGCTGATGTTTTTGATAAGGCACAACTCGCGCCGGTCGGCGAGCCCCAGCGCCCCCACACGATAAAGGGTCATGTGCCGCTGATCTTCACGCCGGCATGGGGGTTTGGGAGGGTGATCGGAAAGTGAGTAGAGGGTCGTTTCAACCGGTCGTTCGTCCACGCATTCCTCCACAAGGCCAGCGCCGATACTCGAACCCACCGGCCAGGGCGCCCTAGCCGAACCACATTTGCCAACTGATTGACGGTCTGTCCGATTCGGCAGGATCGTGGCGGCCGGCGGTCATGGAAAGATTCGCGCGGAGCGGCGTTGTTCCGATACCTGCCTGGCCCCCGGCCATCCGCACGGTTGCATTTCAAGGAGATGTCCGATGAAAATTCACGCTCTTTCCGCGCTGATGCTGGCTGTGTCCGGCGGGGCGCTGGCGCAAGCCGCGCCATCGACGGCGCCGGCGACCGATTCGCGCGGCATTCCGGTCGTTTCCGCGCCGGCCACCGCGCCGGCGGGCGTCAATGTCCCGGTCAGTGTGCCGGCCGGAACCCAGGTGGTGATCAACCCCAATCAGGCCGCTGCTTTTACGCCGGTCGCCGCCGCGGCCGGCGACTTGCCGCCGTGCAGCAAAACAGTCACCGATCGCTGCAAGCAGACCTACGAACGGTCGAAACGCTGACCGATCCGGTTCAATGGATGTGCGAAGCTGGCGAGGGTGGTGAGCCGTGCTGGGTTCGAACCAGCGACCTACTGATTAAAAGTCAGTTGCTCTACCGACTGAGCTAACGGCCCACGCAGCCGAGCGCGCGTTAGCGCCTTGGCGGTGGAATGCCAAGCGGGCCGGCGGACAAGACAAAAGGGGAGGGCGCCAGGCCCTCCCCTTCCTTGGTCGCTAAACCGATCGACGGGCGATCAGAAGCGGTAGTTGACGCCGATCCGGGCCGTGTTAACGGTCGGCTGCCATGCGACATAATCGTCGATGCCGGGGTCGCCCGCATCCCAGCACACGCCCGCGGCGGTGCCTTCGAGATCCATGTAGCATCCGCGCTTTTTGCCGAACGCGTCGTGCATGAATTCTGCCTTGACGCTAAAGCGATCGCTGACCGCATGCTCGATGCCGCCGCCCAACGCGTAGCCCTTCAGCGTGCCGCTGAAGTGCGCACCATAATCGTTGTTGTCGTTGGTGGTGACCTGCGAAAGGCGGGCGCGGGTCAGCGCCAGGCCGCCTGTCAAATAGAACATGCTCTTGTTGACGGCGAGCCCGGCTCGGGCGCGGATCGTCGAAATCCACCGCAGGTTTGTGTTCCAGTTGTAGACGTAGTTGCTGCAGCACGACGAAGAATCAACCGTGCGATCGGTATTCTTGAAGCCCGTACTGAGGTCAGCTTCGACGCCAATCACGAAATTCTCGTCGACCTGGTGGTTAAATCCAACGTTGACGCCACCTGCGAAGTCAACCCCAGTATTTGTCGGAGCATCGCAAGCGGAGTCGCACCAGTAATCCTGCGTTGAAGTGTGACCGGCATTGATTCCGGCCGACGCGCCAACGTAAGGGCCCGAAAAAACTTGGGCCCATGCAGGCTGAGCGAAGGTAGCCGCGACGGCAAGCGCCGCGTACGAAGCATAATTTTTCATAATTCCCCCGGTTTTAGACCATTTTGAACACGAATGCTTACTCAACGCTCGCATCCAGAGCGCCGTTTATAAGCAATTGCCCCGGAGGTCATTAATTGATCTGGTTTATAATGTCTTTCTGTCACACCCTGGTGCAATTATGCAACGCATTGTATATCGTCAACGGCTACGCGCAGGCCTGCGCCGCAATCGGTGGGCCAGTTGGCGTGGGTTCCTTCCTCCGCAGACCGTCCAGCGTGGAGCTATCTCAGCCAGCGAAAGAAGCACGAAATCTCGATCGGCGACGAGCGGATGCGGAATGGTTAGGTGGCGCGTTTTCATCGACGCGCCGCTCCAGGCGACGATGTCGAGGTCAAGGACCCGAGCTGCCCAACGCCGTCCAGGTCGCCGCCCGAAGTCACGTTCGATGGCCTTGAGCGCGGCGAGCATGGCGGATGGATCCAGATCGCTTTCGATCAGCGCGACGGCGTTGGCGAACTCCCGTCCGGCCCCGCCGACCGCGGGGTTGATGCGAATTCGCGAGGCGTCGAACAGTCCCCATTCCGCATCGAGCCGGGCGATCGCCGCCTCGACCACGCCGCCCGGCCTGCCATGACGGCCATGGCGCCGATTCGATCCCAGCGCGATCGCGTAAAGGTGCATAAGCGGGATCAACGGGTTCCGATCGTCGTGAGCGAAGTCGAAGGGCGAGCCCGCGGCGCATGGAATAAAGAACGTCCTTCGACAAGCTCAGGACGAGCGGTAAGGATCGGTTGTGATGATTTCCCCCGCCGATCTTTCCCCGTTGCCGCAGGCCGAAGCACCGCGCGATTGCCCGCTGTGCCCGCGGCTGGTGCGGTTTCGCATGGCGTGCCGCGCCGAGCATCCCGACTGGTGGAATGCGCCAGTGCCGGCATTCGGCGATCCTGAAGCGTGGCTGGCAATCGTCGGGCTGGCGCCGGGCAAGCAGGGGGCCAACCGCACAGGCAGGCCGTTCACGGGCGATTTCGCCGGGGAGCTGCTCTATGCGACGCTCGCCAAATTCGGGCTGAGCAAGGGCCGCTATAGGGCCGATCCCGGGGACGGGCTTCAGCTTGACGGCGCGATCATCCTCAACGCCGTCAAGTGCTTGCCACCCGCCAACAAGACGCTGCCCATCGAGGAAGCGAATTGTCGGCCGTTCCTGATGGAAGCGATCGCCGGCCTGCCGAATCTCACGACCTTCATCGCCCTTGGCAAGGTTGCGCACGACAGCCTGTGCCGGAGCTTCGGCCTGCCGCTGTCGAAAGCGCGCTTCGGTCATGGCGCGGCGCATGCGCTGCCGGGAGGGCGCACGTTGCTGTCGAGCTATCACTGCAGCCGCTACAACCAGAATACGCGGCGGCTCGATGCCGGCATGTTCGAAGCGGTGTTCGCTCAGGCGGTTGCGGGCCGCCGTGGCTGATGAAATCCGCACCGAGCGGCTGGTACTGCGGCGCGCAAGGCCGGATGACCTTGCCGCGATGCACGGCATCATGAGGCAAGCCGCGGCGATGCGCTATTGGTCGACGCCGCCCCATGGCGCGGTCGACGATACCCGAAAGTGGCTAACCTTGATGCTCGACGTCGATCCGGCGCTGAGCGACGACTTCATCGTCACCCTCGACGGAGTTTGCATCGGCAAACTTGGCGCGTGGAAGCTTCCGGAAGTCGGCTTCCTGATCGAACCGGCACAGTGGGGCAGAGGATACGCCAGCGAAGCGCTTGTCGCGTTCATCGAGCGGCGGCGAAGCCTCGGCTCGATCGAGCTTACCGCCGACGTCGACCCCCGCAACGCGGCGTCCCTGCGATTGCTGGAACGCCACGGGTTCGTCGAGACCCACCGTGCCGCCGGCACCTGGCAGGTCGGCGACGAGCTATGCGACAGCCTCTATTTGAGATTGGCGCTGTAGGGCGGAATCAGAACGCTGAGGCAAGTCAGCCCCGCCTCCGCCTTGGCGAATTCCGAGACATCGACGGTTTCGACCCGGAAGCCCTTGGCGCGAAGGCGGTTGACGGTGAGGGGATGGGACACCTGCATCACCAGCGTATCGCCGACCCGCAGGCAATTGCCCGCGAATGGCTCGGCGGGATCGGGTTCGATTTGGTCGAAGGCGGCGAACAGCGAGCGATCAACCCACGCCGGGTTGATCAGGACGCAATGGTCGCTCGCGGCGGTGACGGCGGTCTTGAGGTGCAGCGCGGCGTTACCGGGTACCGCCGTCACCGAATAGCCGAATGGCGCGAGCGCCGTCCGGAGCGCGTCGATCCCCGCGGAGTTGGTCCGGCTGGTGAGGCCGACGAACACCGCCTTGCCGACGCAGAGAACGTCGCCGCCATCCAGCGTGCCGGGCAGGCCGATCGACAGGATCGGCCGGTCCGTAGGCAGCGCGCCGCGCAGCAGCGCCGGCTCGGCGCGGCGCGACGCGGCGCCGGGCGAGGTCAGGACGAAGCAATCCGAAAACGCCAGCGCGGCGTCCTCGACGAAGCAGCTGTCGGGAAAGTCGGGCAGCGGATCGAGGACAATCACGGCAATGCCAAGATCGACAAGCAGGTCGGCGTAAGCGCGGTGCTGGTTTAGCGCCCGGTCGATGTCGATCTCAAGCCGATCGATGTGGGTCAGTTCGCAATTCGCCAGCGCCGCCGAGGGCGCTCGCAGCAGGGCGCGGATCGGCTCAGACATCCTCGATCAGCCGGCCATAGAGATCGGGCCGGCGGTCGCGAAAGAAACCGAAGGCAGCGCGATGCCGCCTGGTCAAAGCGACGTCGATGTCGGCGACCAATACGCCGGTGTCCTCGGCGCCGAACTCGGCGAGGATGTCGCCGCGCTCGTCGCAAATGAAGCTGTGACCGTAGAAGCGCTGTTCGCCTTCCACGCCAATGCGGTTGGCGGCGACGATGGGGACGACGTTGGACACCGCATGGCCAATCATCGCCCGCCGCCACAATCGC
>JANLQS010000145.1:0-3051 GCA_031367995.1 Sphingomonas sp.
CGGCGGTGCGACGCCCGACCCGCGCTTCAACCAGTGGCGCCAGGCGCTGCCGCGGCCGCTTGCAAGCGTGGCGCACTTCGAGCGCTCGGGCGACGTGCTCAGGATCGGCATTCCGTTGCCGGCCGGCGTGGGCGTCACGGACCCTTTTTTCTTCCCGGCCACCGAAGGCGTAATCGCCTATGACGCGCCGCAGCGTTTCAGCCGGGTCGGCGATATGCTGGTCGTCGAAGTGAAGCCCGGCGAGCAGCCGGCGCAGCGGCTTGCGGGCGTGCTCTCATTCGGGGGCGGGCAGGGGCTTGAGATCACCGCTGTCCCGGGCGCGGTGCCACGGGGCGGAACCGCGCTCGGCGGCGCGGCCGCGGTGGGGCTGTGGGCGGCATTGCTCGGCGCGCTGGCTGGCGGGATCCTGCTCAACCTGATGCCGTGCGTCTTCCCGATCCTGGCGATCAAGGCGCTCCATCTTGCGAAGGCTGGCGAAAGCGAACAAGCGGCGCGACGCGATGCCTTGGCCTATGCCGGCGGCGCGATCGTCGGCACTGCGAGCCTCGGCGGCGTGCTTCTGCTGCTCCGCGCCGGGGGCAGCGCCGCCGGCTGGGCGTTCCAGCTTCAGGACCCGCGAACGACCCTGATCCTGATGCTTCTGGCGGTGGCGATTACCTTGAACCTGATCCGCGCGTTCGAACTTCCGGTGCTCGCCGGCGAGCGCGCACCTGCCGGTAGCTTCGGCACCGGCGCGCTCGCCGCATTCGTCGCCACGCCTTGCGCCGGGCCGTTCATGGGGGTGGCGCTCGGTGCTGCATTGCTTTTGCCATTATGGGGCTCGGTGCTGGTATTCGCAGCGCTCGGGCTTGGGCTGGCGCTGCCGTTCGTCGCCATCGCCTTCGTTCCCGCACTGCGCCGGATGCTGCCCAGGCCGGGTCCGTGGATGGCCCGGCTGCAGCGCTTTCTCGCGCTGCCGATGGCGGCCACCGCGGTCGCCGCGCTGTGGCTGCTTTATCGCCAGGGCGGGAGCGAGGCGCTGATGATCGGGCTTGGCGCCGCGATCCTGCTCGGGGTTCTGCTGCTCTTGGTTGGGTCGCGGCAGCGCGGCGGCAAGACCGGCTGGCCGGTCGCCATCGCCGGCGCGGTGGTGATCGCGGGCGCCGCCCTGTCGGCGCTTCCGGCGGCGGGCAGCGGCGCTGCGCATGTTCCGCTCGGGACCGGCAAATGGAGCCAGGCGGCACTCGATACGGCGCGGTCCTCGGGCAAGCCGGTGTTCGTCTATTTCACCGCCGACTGGTGCCTGACGTGCAAGGCCAATGAAGCCGCCGCGATCGACCGCAGCGAAACCATCAAGGCGTTCCGCGAGGCGGGGGTCATCACGCTCGTCGGCGACTGGACCAACGGCGATCCCGCGATCGGCCGCTTCCTCGAAAGCCGCGGCCGCGCCGGTGTGCCGCTCTATCTGTGGTACGCGCCGGGCAAGGCCGAACCCGAGGAACTGCCGCAGTTGCTCACCCCGACGCTGCTTATTTCCCGCGCTCGGGGCGAGGAGCGGAAACTGGCGCGGCCTTAGCCGGCGCCGCCCACACACGCTGCCCCGCAATCCACGTTTCGAGCACCTTGGTCCGGGCAAGCGCCTGCGGGTCGATTGTGGTCGGGTCACGGTCGACGATGATGAAATCGGCCCACTGTCCGGGCGCAAGCGCGCCGAACTTGCCGTCCGCGAACCCGGCATAAGCGCCGCCCCGGGTAAAGGCGTCGAGGGCCTGGGCGAAGGTGACTTTCTCCTCCGGGCGCCAGCCCCCCGGCGGTTGCCCGGTCATGTCCTGGCGGCTGATCGCTGCGGCGAGGCCGGGAAAGGGGTTGGGGCTTTCGACCGGATAGTCCGAGCCGAACGCCAGCCGCGCGCCAGTGCGCAGCATCGACGCCCACGCATAAGCACCGTCGAGCCGATTAGGGCCCAGCCGCGCTTCGGCCATCAGCCGGTCGCTGGTCTGGTGGGTCGGCTGCATCGAGGCGATGATGTGATTGGCGCCGATCTTCGGCAAATCCCTGGGATCGACGATCTGGGCATGTTCGATCCGCCAGCGCTTGTCGCCGCTGGCGGCGCCGTGGCTGGCATAAGCGTTGATGACCTGCGCGTTGGCGGCATCACCGATGGCGTGGGTGGCGATCTGGTAATGGTGGGCGGCGGCATCGGCGACCAGGGCGTCATAATCGGCGTCGCTATGAAAGCGCAGCCCGATGCTTCCCGGCTTGTCCGCATACGGCGCCTTGAGCCATGCACCGCGCGATCCGAGCGCTCCGTCGCCGTACAGTTTCACGCCGTTCATGCGCAGGTGGTCGGCATAAAGCCAGGGGGTCGGGCCGGCTGGCGAAATCGCCTTGGCTCCGTCGAGCCCCGAGCCGTAACTGATGATTCGAACCTTGAGCGCTCCCGCATCGCCGGCGCGCCGCATCGCCGCCCAGACCTCGGGACTGGTGCCCATGTCGGTGGTCGCGGTAATGCCATAGCCAAGCAACATGGACTGCGCCGCGGCGAGCCACTGGTCGCGCTCGGCGGAGGTGGCGTCGGGGATCTTGGCGCCGATCAAGTCCATCGCATTGTCGACGAACAGTCCGCGATCGATCTGCCCCCCGCTCGGCACTGGAGTTGCGGCAGTCACCCCGGCGGCGCGCAGTGCAGCGCTGTTGGCGACCAACGCGTGGCCATCGACGCGTTCGAGCACGACGGGACGATTGGCGACGATCGAATCGAGGTCGGCGGCATAAGGGAAGCTTTTGACCGGCCATAATTCCTGGTTCCAGCCGCGACCGATGATCCAGCCGTCGCCGGGATGAGCGGCGGCATAATCCTTGAGCCGCTGCTGCAATTCGCCAAGCGACGCGGTGCCGACGAGATCGAGGGTCGTCGCGGTCAGGCCGAGGCCGGCGACATGGCCGTGCGAGTCGATCAGGCCGGGCAGGAGGGTGCGTCCGCCGCCATCGATCGTGCGCGCGGCGGCCGGGCTCGGCTCGTCGGCGCGGACCAGCCGCTCGACCTTGCCGTCGTCCCCAACCACGAGCCCC
>JANLQS010000035.1:0-6295 GCA_031367995.1 Sphingomonas sp.
GGCGGGTCCCATTCGGTCAAATCGATGATCCCGACCTTGGGGCAGGCCGCCAGCCGCCGCACCGCCGCGAAGAAATCATGGACCGCCATGCCCCCCGGCCGCGACCCCGGCGCGCCGGGAAACTGGCCGCGGTCGATGACGTCGATGTCGCAATCGATCAACAGCGCGTCGCAATGCGCGACATGGCCCAAAGCGCGGGTGATCGCCGCCTCGATGCCGCGCGCCCGCACTTCGCCGATGCTCACCACCAGATGCCCGCCGTCGATCGCGTCGCGGTGCATCGCGGCGGAATTGGCGAACGGCGCCAGCCCGACCTGGGCGATGTTGCGCCCCGGCAGCCCGTCTTCGCGCAGCGCCCGCACCGGATTGCCGTTGCCCAGCCCGTCGGCCGTGTCGCGCAGGTCGAAATGGGCGTCGAGCGTAATCAGCCCGACTTGGCGGAGCGGCAGCCCGAACGCCTGCACGCCCGGCCTAGTCACCGCATTATTGCCACCCACCAGCAGCGTCAGCTGGTGTCGCGCGACGCTCGCCGCGCAGGCTTCGCGGATCGGTGCCGTCGCTTGTTCGATGCTCATGCCGGCAATGTCGACATCGCCGTGGTCGGCGATCTCGCTTGTCAACTCGCGCCCGGTCTCAAGGTCGTAGCGGCCGATCCGCCGCAGCACCGCGCGCAGCCGCGCTGGCGCCTCGTCGCAGCCGCCCGGCGTGACCGATCCGGCCGCCAACGGCGCGCCGACCAGCCCCACGGCCGCATCGGAGGCACTTGGCGCATCGGCGCTCACCAGCAGGTCGGACAGGTTGGGCCAGCTCATCGGCTTGACGACTAGCACCGGCCGCCCCCAATGCCACTATCATGTGGGACCGCCTGCTTACCGATTGCCACGTCGCGACGATGGCGCCAGCGCCCGGCAACCCGCTCGGCATCATGGCCAATGCCGCGATCGGCATCCAGGACGGCCGCATCGTCCGCGTCGGCAAGCGCACCGAACTGGCCGGCTTCCGCGCCCGCGAAGTCGTGCCTTTGGGCGGCGCCTGGGTCACGCCCGGCCTGATCGATTGTCACACCCATCTGGTGTTCGGCGGCACCCGCGCCGACGAACATGCCATGCGCCACGCCGGGGCGACCTATGAACAGATCGCAGAGGCCGGCGGCGGCATCGCCTCTACCGTCGCCGCGACCAGGGCCGCCTCGGCCGACGAATTGCGCGCGTCGGCCCGCCGCCGCCTCGACGCCTTGATGCGCGGCGGCGCGACGACGGTCGAGGTCAAGTCGGGCTACGGCCTCGACACCGCCGCCGAGATCCGCTTGCTCAATGCGGCCAAGGCGATCGGCCGCGACGCGGCGGTGCGGATCGTGCCGACGTTGTTGGCGCTCCATGCGCTTCCGCCGGGCGAGGACCGCACCGCCTATGTCAAAATGGTCGCGGAGGAGATGATCCCGGCGGTCGCCCGCGCCGGCCTCGCCACCAGCGTCGACGCCTTTTGCGAAACCATCGCCTTCACTCCGGCGGAGGTCGAGCGCGTGTTCACCGCGGCGCGCGCCAACGGCCTCGCCGTCCGCCTCCACGCCGAACAATTGTCCAACCAGGGCGGCGCCGCGCTCGCCGCCAAATATAAGGCGCTCAGCGCCGACCATCTCGAACATCTCGACGCCGCCGGCGCCAAGGCGATGGCCGCCGCCGGCACCGTCGCCGTCCTCCTCCCCGGCGCTTATTACGCGCTGCAGGAGACGAAGAAGCCGCCCGTCCAATTGCTCCGCGACCACAACGTCACCATCGCCATCGCCACCGATTGCAACCCCGGCACCTCGCCCTTGCTGTCGCCGACGCTGGCGATGAACATGGCCTGCACCTTGTTCGGCCTGACCCCGGAAGAAGCGCTCGCCGGCATGACCCTCAACGCCGCCCGCGCCCTCGGCCTCGCCCACGACATCGGCAGCATCGAAGCCGGCAAGGCCGCCGACCTCTGCGTCTGGAGCCTCGACCAGCCGAGCGAGCTCGCTTACTGGATCGGCATGCCGGGCCCGGAGCGGCGGTTGTTTGCGGGGGTGGATGGATAGGCGGAGCGTCCGCTTTCGACCCAAACCGGTCACTAGCGTAAAATACGCTTTCGAAGCAAAGCGGACATTCGACTCAAGCGCATATGCCGCCAGTTTTACGTCTTTGTTAATCACCCACATTGCCCTAACGTACGGTAGCCGACAAACCGGCCCGGGGGCGGGATGGCAAGTTCAGCAACGCAAGTGTTCGTTTCATACAAGGCCGAGGATCGCGCCCGGCTGAAGCCACTTGTCGCCGCGCTCGAGGCCGAAGGATTTGACGTGTGGTGGGACGCGCATATCGGCACTGGCGCGGACTGGCGCGAGGAAATCCAGCAGCATCTCGATGCCGCGCGCTGCGTGATCGTGGCGTGGAGCCAACGCTCGGTTGGTCCCGAGGGGCATTTTGTTCGCGACGAGGCGACCCGCGCCAAACGCCGAGGCTCCTATGTCCCGATCCGCCTCGATGACGTTGAACCACCGCTTGGTTTCGGTGAAGTCCAAGCGCCGCTCTTTTCCGGTTGGAAGGGCAAGCGCACGGACCTGAGGTTCGTCGCGCTGGTCGATGCGGTCAATGCGCATTTGACCGGTGAGGCGCCGGTAGTCCGACGCGCGGTTGTTGCTGAGCCGAAGGTATCGCGGCGGACGGTGATGGCCGGGGGCGCCGGTGCGCTGGCGGTTGCCGGAGTCAGCGGCTGGGCGTTCTTAAAGCCGGGCGCGGCCGCAGCTTCGAACCGCATCGCGGTGATGAGCTTTGCCAACCTCTCGAGCGATTCCGAACAAGCTTATTTCTCGGAAGGAATTGCCGAGGAGTTACGCGGCGCGCTGTCGCGGATTGGGATGCAGGTGATCGGCCGGGCTTCGTCGGACGCGGTCAAGGATCTGGACACTCAAGCCGCCGCAGCCAAACTAGGTGTCGCGAACATCCTCACCGGTAGCATCCGCCGTTCGCCCGAGACGATTCGAGTTGGGGCGCAGCTCGTGAGTGGCACGGACGGCGTCGAGAAATGGGCGCAAAGCTACGACCGCGCGCCGGGGGATACGATTAAGATCCAGAGCGACATCGCTATGCAAGTGGCGGGGGCGCTGAGCATCGCGCTGGGCGCGGCAAAGAAAGTGGCCCTAACAATCGGCGGCACCGCCAATGCCAAGGCGCAGGACCTTTATCTCCAGGCTGAGGCAATCGGCAAAAGCGCGGACAGCGCGGCGGCGGGCCAAAAGATAATTACCCTGTTCGATGCGGCAATTGCAGAAGATCCCGATTATGGGGATGCCCATCTCGGCAAGGCGAATGTGCTTGCACTTAACGCTGAACAATATGCAACTAACCCGGCAGAATTGGCGGTGATGCTGGGCCGTGCCGAGCAGTCGGCCAAACGCGCGGAAGTGCTGATGCCGGGCTCAGGTAGGCCTGCCGCAACATTTGCGGCCATCAGCGCCGAACGCCTCGATTTCGTTGCGGCGTTGCGGGGATCGAAGCAGGCCCTTACGACCGAACCTAACGACACTTTCGTGCTTCTGAAGGCCTTGCGCATTTCGCCGTGGCTCGGCGACGCAAAGGGAGCGTTGGCGTTGGCGGATCGCTTGATTGCACTCGATCCGCTCAATCCTACGGCCCATTCTGGGCGCGGCGCGTGTCTCTTCGTCATGCGCCGTTATGCCGATGCGATAGACGCCTACAACAAGGGGCTGGCGATTGCGCCGCAGCGCAGCACTCCACGTTTCTTCATCTCCCAAAACCTGATTTTGCTAAACCGTCCCACCGAGGCACGGACGGTGCTCGCCCGAGGCCCGGCGGATGATTCCTTCCGCCAGACCATTGAAGCGATCCTCGCTGCGCGCAGCGGCGACGCCGCCGGGGTCGAAGCCAGGATCGCGAGAATCCGCGGCGCGTATGCTGACCAGGCGACCTACCAATATGGCCAGATCTACGCTCAGCTCGGCGATGCCGACCGCGCCTTTGCTGCGTTCGATAAGGCGGTCGAGGCGCCCGATCCGGGGCTTATCTACCTTAAGCGCGACCCATTCGTCGACCCGATCCGCCGCGATCCGCGTTATGCGGCGCTGCTCAAGCGGCTGAGGTTTCCAACATAACGCTAATGTCCGCTTTCCACCCATTGCGGACATTCGGTGCTCGAGCACCGCGGGCAAATATCGCCGCCGGGCGATCGACGCGCTCGCCGCCTTTCCCGCCAGCCGTGCCAGGGCAGCGATGACCGAGGCGGTGCAATTCGCAGTGGCGCAGGCCCACTGACCCGCGCCACCTCTCGATCATTGGATCGGGATCATCAGGTGCGCGTAGGGCGTGCCGCCGAACATCACATAGGGTTTCGACGCGTCGGGCTTGTCGCCGCCCGGGTAGATTTTGTTAAGCGAATCCGATCCCACGACCATCACGTGCGGGCCGGTCTTGACCCAATCGGCACCTTCCGCTGGCTGCTTGCCATAGGGGTCGGTGTTGCTTGCGTCAGTGCCTCCGGTAAGCATATACGCCAGCCCGACATTGTCGGCCGGCGGCGTCTTGTGGCCGAGCCACGCCTTGGCCCATTTCATCGCGTTGGAGTCCATGCACATCGGATCAGGTCCGGGGGTGGCGGGGTTGTCGGGCACGCAAGTCCAGCCATTCTTGCCTTCCCGTAGCGACTTCATCGACCCGTCGGGATTGGGCGCCATCACCGCCGCCTCGCGGGCGATTGCCTCTGGTGCCGCCGAAAGCGCGCTTTGCACCGGATCGCTGGGGTTGGCCGGCGCCGCGGCATTCGCGGAAACATCGTTGGTTGCCACCGAAGTTTCGGCAGGCTTGGGTGAACATGCGGCAAGCGCGAGGGTGGACGCGGTCACCAGGAGCAATAGCGGATAATGTGTCATCATAGCTTCCAATCGCATGAACTTCGGTGACAGGGTCAGTAACAGGGATCAACGATCGGCGCGAGCGTCGCCCTCAGGGTAAAACTACGCCATCGCCCTAGCAAGGCGCGCATCCGCCTCGCTGTGAATGTCCGCTTTCGACCCATTGCGGACATCCGGCGCGTTCTGGTCAGGACGAGCGTAAGTTCCTCGTCAGGGGTGACACGCCAATCCAGATCGGCGGGCACAGCCTTGCCTAGCGTATCAGCAATAATCCGGTCGAGACGAACGAAAATCTGGAACACAATGTTTAGCTTGGGCAGCGGAATCTGCCATCCGTCAAAGGGGTAACGCAGAGGGTAGGGCGGCTCGTGCTGCGCCTCGAACGACTCGACTAGATCGTGAATCGTCTCGCCTTCCCTAGTGTGAGGTTCCTGCAGCCCAGTTGTCCGAGCCTCATTGTAAAGGCTTCTAAGATCATGACGGAAGCGCTTGCGGAGCGTCTCATCGTTGTAACCGTGCACCGAGAGCCACGCTTTTAGGTAAACTTCGATGGCGTGAGCCATCAGCGACATGCACGGGAACACAAAACGAAAATCGTTGGCATATCTCTGCCGAACGGGACTTTTTACGATGGCGTGAGCGCCCGTTACGTATGCACGGCCTGTTATGAAGTAGCTCTCAGCCGACGTGATTTGACCTTCTGACATCGGCCCTTGATGATCCGTTTTCTTACGGAAGCAACAGCTACCGTCGAATGTCCGCTTTCCACCCATTGCGGACACTAGTTTGGCCGACCTCCCATCGCTTCTCCCTCCCCTATGCCCAGCCTCTTGCAACTCGCTAATTCCTGCCTTAAACACTGAACCATATGGTTCAGCTTACCGCCACTCGCCTCGATGCCTCGTTCGCCGCTTTGGCGGATGCGACCCGCCGCGGCGTGCTCGAGCAGCTTGGGCGCGAGGAAGCGTCGATCAGCGCGCTCGCCAGCAAATTCCACATGACCCTGACCGGCATGAAGAAGCACGTCGGGGTGCTCGAACAAGCGGGGCTGGTGACGACCGAGAAGGTCGGCCGGGTGCGCGCCTGCCGGCTTGGCCGCCGCCCGCTCGCGGTCGCGGGCGCGTGGATCGAGGAGCATCGCTTGCTGTGGGACGCGCGCTTCGACGCGCTCGACACCCTGCTCGAGGAACTGCAACACAAGGAGGACGACGATGGGCTACACGAATGAGGAATCCGCCACCGGAGGCCGCACGAAGGTCGAGCGCACCGACCGCGAACTGACCGTTACCCGCACCTTCGACGCCCCGGCGAACCTGCTGTTCCAGGCGTGGAGCAAGCCCGATCTGTTCAAGCGCTGGTGGGTGCCAGCGTCGGCCGGCGTCAACCTGCTATCGTGCGACATGGACG
>JANLQS010000119.1:0-9243 GCA_031367995.1 Sphingomonas sp.
CCTCGATTATACCGACGAAGCCGGACTTCACGGCCTGTTCGACCAGGTCAGCTCGACCTATGCCGCGACTGACGAGACCCACGACGAGGCGCGCTGGGCTGAGGTTCCCGAGGACCGCCGCCGCACCGGCCGCGGCATCGAAGTCGGCCACATCTTTTACTTCGGCGACAAGTACAGCGCCTCGATGGGGCTCAAAGTGTCGAGCTCCGACGGTACTATGGTGACTCCGCACATGGGCAGTTACGGCATCGGCGTGTCGCGGCTGGTCGGGGCGATCATCGAGGCCAGCCATGACGAGGCCGGCATTGTCTGGCCCGAAGCGGTCGCGCCGTGGCAGGTTGGGTTGGTGACTATGCGCGGCGACGACCCCGCCAGCATCGCCGCCGCCGACGAGCTTTACGCCCGGCTAAGCGCGGCCGGCATTGAGACCCTCTACGACGACCGCGACGAGCGGGGCGGGGTCAAACTGGGTTCGATGGATCTGATCGGCCTGCCGTGGCAGGTCATCCTCGGCCCCCGCGGCCTCGCCGCCGGCACCGTCGAACTCAAGAACCGCCGCTCGGGCGAAAAGATCGAGCTGCCGATCGACGCCGTGGTCGGGCGGCTGACGGGATGATCCATGACGGCGGATTTCCCCCCTCCCGCCTGCGGGAGGGGAGGGATGATCCTCAACCGCTACGAACGGATGGTCGCCAAGCGCTACCTCCTGCCCGGCAAGGGCGAGGGGTTCATCTTCCTCGTCGCCGGAATCAGCCTCGCCGCGGTCGCGCTCGGGGTCGCCGCATTGATCATCGTGATGAGCGTCATGAACGGCTTCCGCGCCGAATTGTTCGACAAGATTACCGGGCTGAACGGCCATGCCATCATCCAGGGCTATGACGGGCGCCTGACCGGCTGGCAGCAGATCGCCGACGCTGCCAAAAAAACCCCCGGCGTGACCTCCGCCATACCGCTGATCGAACAGCCGCTGATGGCCTCGTCCAACGGCCGCGTCGAGGGCGTGCTGGTGCGCGGCAACAGGCTTGAGGACCTGCGCTCCAACCCGACCATTACCAACAACATCAAGGCCGGCGATATCCGTTCCATCGTCCCCGGCAGCGGCCGCGTCGCGATCGGCGCCCGCCTCGCGGAATCGCTCGGCGCCTATCCCGGATCGGAGATTTCGCTGATCAGCCCCGAAGGCCGCTCGACTGTGATCGGTACGGTGCCGCGGATCGTCAGCTACACCGTCGGCGCGGTGTTCGAAGTCGGCGTCTACGAATATGACAACACCTTCGTCGTCATGCCGATGGAGGACGCCCAGAATTTGCTGATGATGGGCGACGACGTCGGCATGGTGGAGGTGCAGACGGTCAACCCCGACAAGGTCGGCACGATCCTCGCGCCGTTGCAGTCGGTGGTGCGCGGCAAGGGCATCATCATCGACTGGCGGCAGATGAATTCGGCCTTGTTCGAAGCGCTCGCGGTCGAACGCATCGCGATGTTCGTCGTGCTCTCGCTGATCGTGCTGGTGGCGGTGTTCAACATCCTGTCGTCGCTGATCATGCTGGTCCGCGCCAAGACCCGCGACATCGCCATCCTGCGCACCATGGGCGCCAGCCGCCGCGGCCTGATCAAGGTATTCGTGACCGTCGGTGTGACCATCGGCACGCTCGGTATCCTGCTC
This sequence comes from Sphingomonas sp., assembly GCA_031367995.1. GTDB lineage: Bacteria > Pseudomonadota > Alphaproteobacteria > Sphingomonadales > Sphingomonadaceae > Sphingomicrobium. Next base: position 1,667 of record JANLQS010000119.1, read on the forward strand.
GGCGTGATCCTCGGCGCGATCTTCCTGTTCTTCCGCCAGAACATGGTCAATCTGATCCAGACATTGACCGGCCAGAATCTGTGGGACCCGTCGGTCCGCTTCCTGTCCGAACTGCCGTCGAAGACCGACCCGGTCGAAGTCACCGCGATCGTCCTCACCGCCTTCGTCCTGTCGTTCCTCGCCACGCTTTATCCGGCGTGGAAGGCGGCCAGCACCGACCCGGTCCAGGTGCTGCGCTATGAGTGACCCTGTTCTCGAGACCAAGGGGCTGCGGCGCAGCTTCACCCAGGGGCATGTCACCATCGAAGTGCTGCGCGGTATCGACCTATCCGTGAGGCCCGGGGAGATCGTCGCTTTGCTCGGCCCGTCGGGCTCGGGCAAGTCGACCCTGCTGCAAGCGGTCGGGCTATTGGAAGGCGGGTTCGAAGGCTCGATCCGCGTCGCCGGGCAGGAAGCCGCCAGCCTCGACAATGACGCGCGCACCGATTTGCGCCGCGACGCGCTCGGCTTCGTCTACCAGTTCCACCATTTGCTGCCCGATTTTGACGCGCGCGAGAATGTCATGCTGCCGCAACTGATCCACGGCGCCGAACCGGCCGAGGCGCGCGCCCGCGCCGACCAGTTGCTGACCCAGCTCGGCCTCGGCCAGCGGCTCGACCACCGCCCGTCGAAATTGTCGGGCGGCGAGCAGCAGCGCGTCGCCGTCGCCCGCGCGCTGGCCAACCGCCCGCCCTTGGTGTTGGCCGACGAGCCGACCGGCAACCTCGACGAGGCCACCGCCGACATCGTCTTCGCCGAGTTCCTGAGCCTTGTCCGCGGCGAGGGCTCCGCCGCCCTCGTCGCCACCCACAACGAACGCCTCGCGGCGCGAATGGACCGGGTGTTGCGGCTCCACGAAGGGCATCTGGAATGACCGACCTGACCCATATCCCGGTCACCGCCGCCGACGGCTCGACCACCGATTTGGCCGCCGCGGCTGGCAAGGTCATGCTGATCGTCAACGTCGCGTCGAAATGCGGGTTCACGCCGCAATATGAAGGGCTCGAAGCGCTGCAGCGGAAATACGCCGACAAGGGCTTCACCGTGCTCGGCTTCCCGTGCAACCAGTTCGGCGCGCAGGAACCCGGCGACGCCGCCGAAATCGCCAGTTTCTGCAAGCTGACCTACGACGTCGACTTCCCGATCTTCGCCAAGATCGATGTCAACGGCGATCAGGCCGCGCCGCTTTACACCTACCTCAAGGAGGAAGCGCCGGGCCTGCTCGGCTCGAAGGCGATCAAGTGGAATTTCACCAAATTCCTCGTCGATCGCTCGGGCAAGGTGGTGAAGCGCTTCGCCCCCCAAGCCAAGCCAGCCGACCTCGCCGGCGACATCGAGGCGCTGCTCTGATCGCGCTTGCGACCATCGGCGCCGTCGCGCGTTGGCGGCGAATGCGTGGACTGCTCCTCATCGCCGCGACCGCCGTCCTGCTGACCGCGCCCGGTTGCCGCAAGCAACCCGATCAGGACAAGCTCAGCGATGCCCAGGTCGCCAACGCCGTCGCCGACAGACCGGACAAGAGCTGCGCGACCCAGGCCACCTACGATGAGATCAAGCGCGAGCTGTTCCGCCAGGCCGCCGATACCCGCGGCCGCGACGGCGCGACCTACGACCGGCTCGCCGCTTACGCCAATTTGGTCGTCGACCAGCCGCGCCTGACCGGCCGCGATGCCGACATCAATGGGGTGCGCTGCGCCGCGCATCTCAAGCTCATCCTGCCGCCCGGGGTGGCGGTCAGCGGCGGCCGCCGCCAGCTCGAGGCCGAGGCGAATTACCGGATCCAGCCCGCCGCCGACGGCAGCGGCAATGCGGTGACGGTCGGCGGGGTCGATTCGATCGTCGTGTCGCTGGCGACTTTGACCAAGACCGGCGCCGCGCCCGCCGCATCCCTGGCGCCGGCTGCGGTGGCCGCCGAGGCGACCCAATCCCAACCGCCGGTGGCGCTATCGCCGACGCCGGAAACGGCTGCGGTTCCCGGCCCCAGCTTCAATTGCCGTTTCGCCCGCACCCGCGGCGAGATCGCTACCTGCGCCAGCCCGGCGCTTGCCACGCTCGACCGGCAAATGGCCGCACACTATGTCCGCGCGCTGGCCACCGCCGAGTTCGACCGCCGCGCCCTCCTGCGCTCGACCCGCGACAGTTTCCTCGGCTTCCGCGACCGCTGTGGAAACGACGCCTGCATCGCCGATGCCTACCGCGGCCGGATGCGCGAGATCGACGACATCATGGCCGGCCGCTGGGTCCCGCGCTGAGCCATTATCGCGCGGATACTTGGGGATAAGTGAAGCATCGCCGCTGGCGGATCCGCCCCGCCTTGCCCATAGTCGTGCCATGCCCGTCTCTTATGTGCCGCTGCGCGTCTTTTCCTGTTTCACGATGCTCGAAGGGGCGATCGAGCCCAAGGCGATAGCCGAGCGCGCGGCCGAGCTCGGCTTCCCCGCCGTCGCGCTCGCCGACCGCAACGGGCTGTACGCGGCGATGCCGTTCGGCGACGCCTGCTTCAAGTCCGGGGTCCAGCCGATCGTCGGTGCCTTGCTCGCTGTATCGCGCCCCGCCGCTATCGGCCCCGCCGGTGCGCTCGACTGGCTGGTGCTGCTCGCCCAGGATGAAACCGGCTACGACAATCTCTGCCGCCTGGTGTCGGCCGCCCATCTCGACCGTCCGCTGGCGCAAGAGCCGCACGTCGGATTCGATACCCTGGAGGGACACGTGGACGGGCTGATCGCGTTGACCGGGGGCGGGGAGGGAGCGATCGCCCGCCTGTTCGCCGAGGGCCAGGACGGCAAGGCGAGGGCTTATGCCGCTCGCCTCCACGCTATGTTCGGCGACCGCCTGTACGTCGAACTGTCGCGCCGCGGCGACGCGGACGAGGAGGCCGCCGAAACGCGCCTGATCGACCTTGCTTATGAGCTCGGCCTGCCGCTGGTGGCGACCAACCCCGCGCTTTACGCTGAGCCCGGTTTCCACGCCGCTCACGACGCCTTGCTGTGCATCGCTGCTTCGACTCCGCTCGACCAGGAAGATCGCCCGCGCTCCTCGCCCGAGGCCTGGCTCAAAAGCGGCACGATGATGACCGAGCTGTTCGCCGACCTGCCCGAGGCGATCGCCAACACCTCGGTAATCGCCCAGCGCTGCGCCGTCGCCGCTCCCCAGCGCCGCCCGATCCTCCCACGCCTCAGCGACGACGAGGACGAAACGCTCAAACGCAACGCCCGCGCGGGCCTCGAACAGCGCCTCGCCGTTTTCCCCGCAGAGGCGGATCTCGCCATTTACCGCGACCGCCTCGAATTCGAGCTCGACGTCATCACCCGAATGGGCTTCGCCGGCTACTTCCTGATCGTCGCCGACTTCATCCAGTGGGCCAAGGCCAACGACATCCCGGTCGGACCGGGCCGCGGATCGGGTGCCGGCAGCGCGGTCGCCTGGGCGCTCTTGATCACCGATCTCGATCCGATCGCGCTCGACCTGTTGTTCGAGCGCTTCCTCAATCCCGAGCGCGTGTCGATGCCCGATTTCGACATCGATTTCTGTGAAACCCACCGCGACAAGGTGATTACCTACGTCCAGGGCAAATACGGCCGCGACCGGGTCGCCCAGATCATCACTTTCGGCCGGCTGAAGGCGCGCGCCGTGCTCAAGGACACCGGCCGCGTGCTGCAGATGCCCTATGGTCAGGTCGACCGCCTGGCCAAGCTCATCCCCAACCACCCGACCGAACCGTGGGATCTGAAGCGCGCGCTGAACGGCGTCGGCGAGCTGGAAAAGGAGTATCGCGGCGACAAGGACGTCAAGCGCCTGCTCGACCTCGCCATGAAGCTCGAAGGCCTGCCGCGGCACAGCTCGACCCACGCCGCCGGCGTCGTCATCGGCGACCGTCCGCTGCACGAACTCGTTCCTCTGTACCGCGATCCCCGCTCGGACATGCCGGTGACCCAGTTCGACATGAAATATGTCGAGGCGGCGGGGCTGGTAAAATTCGACTTCCTGGGATTGAAGACCCTGTCGGTGCTCAAGGAAGGCCAGCGGCTGCTCGCCCGGCGCGATATCGCCGTCGATTATGCCGCGCTGCCGTGGGACGACGAGGCGGTGTATGCGTTGCTCCAGCGAGGCGACACGGTCGGCGTGTTCCAGTTGGAATCCGAAGGCATGCGCCGCACGCTCGCCGGGGTTCGCCCGACCGGCTTCGGCGACATCATCGCCCTCGTCTCGCTCTACCGGCCGGGCCCGATGGATAACATTCCGCTATTCGGCGACCGCAAGAACGGCCGCGCCGCGCTGGCTTACCCGCATCCCTTGCTCGAACCGGTGCTCAAGGAAACCTACGGCATCTTCGTCTATCAGGAACAGGTGATGCAGGCGGCGCAGGTGCTCGCCGGCTACAGCCTCGGCGAGGCCGACCTGCTGCGCCGCGCGATGGGCAAGAAGATCCAGAGCGAAATGAACGCCCAACGCGCCCGCTTCATCGACGGCGCGGCGGTCAACGCCATCGGGCAACAACAAGCAAACACATTGTTCGACCTGATCGACAAGTTCGCCGGCTACGGCTTCAACAAGAGCCACGCCGCCGGTTATGCGCTGATCGCCTATCACACCGCCTGGCTGAAGGCGCATCACGGGCCAGAGTTCTTCGCCGCGTCGATGAGCTTCGACATGGCCCAGACCGACAAGCTCGCTTTGTTCGTCGAGGACATCCGCCGCTCGGGACTCGAATGCCTCACCCCCGACGTCAACGTCAGCTGCGCCGATTTCTCGGTCGAGGACGGCAAGGTGCGATACGCGCTCGGCGCGCTGAAAGGCGTCGGCGAGAAAGCGATGGAGGCGCTGGTCGCCGAGCGCGACGCCAATGGCCCGTTCGCTAGCCTCGACGATTTCGCCGCGCGGATCGATCCCAAATTATTGAACCGCCGCCAATTGGAGAGCCTCGCCGCCGCCGGCGCGTTCGACTCGCTCAATCCCGACCGTGCGGCCCTCTACGCCGCCGCCGAGACGATCCTCGCCCACGCCGCCTCGGCCCACGACCAGCGCACCAGCGGCCAGCACGGCCTGTTCGGCGGGCCGGCCTCGGCCGACGTGTCCGCCATCCGCCTGCCGCGCGACGCGCGCTGGTCTCTCGCCGAGCGCATGGCCGCGGAGCGCGAGGCGTTCGGCTTCTACTTCTCGGCGCACCCGGTCGATGCCCAGCGCCACTTGCTCGCCGCGCACAAGGTCAGGAGCTTCGCCGAACTGTCGGCGTTCCCGGCTCCCGCCGATGGCGGCCGCTCGATGACGATGATGGCCGGGATGGTCGAGAGTGTGCGCTGGCAAACCTCGGCCAAGGGCCGGCGCTATATGCTGGCGACGATCAGCGACCGATCGGGCCAATATGTCGCCACCGCGTTCGATGCCGAACCGTCGGCGGCGCTTGAGGCGGCGGCGCGATCGGGCGCCTGCGGACTGATGAACGTGGAGCTTGATCGCCGCCCAGGCGATGAGACCCCGCGGGTCACCGTCAAGCGGTTCGAGCCATTGGACGGCCTCGCGAAAAAGACCCGGCTGCAGCTGATCCTGCGCCTCGCCGACGCGGCTTCGATGCCAGCCGTCGCGCGCGAGCTCGAAGCGCATCGCGGCGGCACCGGCGCCGTCCGCGCCATCGTCCCGCTGACCGGCGGGCACCGCGCGACCTTGCTGATCGGCCGCGATTTCGCCCTCGACGCCGACCTCGCCGACCGGCTCGCCCGCCTGCTCGGCGCCGACGCCGTCGAACTCGCCGCCCAGGAACCGCCAAGGCTGGCTTTGGTCGGCTGACGGTATCCCTCTCCCGTCGTTGCGGGAGCGGGCAGGGTGAGGGACTTGCCTTGCTAGTTGGCGTTCACCGGGGCCATTGGCTCGGCCGCTGGCGCTTCGGCGGCGGGCGAGGCCGCAACATTCTGTTCGGTCGGGGGCGCCTCACTCGATGCCGGCGCCTCGACCACCGGGGTCTCGTCGACGTTGGGTTCAGGCGGCGGCGGGGTCGCGGTTTCATACTCGCTGCCCGGCAGCTGCTCGGGCGCACGGCTGGGCGGCGGGGCCTTGTCGACCGGTGCGCTAATGCCCTTGTAGATGCAGGCGTCGAGGCCCTGGCGCCCGACTATCCCGACCCGCGCCGCGATCGAATTGCCGTAGCGCCGGGTGAAACCCTGAGGCGCAATCGCCCCGCGCTTCTTGGGCAACGGCAATATCGCGGCGATCCGCGCCGCCTCGGTCGGGCTCATCGCCGACGCATCGTGCCCGAAGTAACGCTGCGCCCCGGCGTTGGCGCCATAGGTGCCGATGCCGGTTTCGGCGATGTTGAGGTACACCTCCATGATCCGCCGTTTCCCCCACAGATGCTCGATGAGGAAGGTGAAGTAGGCCTCGGCGGCTTTGCGCGGATAGCCGCCGCCCTGCCACAGGAAGGCGTTCTTGGCGGCCTGCTGGCTGATCGTCGATCCGCCGCGGATCCGCCCGCCGGAGGCATTGCGCTTCATCGCGTCCTCGATCGCGTCAATGTCGAACCCGTTGTGGCTGCAGAATTTGCTGTCTTCGGCGCCAATCGTGGCGCGAACCATGTCGCGGTCCATCGTGTCGAGGCTCATCCAGTCGCGCGTCGCCCCGCGCCCGCCGAGCATATCCGCCGCCATCGTCGCGGTGATCGGCGGCGGCACGAAGCGGTAGCCGACGACCCACAGCACCGACAGCAGGACCAGCCCGACGACGATCCGTACTAGCCAACCGAGGACACCTCCGCGCCCGCGGCCCGGCCGGCTCCGCTTGCGCTTGTAGGGCGGGATGCTGTTCGTCGATCGTCTGGCCATGCGGGCTGCCTAGCGAGGCATAATCGACGGCGCAAACCTTCGCGTCTTGACCGGTCCCAACCTGAACGGCGGATAACAGCGGGCTGGTATGGTGCATCAACGCGCCGAACCGACCCCGAAAGATACTCCGTTCAGCTTGTAAGCAGCACCGTAATGGCAAGCTTATTTGTTGAAGCAATTGGATATTTTTAACGGGAGGTCTCGATGACCAGGATCTATTTGACGGCGTCGGTTGCGGCGCTTGCGCTCGCCACGCCGGCCCTTGCCGGACCGCACGGCCACGGCCGCGATGGTCAGCCAGACGGCCAAAGCGCCCAGCCGGCGCCGCGCGAATTGCGCGGGCAGGGTGGCGGTCACGCCGATGGTGGTGCGCCGCGCATGATCCAGCGCGCCGAACGCCCGCAGTTCCAGCAGCGCATGATCCAGCGCGCCGAACGCCCGCAGTTCCAGCAGCGCATGGTCCAGCGCGCCGAGCGCCCGCAGTTCCAGCAACGCATGATCCAGCGCGCCGAACGCCCGCAGTTCCAGCAGCGCATGGTCCAGCGGGCCGAACGCCCGCAGTTCCAGCAGCGCATGGTCCAGCGGGCCGAGCGCCCGCAGTTCCAGCAGCGCATGGTCCAGCGGGCCGAGCGCCCGCAGTTCCAGCAGCGAATGATCCAGCGCGCCCAGCGCCAGGCGATCCCGCAACCGCGGCTGCAGCACCAGGACCGGTTCGCCGCGCGCATG
>JANLQS010000127.1:0-4243 GCA_031367995.1 Sphingomonas sp.
GTCGATGCCGGCGCTGGTTGGCGGCGGATTGAAAGTCCGGCCGGGCGAGATCAGCCTGGCGCATCTGGGCGTGCTGTTCCTCGACGAATTGCCCGAATTCCAGCGCAGCGTGCTCGATTCGCTGCGCCAGCCGCTGGAGACCGGCACGGTCAGCGTCGCCCGCGCCAACATGCACGTCACCTTTCCGGCCCGGGTCCAGCTAATCGCGGCGATGAACCCGTGCCGCTGCGGCCACTTGGGCGACGCCTCGCTGGCGTGCGCCCGGGCACCGCGCTGCGCGGCGGATTACCAAGCCAAGGTGTCGGGGCCATTGCTCGACCGTATCGACCTCCACGTCGAGGTCGCCGGGGTCAGCGCCGCCGACCTCACCTTGCCGCCCCCGGCCGAGGGCAGCGCCGAGGTCGGCGGGCGGGTCGCGGCGGCGCGCGACGTCCAGACGCGCCGCTTCGCCGATCACGGCGTCAGGACCAACGCCGAAGCCGATGGCGTGCTGCTCGACACCGTCGCCAAGCCCGATCCGCCGGGCATGAAATTGCTCGCCGACGCGGCGGCGGCGATGCGGCTGAGCGCGCGCGGCTATCACCGCGTTCTCCGCGTCGCTCGGACCATCGCCGACCTCGCCGGCGCGCCCGACGTCGGCCGCATCCACATCGCCGAGGCGCTCAGCTACCGCCGCCAGCCGCCGCGTAACTGAGCACGAAACCCGCTTGCCGCCCCGGCGAGGGCTGGAGTAGGGCAGGCGCCGTGCCCCTGTGGCGGAATGGTAGACGCGCTCGACTCAAAATCGAGTTCTTCACGGAGTGTCCGTTCGAGTCGGACCAGGGGCACCAGAATTTCCCGACATTGAGCGACTGGCGGGCGCCGCCGCCTCTGATAAGGTCGCGTCATGGACGCGCGCGCAGGGGCCTCGGATGATTCGCACGAGCATGAGCAGGAGACGCTCGAGCTCAAGCGCGTCCGGCTGCTCGCCTCGCTGACCCTGCTCGGCGGGATCGGACTGCTACTCGCACTGCCGTTCGCGCTTCGGGCCGGGGCGGAATTCTTTCTGCCGGTCACCGCCGCGCTGGTGGTCGCTATCGCGCTGGTGCCGATGCTCGAATGGTTCGAGCGGCGTGGGGTACCGGCGCGGCTGGCGGCGGCGCTGTGCGTTCTCATCTTCCTGATGGTGGCGATCTTCGCTCTGGCCTCGATCGTTCTGCCGGCGATCGACTGGGTAGCCCTGATCCCGCAACGGATCGGACGGGTGACCAAGGCCTTGAACCCGATCCTCGAACTCTATTCGAGCTTGCAGAAATTCATCGACAAGACTGTTTCGCAAATCGCCACCGCAACGCCTACGCCCAGGGGCCGCACGGTGACCATCGAGCAGCCCAATTCGATGCTCGACCTGATCACCACCTCGGCGCCGCACGCCGCGATCCAATTGTTCTTTGCCTTGCTCGTGATCTTCTTCTTCCTGTCGCACTGGACGGGGATGCGGAAGCGGACGATCGTCAGCCGCGGCAGCTTCGAAGGCGCGCTGACTACCGCCCGGGTCATTCAGCAGGTGGTCGAAGCGACCTCGACCTATATCGGCACGATCACCGTCATCAACGTCGCGCTGGGCGCGCTGACCGCCGGTATCCTGTGGATGCTGGGCATGGATTCGCCCTTGATGTGGGGCGGCATCGTCGCGGTGTTGAACTACATCCCTTACCTCGGGCCGATCGCCTCGATCATCCTGTTGGGCTTCGGCGGGCTGATGACCTTTAGCGATCCGTGGTCGGCGGTGCTGCCGCCGGCGATCTTCCTGTCGCTTCACCTGGTCGAGGCCAATGCCTTCACGCCGATGGTCGTCGGCAAGAGGCTCGAGATCAACCCGCTGCTGATCCTCGTTTCATTGTCATTCTGGGCGTGGGTGTGGGGGACGACGGGGGCGCTGCTGGCGGTGCCGCTGCTGATCATCGTCAAGACGATTTTCTCCGCCGCCGGGACCCCGGACATCGCCGGATTCCTGTTCGAGGACGGGACCTTGACTCACGTCGGCGACGACGAAGAAAAAGACGACTAGCGTTGTTGACAGCCCATAGGGGCTGACCTAGTTGCCCGCCCATCCCAGGAAGCGGGTGTAGCTCAGTTGGTTAGAGCGCCGGCCTGTCACGCCGGAGGTCGCGGGTTCAAGTCCCGTCACTCGCGCCATTTCCCACTCATGTCCGTCGAAAAATGCGTCTTACGAGGCGGGCGTCGCGCCTGGCTTGGCGGGAGGTGCGGAATGGCCGAACGCCGGCTGCTCGGCCGCCGCCGAACCGGTACCGTCGAGGGCGTAGCGCAAATTGTCCGAGGCCACGACGCGCTCGACATAGGGCACGACCTTGACCTTCTCGACCGCGGCGCGGGCGGCGGGGCTGAAGTGGGCGGTGACGCGGCCGCCGGTGCTGGTCGTGATCTGGACCCCGCCGAGCTTGTCGAGCGCCCGCGCGGCGGCCCCGGCGGCGAGCAGCGGACTGGGCACGACATGCGGCACGGCCAGTGCCGCTGCGCGCAAGGCCGCGGCATTGGCTTCGTGGCCGCCATAGGCCTGGGCAAAGGCCGCGGCCTGGCCCCATTGGCCGGCCCAGCGATAGAACAGGTGGGCGCCGACGACCTGGGTCTTGACCAGGCTCGATGCCCAATAGGGCACGACGTAATTGGCGTGATAATGGGTCGCGCGGCCGACCGGGGCATAGACCTCGCCGTCAAGGATCGCCCTGGCGTTGGCGCGCGCCCGGTTCCACGGTGCACTCATCGGGCCGCGCGCCAGCGAGCCGTCGCAGGTAAAGGTGAACTGGCAGCCGGTGGTCCGGGTCGAACCCTGATAGACGACGCCGCACACGCTATTCGGGAAGGCCGGATGGCGGACGCGGTTGAGGATGACCTGCGCGACCGCGCGCTGGCCATCGTCGCTTTCCTGACCGGCTTCGTAATAGACCGCGCTGGTCAGGCAGTTGAGCGCCTGGCCGCGGGCCTCGGCATTGGCCTTGCCGAGCGAGAAGGGCAAAGCGGCGTCGGTCAGTCCCTGGGCGATCGGAATGCGGGCATTGAGCGCGACCGCCTCGGCGGGCGCAATGTCGCGCAGCTCGGTCGCGCTTGTCGCCGCCGGAACCGGCGCGGCGGCGTCGGCGCGCGCCTGCGGCTGCGCCAGTTGGCCGAGCGTCGGCATGGCACTGACGACCCCGCCCAGCGCGACCAGCGCCAGGGATGAGGCGAGCATCGCGACCGCGGTTTCCCGCGGATGGCGATGCCAAGGCCACAAGGGCTTCAAGGCGAGCGAAAAGGTCATTGGGATGGCGGTGATATAGTGATCCAATACGCCGGTCACAATGAACCTTCGACGAACGGTGCGTTTCAACGCCTGAAACGCCCCGTCTCGATCCACCGCAACAGCGGCTTCAACGGTACGATCCAGGCGAGGCCGGCGACGAGGTAGAATAGCGCCTGGATCAGCACCGGCCAGCGCCCGACATGGCCCGCCAGCGAGGCGATCAGCACCGCCCAGCCGGCGATCAGCAGGAGGATGGCGAATATCCCCGCGGGTTTGCGCCAGCTCGGCTCGGTCATGCGAACATCTCCAGTCCGTCGGGGCAGGCAAAGCCGTCGAGCGGCACGTCCCACGGGTCGCGCGGCAAGGCCTCGCCGACGCGCTGGATCGGCCAGCCGACGCCGATGGTCGTCGCGCCGCGCTGCCGAAGCCCGCCGAGCACGCGGTCATAATGGCCGCCGCCCTGGCCGAGGCGGGTGCCGGCGCCATCGACCGCCAGCAACGGGACGAGGATGAAGTCGGGTTCGACCGCCTTCGCCTGTCGCGGCGGCTGGTGGATGCCGTGCGGCCCGATTTCGGCCACGGTGCCGCTGCGAAAGATCATCGGAGCGTCGGCGGCGGTGAAGGCGGGGAGTGCGACATCGACGAGGTGATTGCCGGCCCAGAAGAGCGATCGCTGCACGTCGATCTCGCTGCCGACGGCATGGTAGCCGGCGACGATTCTCGCTTTCTCCATCAGCGGCGCAAGGACGGCGACGAGGGCTTGTTCGAGGTCCTGGCGTTCGGCCGGGCTGAGACGCTCGACATAGGCGATGCGCCGCTTGCGCGCTTCGAACCGCAGCAGCGCCTTGGCTTCGTCGTTGGGGGAAGTCATGTGACGGGACCACCTTGGCCGTTTGCCATGAAATCCTCTGACGCCACAAACGTCAGGTGGGAACCATATGCACCGGACCAGGGTCCGGACAG
>JANLQS010000002.1:0-11172 GCA_031367995.1 Sphingomonas sp.
CCATGGCGAGAATCGCCCCGGCGCCGGCGCACACCCCCTCGACGGCGGCGATGACCGGCTGCGGGCAGGCGCGGATCGCCTTCACCAGGTCGCCGGTCATGGTGGTGAAGTCGAGCAGGCCGGCGGGATCCATCTTCGTCAGGGGGCCGATGATCTCGTGGACGTCGCCGCCCGAGCAGAAATTGCCGCCGGCCCCGGTGAGGACGACGGCGCGAACCTGCGGCGCATCGGCCAGCGCGCGGAACGTGTCGCGCAGCTCGGCATAGCTGTCGAAGGTCAGCGGGTTCTTCTTGTCCGGCCGGTCGAGGGTGATCGTCGCTACCCCGTCGGCGAACGCCCAGCGAAAATGCGTCGGCGTGAAATCGGCCGGGTTCACGCGCTGGTGCCGCCGTCGATGGTGACGCAGGCGCCGTTGATCGAGCCGCTCAGCGGGTGGCACAGGTTGAGGATCGAGGCGGCGACTTCGTCGGCGGTGATCAGCCGGCCGTTGGCGTTCAACGCGGCGAGCGCCGCGCGCGACGCCTCGAGGTCGCGCTTGGTCACGCGCGAAATCCGCTCGGCGCTGTCGTCGACCATCGGCGTGTCGACGAACGACGGGCAGATTGCGTTGATCGTCAGGCGGGTCTTGGCAAATTCGAGCGCGAGGCTGCGCACCAGCCCGACCACGCCGTGCTTCGACGCGACATAAGGCGCGGCATAGGCGCCGCCCTTCAATCCCGCGACCGAGGCGACGACGATCAGCCGTTTGCCGTCGCCGTCGCCGTCGAGGAGGTCGGGCAGCGCGAGCTGGGCGCCGTCGAACACGGCCGTCAGATTGGTGGCGATGATCGCGTCGAAGGTCTCGCGTTTGGTGCGCAGGAACGGCGCGCTGTCGCCGATCCCGGCGTTGAGCACGACGTAGTCGAACTTGCCGCCGTCGGAACGGGCGGCATCGAACGCGGCCGCCATCGCGGCGCGGTCGGTCATGTCGGCGGGATAAGCGCGGCCGCCGACGTCCTTGGCGACCGCGTCGAGCGGTTCGCGGCGGCGACCGATCAGCGACACGGTGGCGCCCTGGGCGGCCAGCATCCGCGCCGCGGCGGCGCCGATGCCGCTGCCGCCGCCGGTGACCAACGCATGCTTGCCCTTTGCCCAGCCCAAATCGCGTCCCCTTTTTGTGACGTGCGAAGCTTGGCCGATGGGTCGGCGAGTGGCAAGCTGGCCTGGGCCGGGACGCCCATACGCCTAATGTCTGCTCTGGGTGGATGGCGGACATTAGCAATTTGTCCTGGGATTCCTGCGGATGAACGCCCCTAACTGCCTATTCTAAAACGCACATCATAAACGATTGGCGCAGATACAGGTTTGCCGCTGGCATCGGTTGCGGGTTTGAATTTTACACCCTTCAGCACGTTGCAGCCTGCTACTTCGAATGATTTTGGCACGCCGTCGTTCACAATGCCGCAATTTGTCACACTGCCGTTAGGTGAAACGTCCAATCTGACGATCGCGTCGGCTTCCACGTTGGCGGCCAAAGCATCGGAAGGATAATCAAGGTCACGGAATCGCTCTTTGACATGCTCCGCGGGCAACGGTCGCGACCGCAGGCTTCGCCACGCAAGCGGATCCAGTCCCCACTCGCGCATGGTCTTGTCTTCACATTCGCGAAGTGTCGCGATCAGCTTAGCAGGCACACGGATCTGCACTCTGACACTCTTGTTCTTTCCATACGAAATGTTGAGGACCGTAGTGCCTGAAAGATTGTCGATGAATGCCGGGTCAGATGAATCTAAGTACAGCTTGGATCGGCCATCACTGTTCACGGCAAAGGCGATGTCAGCAAGAAACGCGCGACCGGAATCCACCCCGATGGTGGCGTCAAAGAAGTGGCCGTTGCCGAGTTTAGGACCAGCCTGCAGAGTGACAAGGAGCTGAGTTTCCTCACCACCCGGGGTGCGTTCGATCGTCACCTCTTGGGCGCCGGCCGGAACGTGTTGCTTCAAGGCGCAGGTTGGTAGCCTGGAGTCCCATTCCCAAGTTTCTGTTTTCGCGGGCTCAGCTGCACTTGCCTGGGCCGAAAAGACTACTGCCATAATCGTTATCACTGCCCGCCCTCCATTTTCCGTCGCCACAACGCAAGGTAGCAGCGGTCAGTTAATGTCCGCAATGGGTCGAAAGCAGACGTTAGCGGTTCCCCTGCGGCGGCAGGGGGCCAGACGCAGCGCGGCGCGTTGCCTTTGGCCCGGACTGGACTCCTGCTTTCGCAGTAGAGCAAAGACGCGGCCCCGCTTGAAGGTAGCAAGGCGGCGGGGGTTGGCGCGCGGCTGCGGTCATGGCAAGCGGAGCGCGAAGGAGAGCACGCCCGATGAAGACCCGCGCCGCCGTTGCGTTCGAAGCCAAGCGCCCGCTGGAGATCGTCGAGGTCGACCTCGACGGACCGCGCGCTGGGGAGGTGCTGGTCGAGATCATGGCGACCGGCATCTGCCACACCGATGCCTATACATTGGACGGCCTCGACAGCGAGGGGCTGTTCCCGTCGATCCTGGGGCACGAGGGCGCTGGCGTCGTGCGCGAAGTGGGCGCCGGGGTGACGTCGGTGGCGGTCGGCGACCATGTCATCCCGCTCTACACGCCCGAATGCCGCCAGTGCAAAAGCTGCCTCAGCGGCAAGACCAATTTGTGCACCGCGATCCGCGCGACGCAGGGCAAGGGGGTGATGCCCGACGGTACCAGCCGCTTCAGCTACAAGGGCCAGACGATCCACCACTATATGGGCTGCTCGACTTTCTCGAACTTCACCGTCCTGCCCGAAATTGCGGTCGCGAAAATCGATCCCGCGGCGCCGTTCGACAAGGCCTGCTACATCGGTTGCGGCGTGACCACCGGGGTCGGCGCGGTCGTCAATACGGCGAAGGTCCAGCCGGGCGACAATGTCGTGGTGTTCGGACTGGGCGGGATCGGCCTCAACGTCATCCAGGGCGCGCGCATGGCCGGCGCGGACCGCATCGTCGGGGTCGACATCAACCCCGCCAAGGAAGAATGGGGGCGGCGGTTTGGGATGACCGACTTCGTCAATCCCAAGGACGTGCCGGACGTCGTCGCCAGACTTGTCGAGATGCTCGACGGCGGGGCGGATTATTCGTTCGACTGCACCGGCAATATTGAGGTGATGCGGCAGGCACTGGAATGCTGCCACCGGGGCTGGGGCACCTCAATCATCATCGGCGTGGCGGAGGCCGGCAAGGAAATCTCGACGCGGCCGTTCCAGTTGGTCACCGGGCGCAACTGGCGCGGCACCGCGTTCGGCGGCGCGCGCGGCCGCACTGACGTGCCCAAGATCGTCGACTGGTATATGAAGGGCAAGATCGAAATCGACCCGATGATCACCCATGTGCTCAGCCTTGAGGACATCAACCGCGGGTTCGAGCTGATGCACTCGGGCGAAAGCATCCGCAGCGTCGTCGTCTATTAGGAGAAGGAAGATGTTCAGCCACATCATGGTGGGGTCCAACGACCTCGACCGTTCGAAAGCATTCTACGACCAATTGTTCGGCAAGCCGGGCAAGCAGGATGACAAAGGGCGGTTGAGCTATGGCCGCAAGGGCGCGGTGTTCATGGTCACCACGCCGATCGACGGCCAGTCGGCAACCAATGGCAACGGATCGACCATTGGCTTCAACTTCGACAGCCCCGAGGAAGTCGATGCCTGGCACAAGACAGGAATTGCCGCGGGCGGGACCCCGATCGAGGATCCGCCGGGGATCCGCTCGAACGCATTCGGATCGCTCTATCTTGCCTACCTGCGCGATCCCGACGGCAACAAGTTGTGCGGCCTCCACCGCGCGGAGCAGTGAGCCCCAGCGTACCCGCCGCCCGGGAACGACGTTGGTGCGGCGGGGCAGCGGAGATGGACCATGGGCAAGGGACTATTGCTGTGGATGATCGGCATTCCGATCCCGATCATCCTCTTGCTCTGGCTATTCTTCCACTAGCCACGCGGCGCGGGCGCCCCGGCGCCGCCGCATGATCGAAACGCTGAGCGAAGTCGCCAGCCATGGCGGGGTGCAGGGCGTTTACCGCCATGCCTCGGACGCGACCCACACCGACATGACCTTCTCGGTATTCGTGCCGCCGCAGCCCGAGAAAAGCGAGCCGCTGCCGGTGCTGTGGTATTTGTCGGGGCTGACCTGCACCCACGCCAACGTCACCGAGAAGGGCGAGTTTCGCGCCGCCTGCGCCGAGCATGGCGTGATCTTCGTCGCGCCCGACACGTCGCCGCGCGGTCCCGACGTGCCCGACGATCCCGAAGGGTTGTGGGACTTCGGCCAGGGCGCCGGCTTCTACCTCGACGCGACCGAGCCGCCGTGGGACCGGCATTTCAACATGGCGACCTATCTGACCGAGGAATTGCCGGCGCTGGTGGCCGAGCATTTTCCGGCCGATCCTGGCCGCCAGGGAATCACCGGCCATTCGATGGGCGGGCACGGCGCGCTGACGCTGGCGCTCAAGCATCCGGGGCGGTTCCGCTCGGTATCGGCGTTCGCGCCGATCGTGGCGCCGCGGCAAGTGCCGTGGGGCCGCAAGGCGCTCAAACACTATCTCGGACCCGACACCGAAGCGTGGCGGGCGCATGATTCGGTGGCGCTGATCGAGGATGGCGCGCGGCTCGACGAGTTGCTGGTCGACATCGGCGACGCCGACCCGTTCCTGGAAAAGGAATTGCGGCCCGAACTGCTGGAGGCGGCGTGCGAGGCGGCGGGCATCCCGCTGACGCTGAGACGCCAGCCGGGCTATGACCACAGTTATTATTTCATCTCCACCTTCATGGCCGATCATGTCGAGTGGCACGCGCAGCGGCTGGGCCGATGAGCGTAGCGGCGGTGCCTTGGGCGAATGAGGCGATGCGCATCGGCACCGGGCTCGCCGCGGGCGCGCTGATCGGGATCGAGCGCGGCTGGAAATTGAAAAGCGAAAAGCCCGGCACGCGCGTCGCGGGCGTACGCACCTTCAGCTTGCTTGGCCTTGCCGGGGCGATCGCCGGAGTGGTCGGCGCACGCGGCCAGCCGCTCGTCGCCGGCAGCATTGCGGCGGGCGCCGTGGCGCTGCTTGTTGTCGGCTATTCGAAAGCCCTCGCCGCGCATCGCGACGCAACCAGCGCGGTCGCCGCGCTGATCACGCTGTCAATCGGACTGCTCGCCGGGCTCGGCAGTCCCGGTCTGGCCAGCGCTTCGGCGGCGATGGTCGTGCTGTTGCTGGTACTGCGCAGCGAATTGCATCGGTTCGTCGAGCGGCTTGGCGAAGAGGACGTCAAGGCGCTGGCGCGGTTCGCGGTCATTGCGCTCGGCGTGCTGCCGCTGCTGCCCGACCGCGCGATGGGACCGCTCGACGCCTGGAATCCGCAGAAATTGTGGCTGGTGGTCGTGCTGGTGACCGGTTTTTCGTTCGCCGGCTACATCGCCAACCGCCTGTTCGGCGCGCGCTGGGGGACGACCGGCACCGCGCTGATCGGGGGCATGTACAGTTCGACCGCCGTGACCGTATCGCTGTCGCAGCGGTTGGGCGGAGGTGAGGTCGGCGGTCCCGAACCCGCCGGCATCGCGCTGGCCACCGCGGTCATGTATGTGCGTATCCTGATCCTCGTAGCGGTGTTGGCGATGCCGGTGCTGTGGCCGTTCGCCCTTCTGGTCGCCCCGGCCCTCTTCGTCGGAGTCACCGCCGGCGCGCTGCTGTGGTGGCGATCAAAGCCGGGCGACACGCCCGAACCCCCCGGCAACCCGATCAAAATGCTTCCGGCGCTTGGCTTCCTGCTGTTCGTCGCGATCGCCGCGGTGGCGGCGAAATGGGCGGAAGGGCGGTTCGGCCAGCAGGGAATCGCCGCGCTGATCCTGGCGACCGGCAGCTTCGACGTCGATGTCGCCATCGTCACGCTCGGCCGGCTCCGGCCGAACGAGATCGCGCCGGCGCTGGCCGCGCTCGCGCTGGCCGGGACGGTGGTCGTCAACATGGTCGTCAAGATCGGCATCACCGGCGCTTATGCCCGGCGCAAGGGCCTGTGGGCGATGGCGGCGCTGGCGGCGAGCACGGTCACGCTGATCGGCAGCATCGCGGTCGGCTGGATGCGGTTATGATTGTCACCGAACTGGTGACCCCTACGGGATTCGAACCCGTATTTCAGCCGTGAAAGGGCCGCGTCCTAACCCTTAGACGAAGGGGCCACATGGGGTGCCGGGCGCGGTTAGGGGATGGGCGCCAAACGGTCAAGCGCGGGCGGCGTCGTCGAGGTGCATTTCGGCCGCGTTGCCGCCATTCCATTCGTCGCGCTTGATCGTCCCGGCGAGCCACCAGCGGGCGTCGGGCGGGGACGCGAGCAGGGCCTGGCCGAGCGGGGTGTCGGCGGCACGGAAAGCGATCAGCTTGAATGACTTGCCATCGTCACCGACCGCGACGCCCCGGACATGGCCGTTGCCGACAATCGACACCTTGATCAACCGCGCCGGGCCGGCGGCGACGCGCGGGGCGGGCCAGCCAGCGCCATAGGGGCCGCCAAGATCGAGTGCGTCGCACAGCGGCCCCGACACCCCGCCGGGGGCGAGCAAAGCATCGAGGGTCAAGGCGCGGCCGCCGCGGGCCTCCGCGACGTTGGTGTCCAAGCGCTCATTGAGGAATTCGGCCAAGGCCGCGACCCCGCCCGGCGCGACGGTCACCCCCGCCGCCATCGCGTGCCCGCCGCCGGCGATCAAAAGGCCATGATCCTTGGCGGCGAGGATTGCGGCGCCGAGATCGACGCCGTTGATCGAGCGTCCCGAGCCCTTGCCCGTGCCGTCCTCTTCCTCGGCGATGACGATCGCCGGACGGCCGAAGCGCTCCTTCAGCCGGCTGGCGACGATGCCGACCACGCCGGGGTGCCAGCCGCGGCCCGAGACTATGATCAGGGGCGCGTCGGCCTGCGCCTCGGCGGCGGCGGTGGCCTGTTCGGTCACCAGCATCTCGATCGCCCGCCGCTCCTCGTTGAGCCGATCAAGCTCGGCGGCGATGGTGCGCGCTTCCTCGGGGTCGGACGTGGTCAGCAGGCGCACGCCAAGGTCGGACTTGCCGACCCGGCCGCCAGCGTTGATGCGCGGCCCGAGCGCAAAGCCTAGGTCGCGGCACGACGGGGCTTTGACCAGCCGCGCTGCCTCGGCCAGCGCAACGAGGCCGATGTTCTGCCCGCCGGCCATGACCTTGAGACCCTGGGTGACGAAGGCGCGGTTGACGGTTTTCAACTTGGCGACGTCGGCGACGGTGCCGAGCGCGACGAGGTCGATCAGGTCGATGATCGCGGGCTCGGCGCGGTCGCCGACGAAGCGCCCGCGGCGGCGCAGCTCGCGCAGGGTGGCGACGCCGAGCAGGAACGCCATGCCGACCGCGGCGAGGTGGCCGTGGGCGGCACCCTCGACGCTTTCATCGAGGCGGTTGGGGTTGACCAATGCGAACGCCGCGGGAAGTTGGGTGGCGCATTGATGATGGTCGCAAACGATGACCTCGAGCCCGGCGGCGGTGGCCTGGTCGAGCGCGTCATAGGCCTGGGCACCGCAATCGACGGTGATCGCGAGGGTGGCGCCGCGCTGGCGAAGCTCGACGAGGGCCTTGCCGCTCGGCCCGTAGCCTTCCATCAGCCGGTCGGGGATGTAGACCATCGGCTCGGTGCCGAGGCGGCGCAGCAGCAGGGTCAGCAGCGCCGCCGAGGTCGCGCCGTCGACGTCGTAATCGCCGAAGATGGCGATGGTCTCGGCGCCCTCGACCGCGTCGGCGATGCGCGCGGCGGCCTTGTCCATGTCGGCGAAAACCGACGGGTCGGGCAGGAAATCGCGCAGTGTCGGGGTGCGGTGGCGGGCGAGGTCGGCGGGATCGACCCCGCGACCGAGTAGCAATTGGTCGGTAAGGTCGGTGCCGAGATCGTCACCGCCCTGCCTACGCCAGCGCCACGGCTGGCCGCTGACCGAGACCGAAACCCCGCAGGCAAAATCCTGGCTCGTCATGAAAGGACCATGAGTCGGCGTGCCCGCCGGATCAAGCGACGCCCTTGCGATGTTCGCCGGTGATGCGGCGGACGGTGCCCGAACTGGCGCGCATGACGATTGATTCGGTGGTGACGCAGCCACCCTTGCGCCGCTTGACCCCTCGCAGGAGCGAGCCGTCGGTAACCCCGGTCGCGGCGAAGATGCAGTCGCCGTGGGCCATGTCTTCGAGGCCGTAGATGCGGTCGAGGTCCTCGATTCCCCAGCGCCGGGCGCGGCCGCGCTCGTCGTCGTTGCGGAACAGCAGGCGGCCCTGCATCTGCCCGCCGACGCAGCGCAATGCAGCCGCTGCGAGGACGCCTTCGGGGGCGCCGCCGGAGCCCATGTAGATGTCGACCGTGGTGTCGGGTTCGGTGGTGGCGATGACCCCGGCGACGTCGCCGTCGGGGATCAACATGATGCCGCAGCCGAGGCCGCGAAGCTCGGCGATGATCTCGGCATGGCGCGGGCGGTCGAGGACGCAGGCGATGATCTCGTTCGGCTTGACCCCCTTGGCGGCGGCCAGTGCCTTGACGTTGTCGGTGGCCGAGCGGGCGATGTCGATCGTCCCCTCCGGATAGCCCGGGCCGATGGCGATCTTGTCCATGTACACGTCGGGCGCGTTGAGCAGTCCGCCCTGCTCGGCGATGGCGAGGACGGCGAGCGCGTTGGGCCCGGCCTTGGCGGTAATGGTGGTGCCTTCCAGGGGATCGAGCGCGATGTCGATGCGCGGGCCGCTGCCCTGGGCGGAGCCGACCTTCTCGCCGATGTAGAGCATCGGCGCCTCGTCGCGTTCGCCTTCGCCGATGACCACGGTGCCGTCCATCGGCAGCTCGTTCAGCGCGGCGCGCATCGCCTCGACCGCGGCGGCGTCGGCGGCCTTTTCATCGCCGCGCCCGATCATAAGCGAGGCGGCGATCGCCGCGGCCTCGGTCACGCGGACCATTTCGAGAACGAGGACTCGATCGAGAACCGATGAGGCGGTGACCATGTGAAAAGCGGCTCCTGAGGGGGAATTAGACTGCCCGCGCGATAGTCGGCGGAGCGACTATTGTCGAGCGTATCCGAGCTTTGACGGCGCGCAGCGCCGCCGCCCTTACGGCGCCGGCTTTGTGACGTTGACGACCGGCTTGCTGTGGTCCTTGGGTGGTTTGGGAAGGTGGGCGGTGGCAGCCTCGATCCGCTTGATCGCGCCGGGCATGGCGATCATCATCTCGGGCATCGTCGCCATCATCGACCGCATCAGGTCGGGGTCGAACCACATCCCCAGAAATTGATTGCCGAGCGCCTTGCCGCTGTCGGTCGCAAAGAAGCCATTGATGTCGGCGAGTTGGCGCTGATCGAAGCGGCGGGCCACCGCGCGGGCCAGCCCATCGCGCAACTTGGGTTCGACGATCGCCGAAACGCCGACCAACTCCTGCTCGACAGCGGTACGGGTCAGGCGCATGCGCTCGTCGAAATAAGGATCCTTGGCGACAAGCGATTGGTGAAGCGTCTCATTGCTAGGCGGCGTTGCCTTGGCCCCCTTGGCGGACTTCAAAGCCGCCATATCGGCGAAGTCCGATTCCTTCATTTCGAGCACACGTTCGAACATCCCGCCCAGCATGTCACCCATCGCCTTGCCGAACGTCCCCGGCGGCAACAGTCCCAAAACCGTCGTCCGTGCCAGCGCCAGGCGCGCGGGATCAGGATCGGGCTGGGGCGGGAAGAATTTGTCGAACATCTTGAACATCGCGCTCAAGTCGGGCTGCGCCGCCTTGTTGGATGTGACGATGGTAACAGGCGCGCGGTTCGGCGCGGCGGGGGTCGGCGTCGAGGACGCGACGAGCGCCCCAAGCAAGGCAAAGAACATTTAGTTTCCCCTATCTGCCCGTTTCTTAGCCAAGCACGGTCACCGCCTCAATCGGCGGTCTCTTCGTCATCCTCCGCCTCATGGTCGAGGATGTGGCTGCCGATGCGCACCGAGCGCGTGCCGAGGCGGGTTTCGTGGAGGAAGATGGCAAAACCGCCGGCGGTCGCGATCATGGCGGCGATGAACAACAATGCGACCGCGGTGCCGATCGGGTAACCGGTCAGGAAAGCGACGAACAGCAGGATCACCACCGCCGAGATCAGCAGCGCGGCGAGCACCGTCAGGAAGATCGCCTGGTTGACGACCTTGATGCGGCGGTCGAGCATCCGCACCTCGCCGAGCAGGCGGTCATGTTCGACCCCGCGCGCCTTGAGAATGCGGGGTTCGAGTCCGCGCGCCCGGTCGATGATCCGCGCCAGCCGCCCGGCGCAGACGTTCAAGAACGCTCCGAGCCCGGCAAGCAGGAACACCGGCGCGACCGCCAGCTGGATGATCTGCGCGAGATGCGTGAGTTCGAGCGAGGGCGGGAGGATGGAGGGCGTGGTCATGCCGCCGCGGCCTCACTCGCCATCGGGCTCGCGCTCGCAACTGGCAATTTCGAGCAGCAGCATGCCCGACACGACGAAGCTGATCGCGAACACCCAGGCGAAGCTGGCGATCATCTGGTCGGTCGGGCCGAACAAGGTGACGATCAGGGTCGAGATCGAGAGGCCCGCGAACATCAATGCGCCGAGCGCGAAATCGGTGCCGGCGGCGATGCCGAGCCACTGACGAACCGAACCGTGGGCCCGAAAGGTGGTGATCGCGAGGACTACGGCGCGCGCCAGCAGCCAGGCCGTGACGATGGCGATCGTCGGCAGGAAGTGGGCGACCGGATTGATGACGAGCAGCAGCCCGGCGAGTGCCGATGCCGCTCCGGCGAGCATGGCAAGCAATTTGGTTTCGTGGCGCTGGGTCGCCGCGGCGATTTCCACCAGTCCGGCGGCGAGGAGGATATAGCCGATCACCTGGTTGCCGCGCAGGCGATCGATGAATGGCAGGATCGCGGCGCTGGCGCTCAACAGGATGATGATGATCCCAGCCGCCATGATGATATTGGCACGGTTCGCGGCAGGGCGGAGCGGGGCGGTGGTCATGGGGCGATGGTAGCAGAGAGTGAAGGCTGCCACTATGGACTAGCGGTTGTAGGCGGGAAGGCTGAGGCCACGGGCGATGGCGGCGCAACGCTGGGAAAATCCGGCAAGGCCGGCGACCAG
This sequence comes from Sphingomonas sp., assembly GCA_031367995.1. GTDB lineage: Bacteria > Pseudomonadota > Alphaproteobacteria > Sphingomonadales > Sphingomonadaceae > Sphingomicrobium. The sequence goes on from JANLQS010000002.1 coordinate 11,124, forward strand.
CGCAGCGAGAACCGGCGGGGTTGCCCATGCCGAGGTCGACGATGTCCTC
>JANLQS010000013.1:0-15419 GCA_031367995.1 Sphingomonas sp.
CACGAAGGCGGCCTCATCAGCTGGACCGTCTTCATCGTTCTGGTCGGCATGTCGATCGGCACGTTCTACATCCTGTTCACGAAGTTCCTGCAGCAGCAGAAGATCATCAATCAGGGCAAGAAGGTGCGCGCTAGCTTCTGGAATTCGCCGAACCTGCGCGACGCCTCGACCAAGCTGGACAGCCGGAGCGCCTATCGCTCCGTCGCCGAGGACGCCCTTATTGCCCAGGACCAGCACAGCAAGCTGACCGATCCGGTCGATCAGCATGAATGGGTCGCGGGTAGCCTGTCGCGCTCGCAAGGCGCCATCAACGCCCGTCTCGGCGAAGGCCTCGCCTTCCTCGCCACGGTCGGCTCGACCGCGCCGTTCATCGGCCTGTTCGGCACCGTCATCGGCATCTACCGCGCGCTGATCAAGATCGGTGCGTCGGGCGACGCGTCGATTTCGACGGTGGCCGGCCCGGTCGGCGAAGCGCTGATCATGACCGCGCTCGGCCTGGTCGTCGCGGTTCCGGCCGTGCTCGCCTACAACTGGCTGATCCGCCGCAACAAGACGATCACCGAAGATCTTTCGGCCTTCACCAATGACGTTCACGGCTATCTCGCTTCGAACGGCGCAGTGAAGCCGGCGATGGCCGCGTCCAAGGCCGCCCAGCCGAAGCCGGCCACGACGACTACGCCGCGCGGAACCGAGCCGCTCCGTCCGGGGTCAACCCCGACCGGCGCGCAGGCCGACCCGATTCGCTAAGCGGACGCACTCCGCACCGGCGGCGGAGCCCCTTGGGGCCAGCCGCCGCCGGTCGGGCGTGAACTGACGACTAGAAGGAAATCGCCTCATGTCCATGAACATCGGCCAAGCCGACGGCGACGACGAAAATGTCCCGATGTCCGACATCAACACGACGCCGCTGGTCGACGTCATGCTGGTGCTTCTGATCATCTTCCTGATCACCATCCCGGTCGTCGTCCAGACTGTCCCGGTCAAGCTTCCGAGCGTTCGCTATGAGCCGACGGTGACGAAGCCTGAAAATGTCTCGCTGTCGGTCCGCGGCGGCCCCGGCGGGACGTGCGAAGTGTACTGGAATCTGACGAAGGTGTCGGCCGACCAGCTACTCGATCGCGCGGTCAAGCAGCTCGAGGGGCAGATCAAGGCGGTTGGCGGGGTTGAGAATATCAACGAGGAAAACATGCCCGAAGCGCACATCCGCGGTGATATCAATACGCCGTACAAGTGCATCGGCGGCGCGGTTTTCCAGATGCAGCGTGCCGGTTTCGCGCGCGTTGGCTTTATCTCTCAGCCGCCCCCGGGCGGCCCGATCACGCGTCTTTAGGAGCCTCGACTTATGGCCATGCAAACCACGAGCTCGAATTCCGAAGGCGAGCCGATGATGGACATCAACACGACGCCGCTAATCGACGTTATGCTGGTGCTTCTGATCATGTTCATCGTCACCATCCCGCCGCAGACCCACGCGGTGAAGCTGGACCTGCCGCAGAACAGCCCGCCGCAGAACAATCTGATCGACCCGGTCAAGAACAAGGTGGTGATCACCACCGCCGGCCAGGTGTTGTGGAACGGCAGCGCCGTGGCCCTGCCGCAGCTGCGCCAGTATCTCGACGTCACGCAGCAGATGGACCCGGTGCCCGAGCTTCACCTCCAGCCTGAACCCGACGCCCGCTATGAGCTGGTCGACCAGGTGCTGGCGGTGACCAAGCAAGCCAAGGTCAGCAAGATGGGGTTCGTCGGCAACGAAGCCTATATGACGGCTTTCTAGGCGCCTTTCCGCATCCCAGAAATCGAAAGGGCGGTCCTTGCCGGGGCCGCCCTTTTTCGTGAGGCTAAATCATGGTCTCCGGCGAACCCCAAGAGCGAGTCGCGCGCTGCCAATGCAAGGCGCTCGCGGTGCGTTGCGATGCGGGGCTGAATCTGTCGATCGCGCCGAAACCGGTCCGTGAATAAACCAACTGGTGAGGATTGCCGCCGTAGGCAAGGCGGATGGACATCATCGCATCGCACCAGGCCGGGCTCGTGGACATGCTGGCACAGGAAGCCGCGGCGCTGGCGGGCCGCGCGGGCGACGTCGTCCAGCGGGCCATCGTCTATCACCACCTTCACGATCACAGCAGCGGACGCCACGGCTACGCCTTGCTGTGCGCCCAAGGCGTGCTGGCGCTCGACGGACGACTGAAGCGGGTCGACCGCGCGGCACGGCGGGCGCGGTGGCGGCTGGGCCGGGCCGCGGCCGCCAAACTTGGCGAGCGGGTCGATCGGTTCGGCGAGACCCTCCGCGTCATCGACCGCGAGCGGTGCGAGGCAATGCTGCTGGCCTATCGCCTGGCGCTCAGCCCGGCGTTGCGCGGGGCGGCGGCGGCGCACGTCCCCGCCGACCTGGTCGAGGCACTGGCGGCGGGCGACAGGCGGTCGCTGTTCCTCGCCCACCAGCGCTGGGTCGAGGACCGGTGGGGCCTGGCGATCGAGGCGGCGATCGCCGATCTGGCGTGGCCGCTGCGCGCCGCGTCGGTGGCGGCGACGATCGCGCCGCTGCGGATCGGCATCGACCGGTTCGACGCGGCCGAGCGCGAGGGCTGGGCCAGGCTGGCGCGGCGGGCCGGGTCGGCGCGGACACTACCGAAAGGCTTCGCCGCCAACCCGGCCCAGCACTATTACGCTTTGCAGCGTGCGGTCACCGAGCGCCGCCGCAACCCGCGTTCGGAATGGGCCGAGCAGGACCAGGGCGACGCTGTGCGCCTCGCCGCCTAGTCGCCTCCCCAACTAGCCGAAGGTGAAGGCGTAGGCTTCGACGCCGGGGTCGAGGAAGGTGATGGCAAATTGCCGCTCACCGACTTTCCCGCGCTGGCGGACCAATTGATAGAGGCGGTGGTCGCCGACCACGCCATTGCCCGCCGCGTCGGTGTCGCCGCCGTGGTCGGCGCCCGGCGCCTTGCCATCGATCGTCACGCGGAAGCGGACCGGCTTGCCGGCGGCGCTGCCGAGGACAAGGTGGAGGTCTCGCGCCTGGAAGCGGATGGTAACCGATCCGCCGGGCGCGGCGAGGCGGGCGAGCTGTGGCTCGACCGTCCAACGGCCGGTGAGGCCCCACTGGTTGAGGGCCAGCGCGTCGGGCACGCGATAGTCGGCGACGCCGCGCTGGGCACCGCCGGGCGAGACGAAATTCTTCGCCCGCGCGGAGCCGAGGTAGGTCTCCGGGCTCTTGACGTCGGCGAGATCGGCGGCGGCACTGGCCCCCTTGGTGTCGGCCGGGCCGGCCATGGCGCCAAGCCTGGCGCCGGCTTCGATCAGCAGGGTGCGGACGGCGGCCTCGGTCTCGGCCTCGCTGCCCTCACCGAAGTGGTGGTAGCGGATGCGGCCGTTGGCATCGGCGAGATATTGCGCGGGCCAGTAACGGTTGTCGAACGCGCGCCACACGGCGAGCTTGTTGTCGACCGCCACCGGGTAACGGATGCCGAGGTCTGCGATTGCCTGGCGGACGTTGGCGGGATCGCGCTCGAACGCGAATTCGGGCGAGTGGACGCCGACGATCACCAGCCCGTCTTTGGCATAGCGGTCGTAGAGCGCGCGGACGTGGGGGATGGCGCGGATGCAGTTGATGCAGCTGTAGGTCCAGAAATCGACCAGCACGACCTTGCCCTTGAGCTGGGCGGCGGTCAGCGGCGGCGAGTTGAGCCATAGCACGGCGCCGTCGAGCCCCGGCAGCGGGCCTTCGTCGGCAAGGCCGGCGGCCGACGTCCGCGGCACCTTGTCGGCCATGCCGAGGCGCCCGGCGAGCCCGGCCTCGATGCCGAACGTCTGGGCGGTGGACAGCTTCGACAGCACCTTGGTGTCGAGGCCGAGCACGATGGCGCCGACGCCGATGAGGATGAACACGCCGAGCACGCGGCGGACGCCTTCGCCGACCCCGATCGAGCGCTTCATCGCCGCGAACACCTTGCCGCCGATGACCAGTGCGAGGCCGAGGCTGGTGGCGGCGCCGAGGGCATAAGCGAGGAGGAGGAAGGCGGTGGTGGTGCTGGCGCCCGAAATCGCCGCGCCGGTCAGGATCAGGCCGAGGATCGGGCCGGCGCACGGCGCCCACAGCAAACCGGTGGCGAGGCCCAGCAGCAATGACGAACCGATGCCGCCGCCGCCGGTGCGGCGCGACAATCGGTCGCCGAGCCCGACCAAGGGCCGCATCGCCCGATCGGACAAGGTCGGGAAAATCAGCAGCAAGGCGAAGCCGCCGAGCATCACTAAGGCGATCCACCGGCCCCACTGATTGGCGGCAAGCGCGGCCTCGCCGCCGACGGCGGCCAAAGTCGCGACCAAGGCGAAGGTCGCGGCCATGCCGATCAGCAGCGGCAGGCCGTTGCGCAGGAACGGCTGATCGGCGCGGGCGAAGACGAACGGCAGCACCGGCAGGATGCACGGGCTGAGGATGGTCAGGACGCCGCCGAGATAGGCCAAGAGGAGGAGCAGCATCAGGCGGGCCGGAACGTCAAAGCGAGGCCATTGATGCAATGGCGCTTGCCGGTCGGGCGCGGACCGTCGTCGAAGACATGGCCAAGGTGCCCGCCGCAGCGCCGGCAATGTTCTTCGGTGCGGGCCATGAACAGGCTGCCGTCGCTCCGGGTGGCAACGGCGCCCGGGAGCGCCTGGAAGAAGCTCGGCCAGCCGGTGCCGCTGTCGAACTTGGCGGCCGATGAATAGAGCGGCAGCGCGCAACCGGCGCAGGCGAAGGTGCCGCGGCGGTGCTCGGCGTTGAGCGGCGAACTATAGGCCCGTTCGGTGCCTTGCTGGCGCAGAATGGCGAAGCGCGCCGGGCCAAGCCGGCGGCGCCAGTCGTCGGCGCTATGGCTGACCGCAAAGCCGGTCGCGGCGGCGGCGGGGCCGCCCTTGATGGCGAGCGTCAGGGAGATCGCGCCTAGTGCGGCCGCACCGAGCAAGCCGCGGCGATCGAAAGACAGGTCGGACATGGTCATCCTTTTCAACATATCGGATCTGATACGCATGGTCCGACTGAACGGATGCGGAAGAAGTGTCCGGGAAGCACGGTTTTCCCGTGCGTCGGAATCGATCGACGAAGATTGTCATGTTGCGCTGGCATGGCCCGTCGCAACTAGCTATGGGCAAAGCAGAAATTGATAGCGGACGGGCGGGGAAGAAGCACAATGCGCACCATGATTCTGGCCATTTCGGCAATCGCGTCCGTGGCCGTTTTTCCGTCCGGAGCGGCGGCCGAACCGCCCAAATCGGTGCTCAAGCAGGTTTTCCTGGCGCCGTCCGGCGAACCGTTCCGCGCGCCACGCGGCGCGGCTTACCCGGTCGCCAACTGGTTTGCCGGGGCCGACCGGAACGGGGACGGCAAGCTCAGCAAATCCGAATTCTCGGCCGACTTCGCGCGATTCTTCGACGCCCTCGATGTCGATCATGACGGCCGCCTCAACGATCCCGAGATTCGCCGCTACGAGCGGGACATCGCGCCCGAAGTGCAGAGCGGAGTCGATATGGGACCTCGCGACACCTACCAGGCCGGCGATTATGCCAAGGACGGACCCGACCATGAGCTGCTGGATGCCGATGCCAAGAAGCGCCGCGAAAATGCCGACAATGTCTATCGCGCGCCGGCTGGCGGGGCGAGCTATGGCCTGCTCGCCATTCCCGAGCCGATCACCGGCATGGACATCAATTTCAACGGCATGGTCACGCGCGACGAAGTGCTGTTCGCCGCCCAGCGCCGGTTCCGCCTGCTCGACAAGAACAACCAGGGCTTCCTGACCCTCGCCAATTTGCCCCGGACCCAGGTCCAGGGGCACGGCGGGCGCCTCTACGGCCAATAGGCCAAAGCGTCAGGCGGCGAGGCCGTCGAACTGGAGACGGGCGAGGCGGGCGTAGAGCCCCTTTTTACCGATCAGCTCGGTATGCGTGCCTTCCTCGACGATGCGGCCATCGTCCATGACGATGATCCGGTCGGCGGCGCGGACGGTGGCGAGGCGGTGGGCGATGACCAGCGTCGTGCGCTGTTCCATCAGCCGGTCGAGCGCGTCCTGCACCGCTTTCTCGCTCTCCGCGTCGAGCGCCGAGGTGGCTTCATCGAGCAATAGCAAGGGCGCGTCGCGGCGCAGCAGGGCGCGGGCGATGGCGATGCGCTGGCGCTGCCCGCCCGACAGGCGCGCGCCGCCTTCGCCCATGAAGGTGTCGAGACCCTGCGGCAGGACGCGAAGGAAATCGGCGGCGTTGGCGTCGCGCGCGGCGTCCCAGATCTCGTCCTCGCTGGCGTCCCAATTGCCGTAGCGCAGATTGTCGCGGGCCGAGGCGGCGAACAGCACCGTCTCCTGCGGCACCATGGCGATGCGCTGGCGGATGTCGGCGGGGTCGGCGGCCTTGAGGTCGACGCCGTCGAGCAGAACTTTCCCCTCCTGAGGGTCGTAGAAGCGCTGGGCGAGCTGGAACAGGGTCGACTTGCCGGCGCCCGACGGACCGACGATCGCCAGCCGCTCCCGCGGCCGGACGGCGAGGGTGAAGCCGTGGAGCGCGGGGGCGTCGGGTCGGGTCGGGTAGCGAAATTCGACCGCCTCGAAGCGCAGCTCGCCGCGCGCCGGGAGCGGCAGCGGCGCCGGATCGGCGGCGACGACGATGGTCGACTGGGCGTGCAGCAATTCGGTCAGGCGCTCGGACGCACCGGCGGCGCGGAGCAGGTCGCCATAGACCTCGCTCAGCGCGCCGAACGCTCCGGCCAGCAGGCCGCCGCACAGAACGAAGGCGGCGATGGTGCCGCCGGTCATCTTACCCGACGCGACATCGATCGCGCCCTGCCAGATGACCAGGGTGATGGCGGTGAACATCATGGCGATGATGATCGCGGTCATCGCCGCGCGCAGGGCGATGCGCTTCTTGGCGGTCGAGAAGACGGTTTCGGTGGCGGCGGTGAAGCGCGCGGCCTCGCGCTCCTGCTGGTTGAAGGCCTGGACGATCTTCATCGCGCCGAGCACTTCGCTGGTGACCGCGCCGACGTCGGCGATGCGGTCCTGGCTGCGGGTCGAGATAGCGCGGACGCGGCGGCCCATGAACACGATCGGGAGAACGATCAGGGGAATGCCGAGCAACATCATGCCGGCCAGCTTGGGCGCCAGATAGAACATGATGCCGGTGCAGGCGATGCCCATGACGATGTTGCGCAGCGCCACCGAAATGGTGGTGCCGACGACCTGTTCGATGATCGTCGTGTCGACCGTCAGCCGGCTGGTGATCTCGGCCGGGCGGTTCTCTTCGAAGAAGGCGGGGGCGAGGCGCAGCAGGTTGCGGTGGACGCCGAGGCGGATGTCGGCGACGGTGCGCTCGCCGATCCAGCTGACGAAATAGAAGCGGGTGGCAGTGGCGATCGCCATGACCCCGACCAGCAGCAATAAATATTCGAACCAGCGGCCGATATCGGCAGTGCCGCCGGCAAAGCCCTTGTCGATGATCAGCTTGAACGCGATCGGCATCGCCGAGGTGGCGGCGGCGGCGGCCAGCAACGCGACCGCGGCGCACGCCAGGTGACCAGGATAGCGGCTGGCGAAACTCCAGACCATCCTGAGCCCGGCAAGGCTTTTCGCTTTCGGACGGTCGGGACGGCTGGCCATGCGGCTGCCTAGCAGTGTGGCGCCCAGGCCTCAATCGGCGGATCGCCTGCGCTGCATTGCAGCGAAACTGCTTGCACGGCGGAGCCAAGGGGGGCCACAACCGTTGGTCAGTGGCCATGCTCCCAAGGAAATTCGATGCTTTACAACGCCTATGAAGTGCAGCGCTCCCTGTTGGCCGGAGCGAGCCGCATGGCGGGGATGGGCGCTGGCTGGCTGAGCAATCCGGCCAATCCGTTCGGTTATGGCGCGATGGGGCCGGTGGTCGCGGCGGCGCTCAACGTCTTCGCGCACGCCTCGACCTCGCGCGGCAAGCCCGAATTCGGGCTCGGTCAGGCGCAGGTTGGCAAGCAGATTGTCCCGGTCAGCGAGGAAATCGTCCTCAAGAAACCGTTCGGTCAGCTCAAGCATTTTCGCAAGCACGGCATAACGGGCCAGCCCAAATTGCTGATCGTGGCGCCGATGAGCGGCCATTTCGCCACCCTGCTGCGCGGCACGGTCGAGCGGATGCTGCCCAGGCACGACGTGTTCATCACCGATTGGCGCGACGCCAAGAACGTGCCCGTGGAAGCCGGCAGTTTCGACCTCGACGATTATGTCGATTATCTGATCGAATTCCTCGAAGCGATGAAAGGCGAGGGGAAGGACCGGCCGCATATGCTGGCGGTGTGCCAGCCGTCGGTCCCGGCGCTGGCCGCGACGGCGATCATGGCCGCCGACCGCAACCCGGCGCGTCCCGCCAGCCTGACGATGATGGGCGGCCCGGTCGACACTCGCAAGGCGCCGACCGCGGTCAACACGCTGGCGACCCAACGGCCGCACAGCTGGTTCCAGCAGAACGCCATCGCCACCGTGCCGATGATCTATGGCGGGGCCGGGCGGAAGGTCTATCCCGGTTTCCTCCAGCTGGCCGGCTTCATGACCATGAACCTGGGCAATCACCTGGTCAGCCATTGGGAGATGTTCAAGCATCTGGTCGAGGGCGACGAGGAGCAGGCCGAGGCGACGCGCGATTTCTACGACGAATATCTGTCGGTCGCCGACATGACCGCCGAATTCTATCTGCAGACGGTCGACGTGGTGTTTCAGCGCCACCTGCTGCCCAAGGGCGAGTATATGCACCGCGGCAAGCGCGTCGATCCCGGCGCGATCAGGGACACGGCACTGCTCGCGATCGAGGGCGAGCGCGACGATATTTCGGGCATCGGCCAGACCCGCGCGGCGCTCGACCTGGCCGACCAATTGCCCAAATCCAAAAAGCAGTATCTGATGGCCAAGGGTGTCGGCCATTACGGCATCTTCAACGGCCGCAAGTGGCGCGAGCAAATCGCCCCGGCGGTCGAGAAATTCATCGCCGCCAACGCCTGACGGCGGCGCTTCCCCGCGCCTCGAATCCCGTTACAAGCGGGGCAAGAGCAAGGGAGAAAGCGATGACCTATCAACTTGGCCGGCGGGAATTCCTGGGCAGCGTCGCGGCGGTCGGCCTGCTCGGCGGTTGCAAGGTCGGCAAGGCGCCGGCAAACGCTGCGGTCGAAGCGGGCGGCGGCGCACTGGGCAAGGCGCTTCAGGGCGTGGCCGAAGCGATCCTCGTCGAATTTCCCGAGCAGGCGACGATCCTCGGCATCGCCAAGGACAAGTTCGCGCCGCTCGCCCACCAGCTTCACGACCAGACCCCGGCCGGGGTCGCCGCGCGCAAGGCGGGGATCGACCAGCGCCTCGCGACGCTCCGCACCTTCGACCTGAATGATCTTAATGCGCCGACCGCGCTCGACGGGGCAGTCGCGCTCCAGGCGCATGAACTGGCCCAGGCCGGCTACGCCTTTCCGTTCGGCGACCCGCTCGTGCTCGACCCCAACAACGGCTATCGCAACACGCCTTATGTCGTGAACCAGCTCGGCAACAGCTACATCGACATTCCCGACTTCCTCGACAGCCGTCACATGGTGGCGAGCGACGCCGACGCCGCCGCCTATGCCGACCGCGTCGACGCCTTCGCGCGCAACATCGATGGCGAAACCGAGCGGCTGAAGCATGATCGCGGGATCGGCGTGGTCGCGCCCGATTTCGTGCTCGATCGGACGATCAAGATCATCGCCGGGGGCGCGGCGGAAAAGCCCGATGCGTCGGTGGTGGTCACCGCGCTCAAGAAGAAACTGGCCGACGCCAAGCTCGACGGCAAGACGCTCGACCGGGTGACGGCGACGATGGGATCGAGGGTCATCCCCGCGCTGCAGCGCCAGCTGGCGGAACTGAAGGCCCACCGGGCGGTGGCGACGGCGGACGCCGGGACGTGGCACTTCAAGGACGGCGACGCCTATTACGCCTGGGCGCTGAAGGCCGGCACCACGACCACCCGCTCGCCGCAGGACATCCACCAGCTTGGCCAGGAGCAGGTCAAGGCGATCCAGTCGCGGATGGACGAGATCATGCGCAAGCAGGGCATCACCGGCGGGACGGTCGGCGAGCGGATGGCCGCGCTGGGCAAGGATCCGGCCCAGCTTTACGCCAATGACGATGCCGGCCGCGCGCAACTGCTGGCCTATCTGAACGGCCGCATCGCGGATATCCGCACGCGTTTGCCGCGCGCCTTCGCGACGATGGTCCCGGCCAAATTGATCATCAAGCGCGTGCCGCCGGCGATCGAGGCCGGCGCGCCGGGCGGCTATGCCTCGTCGGGCTCAATCGACGGGACGGTGCCGGGGCAATATTACATCAACCTTCGCGACACCGCGGAATGGCCCAAGTTCAGCCTGCCGACCTTGTGCTATCATGAAGGCATTCCGGGACACATATGGCAGGGCGACTATGCCAACCGGATGCCGCTGATCCGCTCGATGCTGGCGTTCAACGCCTATAGCGAAGGCTGGGCGCTCTATGCCGAGCAATTGGCGGACGAGCTGGGCGCCTATGACGGCGACCCACTCGGGCAACTCGGCTACCTCCAGTCGCAGGCGTTCCGCGCGTGCCGGCTGGTGGTCGACACCGGGCTTCACGCCATGCGCTGGACCCGCGCCCAGGCGATCGACTGGTTCGTGCGGACCAACGGCGACGATGCCGCCTCGATCACCGGCGAGGTCGACCGCTATTGCGCGATGCCGGGGCAGGCCTGCGGCTACATGGTCGGGCGGCTCGAAATCCTGCGGCTGCGCGACAAGGCCAAGGCGGCGCTCGGCCCGCGCTATGACCTGCGCACGTTCGACGATGCGGTGGTGCTGGGCGGCAGCGTGCCGATGACGCTGCTGGAAACGGTCATCGACGGCTATATCGCGAAAGCGCGGGCCTAGCGCGGCTTCGCGCCGCTGAGCCCGACCCAGGCGGCGACGGCGCCCGACGCGGCGACGATGGCCATCGCCACCAGGGCCACGGCGAACGGGCCGAGCATGGCCTTGCCGCCGCCCGCCAGCACCCCGCCGAGCAGCGCCACCGCGACCAGGCCGCCGGTGCGCGACAAGGCGCTGTTGAAGCCCGACGCCATGCCCGTCTGATGCTCCTCGACCGAGCCGAGCACGGCGCTGGTCAGCGGCGCGACGAGCAAGGCCATGCCGAGCGCCATCACCGTCACCGCCGGGAAGACGTGGCTCCAGTAGGATTGGTCGGCGGCGATGCGGGTGCCGAGCAGCAGGCCCGCGGCGACGATCCCCGGGCCGACGGTGAGCGGAAGGCGCGGGCCGATGCGGGCGGCGAACTTGCCCATCAACGGCGAGCTGAGCCCGATCAGGATCGACAGCGGCAGCAGCGAGAGGCCGGCCTGGACCGGCGAATAGCCGCCGGCCGCGATCAGCACATAAGGGATGAGCAGCAGCGCCCCGCCGAACGCGCCATACAGCAGGAAGGTCATCAAATTGAGCGCCGAGAAGCAGCGGTTGGCGAACAGAGCGAGCGGGATCATCGCCTTGGCGCCGAGCCGCCGCTCGACGAGGATGAAGCCGGCGAGCAAGAGCGCGCCCGCTACCAGCGCGATGCCCGCCGTGGCGGAAAAAGCGCGATCCGACGACCATAGAGTCAGGCCATAAGTGGCGGCGCCGAGGCCGAGCGTGGCGAGCGCCGCCCCGGCGAAGTCGAGCCGGGCTCGTTCCTGCTCGCGCGCTTCGGGGACCTTAGTCAGGGCGAGAAGGATCGCGCCGGCGGCAATCGGCAGGTTGATGAAAAAGATGCTCGGCCAGCCGGCGTGGTCGACCAGCCAGCCGCCGATGAGGGGCGCGATGGCCGCCGAAATCGCCCCTGCGGCGGCCCAGATTCCGACCGCGCGGCCACGCTTTTCGCCCTGATAGGCGCCGTTCAGCAGCGCCAGGCTGTTGGGCAGCAATAGCGCCGCGCCGATGCCCTGGATGGCGCGCCCGGCGAGCAGGATGTGGAGCGAGGGGGCGAGCGCGCACAGCAGCGAGGCGGCCCCGAACACAGCAGTGCCGATCACCAGCCACAGGCGGCGGCCGTGATGATCGCCGAGCGCGCCGCCCAACAGGATCAGCGAGGCGAGCGGCAGGGTGAAAGCGTTGACCACCCATTGCACCTCGGCCGCGCCGGCGTGAGTCGAGGCGCGGATCGCGGGCAGCGCGACGTTGAGCACCGAGCCGTCGATGAACGACAGGCTGGAGGCGAGGATGCAGGCGGCCAGCGTCCAGCGCGGATCGGCGCCGGGGTGGTGCTTGCGTGGTGTCACGCGCCGGGGTTGTTCGCCGCGGTGAGCGCGGCGCGGACCATTGCGCCCCAGATGTCGGCGTCGCCAACGGCGATCATGGCGGCGTCGGGCTCGCGCAGGGCGTGGAGTACGGCCAGCGCCTGGTCGCGATGGTCGCGCCAGGAACCGTCGACCGCGCCTGACGCCGACGAGTCGCTGCCCAAGGCGTTGGCGCTCAATTCTTCGGCGGCGAGGACTCGGGCGATTCGTTCGACGATCGGGCTATGGGCTTGCGGCACGGGGGGTCTCCTTGGGTAGCGGCCGACGGGGTTTCAAGGGGATGGGGGGGCGGAACGCGGCGGGGTCAGCCGATCGACCAGTCCGCGCAGCGCGCGCCGCGCCGCGACCACCAGCCACAGCGACAGCACGACCAGGATCAGCGCGACCAGAAAGGCGGCGATCGGGTTGGCGATGGCCAAGGCCAGCAGGCCGCCAGTGGTGACGTCCTCGGCGGTCGAGACGAGGATGTTGGAAAAAGGCTCGGGGCTGGCATTGATGAGGGTGCGCGCGCCGGCCTTGCCGGCATGGGCGACGAACGCCGCGCCGCCGCCGAGCAGGAAGCTGGCGACTTGCCAGGCGGGGTTGGCGCTATCGACGATCGCTGCCGACAGCAATGCTCCGCCGACCGGCCGGATGACCGAATGGACCGCGTCCCACGCGCTGTCGACCCAGGCGATCTTGTCGGCGAAGAATTCGGCGAAGGTGCCGATGGCGGCGGCGCCGAGCACCCAGTTGTTGGTGAGGATGTCGAGCTGGTGGAGTTGCTGCGGCAGCGCGATCCAGCCGAATTTCATGGCGAGACCGGTGACCAAGGTCACAAGGTACAGCCGCCACCCGGCGAGCAGGCTGGTCGAGGCGGCGAGCGCGACGAGTTCGACCGGCGACAGCGGCCTAGCCCTTTTCGTCGACCGGCGGCAGGCCGGCGACCTTGCGCGCGGCGTGGAGCAGCTCGACAGGCATCATGGCGATGATCGTCGAATTATGCTCGACCCCGATCTCGGTCAGCGCCTGGAGGCGGCGAAGCTCGAGCGCGCCGGGCGAGGCGCTGATCACGTCGGCCGCTTGCGAAAGCTTTTTCGCCGCCTCCTGTTCGCCCTCGGCCTTGATGATCCGCGCGCGCTTCTCGCGGATGGCCTCGGCCTCGCGGGCGATGGCGCGCTGCATCTGCTCGGGGATATCGACATCCTTGATCTCCACCGAGTCGATCTCGACGCCCCATTTCAATGACGCCTCGCGCAGCAATTCCTGCATCTTCTTGTTGATCGAGATGCGGTCCTTGAGCATGTGGTCGAGCTCGCTCTGCCCGATCGCGTCACGCAGCGCGGTCTCCGCCGCCTGGACCGTCGCCGACATCCAGTTTTCGACCGAGGTCACGACCTGAACCGGGGAATCGGCGCGGAACCACAGCACCGCATTGACGCGCACCGCGACGCCGTCGCGGGTGATCGTTTCCTGGGTTTCGAGCTGATAGGTGATGGTCCGCTGATCAACCTTGGCGACGCGGTCGACGAACGGGATCAGCCAGTACCAGCCGGGTCCCTTGGTCTGCCCCAGCCGGCCGAGGCGGAACAGCACGGCGCGCTCATATTCCTGGTTGATGCCGAACGTCCGAAGCGCCGTCACCAGCAGCAGAACGGTGATCACGATCACCGGAATATATCCCCACATCATCACGCCGCTCCTTCAACTCGCGCCGGAGTATACCGCAATGGCGCGGTCGAACAGAGGCTGCCGAAGGTCAGCCGCCGACCGCCTGGCGCCACTCGTGGGTGTCGGTGAACTGCTCGAAATGGCTGATGCGGTCGCCGGTGATGGTGAACAGATGGGCGAAGCGGGTATCGAGCGGGCCGGCGTCAGTGGTGCCGCGGTAATGGCCGAGCGACAGCACGCGGTCGTCGCCGATGGCGAGCAGCGAATCCGGCCTGGCGGTGAAATCGCGGACGTCGCGGCCGATCGGGCCGAACACGTTGGCGGCGACCTCGCCGAACCCGCGATAGGTGCCGCCGTATGGTCCGCCGGCGGCTTCGACCCAGTGGGTGTCGCCGAGCAATTGGCCGAGGGTATCGCCGTCGCCGTTGGCGAAGGCGTCGTAGAGGCGCTGGACGGTATCGGTCGCGGCCATGATTGGTTCCTTTGACTAGAGGACTTCGAACAGACCGGCCGCGCCCATGCCGCCGCCGACGCACATGGTGACGACGACGTAGCGGGCGCCGCGGCGCTTGCCTTCGATGAGGGCGTGGCCGGTCAGGCGAGCGCCCGACATGCCGTAAGGGTGGCCGACAGAGATGGCGCCGCCATCGACGTTGAGCAAATCGTGGGGGATGCCGAGCTTGTCGGCGCTGTACAGCACCTGCACCGCGAACGCCTCGTTCAATTCCCACAGGCCGATGTCCGCGACCTTGAGGCCGAAGCGGCTCAACAGCTTTGGCACGGCATAGACCGGGCCGATGCCCATCTCGTCGGGCTCGGTGCCGGCGACCGCCATGCCGACGTAGCGGCCGAGCGGGGTGAGGCCGCGCTTTGAAGCCAGCGCAGCGTCCATCAGCACCGCCATCGAGGCGCCGTCGCTAAGCTGCGAGGCGTTGCCGGCGGTGACGGTCATGCCCTCGCCGCGTACGGGCTGGAGCTTCTGCAGCCCTTCCAGGGTGGTGTCGGGGCGGTTGCCTTCGTCGTGATCGATGGTCACTTGCGTCATCGAGACGGCGCCGGTTTCCTTGTCCTTGACACCCATGTTGGCGGTGACCGGGACGATCTCGGCATCGAAGCGGCCCTCGGCCTGGGCGGCGGCGGTGCGGCGCTGCGATTCAAGCGCGTAGGCGTCGGCCGCCTCGCGGCTGATGCCATAGCGACCGGCAACGATTTCGGCCGTGTCGATCATCGGCATGTAGACATGCTTGTGCATGGCGACGAGCTCCATGTCGGCGCCCAATCTCATCTCGGCCGTCTGCACCATCGAGATGCTCTCCACCCCGCCGGCGACGCACACGTCCATGCGGTCGACGATGATCTGCTTGGCGGCGGTGGCGATGGCCATCAGCCCGCTGGCGCACTGGCGGTCGATCGACATGCCGGCGACGGTCACGGGGAGACCGGCGCGCAAGGCGGCGGTGCGGCCGATGGTCGCC
>JANLQS010000025.1:0-1882 GCA_031367995.1 Sphingomonas sp.
GCGAGCGTCGTGAAATAGACCAATACGACCGGGCCGAAGATGACTCCGACCTTGGCCGTGCCGCGCGCCTGGATGAGGAACAGGCCGAACAGGATGCCGATCGAGATTGGCACCACCAAGGGCTGCAGCCCGGCCTCGACCACGGTCAGCCCTTCGACCGCCGACAGCACCGAGATCGCCGGGGTGATGATGGCGTCGCCATAGAACAGCGAGGTGGCGAGCACGCCGAGCAGCACCAGCCCCTTGGTCCAGCGCCGCTGCGGCAGGCTGCGCGAGAGCAAGGAGAGCAAGGCGAACGAGCCGCCCTCGCCATGATTGTCGGCGCGCATCGCGATCAGCACATATTTGACGGTGACGATCATCATCAGCGTCCAGAACACCAACGACAGCACGCCGAAGATGTGCAGCGGATCGACTGCCAGCGGGTGCGGCCCGACGAAGCTTTCCTTGAGCGCGTAGAGGGGCGACGTGCCGATATCGCCGAACACGATACCCAGCGCGCCGAGCGCGAGCAGCGGCAGGCGGCCCTGCGGGGTATGGTTCTCGGGATCGGCCGCGGTGGCAGGGTGGGATGTGGCGGCGGCAAGGGGGGCAGCTTGGTTCATGCCGCTCATGTGGCGTGGCACGGCATAAGGATTCCATGTGGAAAATGCTGCACCGCCGCAAGAAGCGCGTAAGGATCGGCACCAGCCTCTCGACGCGCGGCCCGGGCGGGCGCAACAGACGGCCATGAACACGCCGTTTTCGATCGCCGACTCCGTCGCAGCCGAGCCCGCTTTCGCCGCCGAGCGCCGCACCGGCGCGGCGGTGTTGCGCATCCTCCTGGAAACGCTGGCGATGGTCGGCGCGGCGACGCTCGCCGGATTGGTCATCGCCCCGCGCTGGGGGACGCTGGCGGTCGACATGCTGTATTTGCCTCCCGTGCTGGCGGCGGCTATCCTGTTCGGCCTGC
This sequence comes from Sphingomonas sp., assembly GCA_031367995.1. GTDB lineage: Bacteria > Pseudomonadota > Alphaproteobacteria > Sphingomonadales > Sphingomonadaceae > Sphingomicrobium. The sequence goes on from JANLQS010000025.1 coordinate 953, forward strand.
GCCCGGCGCTGCTGGCGGCCGTGGCCTCGGCGCTGGCCTATAATTTCTTCTTCACCGAGCCGGTCCACACCTTCCGCATCAGCCGCCCCGACGACCTGCTGACGGTCGCCATCCTGTTCCTTGTCGGGGTGGTGACGAGCCAGCTGGCGGCGCGCATGCGGACCCAGGCGCGGGCCGCGTCCGACCATGCCGCGCGCAATGCGACCATCGCCGGTTTCGCCCGGCAATTGCTGTCCAGTTCGAGCGAAGCGGACATTGGCGACGTCGCCACCCGCGAACTGGCGGCGCTGTTCGAATGCAATGCGGTGGTGGTTGCCGGCGCGGGCGCGCCGCATGTCCTGGCGATGGCGCCGCGCACCAGCCAGCTGACCCCGAGCGATGTGGCGGCGGCGGCGTTCGTGCTGGACGCGGGCGAACCGGCCGGGCGCGGCGCGGCGCGGATCGACGCCGCCGATTGGCTGTTCCTGCCGGTCAAGTCGGCGTCGCTGGTGTTGGCCGCGATCGGGCTGGCGCGCGACGACGGCGCCTTGCCGGTGGCGCCGGGCCAGGAGGCGCTGCTGGCCAACCTCATCGACCAGGTCGCGCTGGCGCTCGAGCGGGCGCGGCTTGAAGCCGAGACGCGCGGACTGGCGGCGTTGCGCGAACGCGACCGGCTGCGCGGCGCCTTGCTGTCGTCGGTCGGCCACGATCTGCGGACCCCGCTGACGGCGATCATCGCCTCGGCCGGCGAATTGAAGCCCGACGCGCCGGCCGACCAAACGCTGGTGCGGACGATCGCAGCGGAGGCTTCGAAGCTCGAGCGCTACATCTCCAACCTGCTCGACATGGCGCGGGTCGAGGCCGGGGCGGTGCGGCTGAAGGTCGAGGCGGTCGACCTGGTCGACGCAGTGTCGGCGGCGTTGCGTGACCTCCATCACTTGCTCGACGGCC
>JANLQS010000063.1:0-2941 GCA_031367995.1 Sphingomonas sp.
ATCAGCTTGAGGATGATCATCATGCGGACGGTGTTGCGCGGCAGCGCATCGCCGAGGCCGCAGCTGTGGCTGAGGATCAAATTGCGCTGGAGGTCGGCGAGCTTGTCGGCGGGGATGCGGGTCTGGGCGAGCAGGCCAAAGCCGGTGTTGATGCCATAGACGGTCTTGGCCGAGGCGACGATGCGGCCGACCGCGGCGGCGGCGGTATCGATCGCGGCGAGGGCGTCGTCGGACAGGCGAGCGGGGGCGCCCGCCCATAGGGCGCGGAGCTGGTCGAGGGTGACGGTGCCGGGGGTGAGGATGATCATGGCGCCTTGTACCCCTGCGCAGGCAGGGGTCCAGCCCGCCGCGCACGCGGCATGAACTTGCCCTTGGTGCGGCTGGTCAGGTGGTAGCGGCGGCAGCGGTCGCAGCGGTAGAAGCGCAGGGCAATCGTCGCGACGAGGGCGGCGAGGGTCGCGTCCTTCTCCGTTGCGTAGCGGACTTTGCGGGCGCAGATGCTGAGGCGGGTACGCATGGAGCGTCCTTGGCGCGGCGGGGCGGCGGTTGGCAATGCCTGTCCGCTCCCGGTCCATTCTACTTTGTGTCTGGAAATGATAAGCAGCGCGAACGTGCGACGGGCAAAGGGGGTAATTGCCATGGCGACTCTAGCCGACACTCGAAACGTGACGGACCGCAGGCCCGACGTCCTTTCTGGAACTCCGCGAGCGCATGCGATCGACCGCTGGATCTTCGTAACCATGGCGGTCTGGTTCATCGCCATCGTGCTTGCCGGGTTCATCCCGGATTCGCTGATGAAGGTCGGCATGGTGCGCGCCGGCGCGCGGCCGCCGTTCCCGTTGGTGCTCCACCTGCACGCGGTGCTGATGGGCTCGTTCCTGATCGTTTTATTGGCGCAGACGTCGCTGATGGCGACCGGACGGCAGGAATTCCATCGGCGGCTCGGGGTGTTGGGCTATGCGCTGGCGGCGCTGCTGGTGATCGTTGGGCTCGTGCTTGTCCCGACCATGTATCACCAGGTGTGGAACGGCGCGCAGCACGCGCCGCCGGGCGTCCGCGAAAAGCTGCAGCAGGCGGTTCCGGTCGTCGAGGACATCCTGCTGCTGCAACTGCGCATCGGCATCCTGTTCCCGCTATTCCTGGCGATCGCCTTCAAGGCCCGAGGGCGCAATGCCGGAATTCACAAGCGCATGATGTTCCTGGCGACGGTGATGGCGATGCCGGCGGGGATCGATCGGATACCGTGGCTGCCGTCGACCATGCCGGCGAGCCCCATGGGGCCTGACCTATACACACTGCTGGCGATCGCGCCGATGTTCCTATGGGATGTCATCCGCAACCGTTCGGTGCACCCGGCCTATGGCATCTGGCTGGCGGTCAACCTGCCGTTTGCGATTGTCGTCCACGGGCTGTGGGATACGCCATGGTGGCATCACGCGGTGCGCCAGATCATGGGCGTTGGTTGAGCTTCGGAAACCCGGAACGAGGATTTGCCTCGCCGCGATGATGGAATGGCGCGCTAGCGAAGCATCGGCAGGTCTAGCCCCTGCTCTTTCGCGCAGGCGATAGCCTCTTCATAGCCGGCGTCGGCGTGGCGCATGACGCCGGTGGCGGGGTCGTTCCACAGAACTCGTTCTAGCCGCCTTGCCGCATCGTCGGTGCCGTCGGCGACGATGACCATGCCGGCGTGCTGCGAATAGCCCATGCCGACGCCGCCGCCGTGGTGGAGCGAGACCCAGGTCGCGCCGCTGGCGGTGTTGAGGAGGGCGTTGAGGAGCGGCCAGTCGGAGACCGCGTCGCTGCCGTCCTTCATGCTTTCGGTTTCGCGATTGGGCGAGGCGACGGAGCCCGAGTCGAGATGGTCGCGGCCGATGACGAACGGCGCGCTGACTTCGCCGTCACGTACCATCTCGTTGAAGGCGAGGCCCAAGCGGTGGCGCTGCCCCAGTCCGACCCAGCAGATGCGCGCGGGCAGGCCCTGGAAGGCGATGCGGTCGCGCGCCATGTCGAGCCAGCGGTGGAGGTGGGCGTCGTCGGGGATGAGTTCTTTCACGCGCTGGTCGGTGCGGTAGATGTCTTCCGGATCGCCCGACAGCGCGACCCAGCGGAACGGGCCGATGCCGCGGCAGAACAGGGGCCGGACGTAAGCGGGGACGAAGCCGGGGAAGTCGAAGGCGTTCGCAACGCCGTCGTCGAACGCCTCCTGGCGGATGTTGTTGCCGTAATCGAAGGTCGGAATGCCGGCCGCCTTGAACGCCAGCATCGCCTCGACATGGGCCGCCATCGAGTGGCGGGCGGCGGTGGCGACGGCGGCCGGGTCGCGCTCACGCATTTCCTGCCATTTGGCGACGCTCCAGCCGGCGGGGCAGTAACCGTTGGCGGGGTCGTGGGCGCTGGTCTGGTCGGTGACGGCGTCGGGGCGGATTCCCCGCGCGACCATTTCGGGGAGGATTTCGGCGGCGTTGCCAATGAGCCCGACCGAAGTCGGTACCGTGGCGGTTCGAATGATCTCCAGCGCCTCATCGATGCTCCGCGCGCTACGGTCGAGGTAGCGGGTGGCGAGACGCTTTTCGATCGAACTTTCCTGGACCTCGACGGCGATGCAATGCGCGCCAGCCATGACCGCGGCGAGCGGCTGCGCGCCGCCCATCCCGCCGAGGCCGGCGGTCAATATCCACTTGCCCGACAAGTCGCCGCCATAATGCTGGCGGCCCATTTCGGCGAAGGTCCCGAACGTGCCCTGGACGATGCCCTGCGTGCCGATGTAAATCCACGACCCGGCGGTCATCTGCCCGTACATCATCAGCCCGAGGCGATCGAGTTCGTTGAACTTCTCCCACGTCGCCCATTTGGGGACGAGGTTGGAGTTGGCGATAAGCACGCGCGGCGCGTCGGCATGGGTGCGAAACACCCCGACCGGCTTGCCCGATTGGACGAGCAA
>JANLQS010000065.1:0-14115 GCA_031367995.1 Sphingomonas sp.
GCATGGTGTTGGAGGCGATGAGGATGCCGTCCGCCCCGCCCTGCTCCAGCCGCCGCGCCGAATCGGCGGCGATGTGGGCGACCGTGTTCCACTCCTCGGCCTGCTGGAAGCGGGCGACCGGCGCCAGGTCCAGGCTGTCGATCAGCAGCGGCGCGCTCGACAGGCCGCCAAGGCGCTGCGCCACGCCCTTGTTGATGGTCTCGTAATAGAGCGCGGTCGAGGACCAGCTGATCCCGCCGATAATGCCAAGCTTCTTCATCACCCCTCCGCCGGACGCGCCCATGCCGGGGCGACCGGCTGGGGGCTTGAACCCAGAAACATTGGCATCAGGCGTAACCGGATAAACCGGTTAACCCAAGGCTTTAACGATCTCCTCGACCATCTTTTTCGCGTCGGACAGGAGCATCATCGTATTGTCGCGATAAAATAGCTCGTTATCGACCCCGGCGTAACCCGCCCCGCCCATCGACCGCTTGATGAACAGGACGGTCCGTGCCTTCTCCACGTCGAGCACCGGCATACCGTAGATTGGCGACGTCTTGTCGGTCTTGGCGGCGGGATTGGTGACGTCGTTGGCGCCAATCACGAAGGCGACATCGGCCTGCGCGAATTCGCTGTTGATGTCCTCCAGCTCGAACACCTCGTCATAAGGGACGTTGGCCTCGGCCAGCAGCACGTTCATGTGCCCCGGCATGCGCCCCGCGACCGGATGGATGGCATATTTGACGCTGACGCCCTGCTTCTTGAGCTGGTCGGCCATTTCGCGCAGCACGTGCTGCGCCTGGGCCACCGCCATGCCGTAGCCGGGCACGATGATGACGCTGTCGGCCTGCTGCAGCAGGAACGCCGCATCCTCGGCCGACCCGCGCTTGTAGGGGCGGTCGATCGCCTCCGCTGCAGGGCCGCCGGCGACCGCGCCGAAGCCGCCGGCGATGACCGAGATGAAGCTGCGGTTCATCGCCCGACACATGATGTAACTGAGGATCGCGCCCGAGCTTCCGACCAAAGCGCCGGTGATGATCATCGCGCTGTTGTGGAGGGTAAAGCCCATCGCTGCCGCCGCCCAGCCCGAGTAACTATTGAGCATCGAGATCACGACCGGCATGTCGGCCCCGCCGATCGGGATGATCAGCAGGAAGCCGATGGCGAAGGCGAGCGCGGTGACGGTCCAGAATATCCACGGCGCCTGATCCTGGGTGAAATAAGCGATCAGCCCGAGGATCGCGACCAGCAGGCCCAGATTGATGACATGCCGCAGCGGCAGCAGGATCGGCGCCCCCGACATATTGCCGTTCAACTTGAGGAAGGCGATCACCGAGCCCGAGAATGTGATCGCGCCGATCGCCACGCCGAGGCCCATTTCGACCCGGCTGACCGGCAGGATCGCCCCCGCCGCATCGACGATATGGAATGCCGCCGGATTGAGGAACGCCGCCGCCCCGACCAGCACCGCGGCCAGCCCGACCAGGCTGTGGAACGCCGCGACCAATTGCGGCATCGCCGTCATCTGGATGCGGCGCGCGGTGACCAGCCCGATCGCTCCGCCGACGGCGATTGCGGCAGCAATCATCAGCAAGTTGATTTCATTGCCCGGCACGGAACAGTGAGACAAGTAATTGGGGTCGTTGGCTGGCGGAGTAAGGCAGATCTGCGTTGATCGGTAATGACTTACCAGCGTCGTAACGACCGCAATTGCCATCCCCGCCATGCCGAAGCGGTTGCCACGCTGACTCGTTGCCGGACTCGACAAGCCGCGCAGTGCGATGATGAAGCAGATACCGGCGATCAGGTAGGCGATCAGCACCCAGGCCGGGGTCGCGACGGCGGCCTCCATCCTAGCGCTCCTTTTTCTTGTACATCGCCAGCATCCGCGCGGTCACCGCGAAGCCGCCGAAGATATTGACGCTGGCCAGCGCCACCGCTGCTAATCCGAGCCATTTCGACGGCGCGCTTCCCGAGCCTGCCCCCGCGATGGGGGGGGCCGCCGCGGCGATCAATGCGCCGACGATGATCACGCTGGAAATGGCATTGGTCACGCTCATCAGCGGCGTGTGCAGCGCCGGGGTCACCGACCACACCACGAAATAGCCGACGAAACAGGCCAGCACGAAAATCGACAGGATCGAGATGAAGTCCATCGGGTCGTCCCCCTTCGCGGCGCGTTGTGGCAAGCGCGGCGGCGGCTGTCGAGGGGGCGGCACGGCGCGAGCCGCTTGGGGCCGGTTAATCGCCGCGCGGTTTCCTCTTTCCTAACCTTTTTCGGGCATCGTCCCGGGCATGAACGGGAAAGCGAAGCGCGCAGGGGGCGACACGGCCCGCCTGACCGACCAGCAGCGCATGGGGCGCACGCTTGGCGTGATCGGCGTGCTCGGCCTGCTGTTCGGTCTCGTCGGCATGGGCGAAGTCGTCGAGGACATGCTGCGGGTCGCGCGCAACAATGTGAACCCGATCAACGCCAGCGGCGACATCGTGCTGGTCGAGATCGACGACCACAGCCAGCGGATGGGCGGTTCGTGGCCGTGGAAGCGGTCGGTTCAGGCGGCGATGCTCGACAAGATCGACCATGCCGGCGCCAAGCGAATCCTGATCGACCTCAGCTACGACTTTCCCACCACCCCGGCGGAGGACCAACTGTTCGCCGAGGCGCTGGCACGGTCGGGCAAGGTCGTGCTGCCGATCAGGGCGCGTCTGGGCGACTGGACCGGCGAGCGCGTCGCCAAGCAGCCGATTGAGCTGTTCCGCAGCCGCGCGACCGTCGCCAGCATCAGCGTCTATTTCAATTATGCCATGGCCGTGTGGAAGGCGCCCTACGCCACCGTCGCCGATGGCCGGACCTATCCCACCTTCTCGGCCTTGATGGCCGGGATGGAGGACAAGCCCGAAACGCAATTCCCAATCGACTATCGCTTTCGCCTCAGCTCGATCCCGCGGCTCAGCGCCTATGACGTGCTGACCGGGCGGGCGAACCTTAACCGTCTGGCGGGAAAGACCGTCATCATCGGGCAGACCGCATTGTCGCTGGGCGATCAGGTTACCCTTCCGGGGCGCGGCCGCTACGGCGGGGTCTTCACCCATATCTACGCCGCCGAAACGCTCAAACTCGGTCGGCCGATCGACCTCGGCTGGCTCCCGGCGATGCTGCTCGGCCTGTTGATCGCGGCCAGCGCGCTGCGCATGCCGCGGACGCGCGGGCAGATTGCACTGCTGACCATCGGCGGAATCGGCGTGTCGGTGATCCCGGTGATCAGCGAACGGTTTCACTGGTTCTTCGACATCGTCCCGGGGCTGTTCGTGCTGGTCGCCACCGGCGCGGTGGTCGGCTGGCGGCGTTACCGCGCCAGCGGGTACATCAATTCGGGCAGCGGCCTGCCCAACATCAATGCGCTCAAAGCCCGGCGGCAGAGCGGCGACCGGGCCTTGATCGTCGCGCGGCTGCTCAACTACCCGCAACTGGCCGCGACGCTGACCGCGGCCGACGAGCAGGCGCTGGTGGCGCAGATCGTCTCCCGCCTTGGGGTCGGTACCTCGAAGACGCCGATCTACCAGGGCGACGAGGGCATCTTCGCCTGGCTCGCCGAGCCCGGAATTGCCGTCGGCCACCATGTCGAGGCGCTCCACGCTTTGTTTCGCAGCCCGGCGCGGATCGGCAAGACCAGCTATGACATCGCCATCGCCTTCGGCGTCGAAATCGGCAGCGGGCGGACGGTCGCCAACCGGCTGGGCAGCGCTTTGGTCGCCGCCGACGAGGCCGCGTCCGAAGGGCTCAAGTGGAAATATCATGACCCCGAGCGGTTCAAGGACGAGAATTGGCGCCTGTCGCTCCTCGCCCAGCTCGATCAGGCGATCGATCGCGGCGAAGTGTGGGTCGCCTATCAGCCCCAGCTCGATCTTGCCTCCGGGATCATCCGCGGCGCCGAGGCGCTGGCGCGCTGGACTCACCCGGAAAAGGGTCCGATCAGCCCGCACGAGTTCATCACCGCCGCCGAGCAGCACGGCCGGATCGATCGGCTGACGCTGTTCATGCTCGACCGCGCGATCGCCACCGCGGCCGGCATCAACCGCGCTGGCACGCCCTTCAACGTCTCGGTCAACCTGTCGGCCCGGACGCTGTCGCGCCGGACCCTGCCGGGCGAGGTCCGCGACCTGCTCGAAGAACATCGACTCGATCCTTCGCACCTGACGCTCGAACTGACCGAAACCGCGGCGCTGGCCAATGACGGATCCGACCTCGATCCGCTAATCCGCCTGCGCGACCTCGGCGTGACGATTTCGATCGACGATTATGGCACCGGCATGTCGACCCTCGACTATCTGAAGAAGGTCCCGGCCAGCGAGATCAAGATCGACCAGGGCTTCATCAAGGCGATGAACGACACCCGCAGCGACCTGCTGATGGTCAAATCGACCATCGCCCTCGCCCACTCGCTCGGCCGCACGGTCGTCGCGGAGGGCGTCGAGAACCGCGCCACCCTGGATGCACTCATCGCCATGAAGTGCGACGCGGCGCAAGGCTATTTGATCGGCCGTCCAACAAGTTATGAAGGATTGCAGCGCCGGCTTAACCTGGCCGCTAAGGGCCGCGCGGCGTAAATTCGTAAATCATTTGATAACCATATCGATTATGGTTAACATCCTCTGTTGGCGACGCGAGTCGTCGTGGGACACAGGGGATGAAAATGACCAAGCAAACCAAGCCCAATCGCGGCTTCTGGAGCTGGATTCTCGGCAGCGGCTGGTACGGCGCCGGCGGCCAGGGATAATCCCGGCAAGCGGCGGCCTTCGCTGGCTGCGGCTTGAGATTTAACGGTTCTGGCGGTCGGCGGAGGCGCGTCGGCCGCCAGTTTGTGTGTCTGGCGTAAGTCGCTCGCTGACCCCGCCATCAGCGATCCGCCTTACCAACATCCCGAAGTTCCCTAAGTCCTGACGGGATTAGCCTTTCAGCCGGTCGTGCACGACCGCCCCGCTTTTGGTCAGGCGGATTGCGCTGACGATGGCGTCGTCGTCGGGCAGCACGGGCTGGCCCGTCTCCTTGTCCCAGAAGGCACTGAGGAAATTATACAGGTTGCGGGCGTAGAGCGCCGAGGAATCCGCCGCCAGGCTCCGCGCCAGCTGCACCGCGCCGATGATTGTCACGCCATGCCGCTCGATACTGCCGCCCGCGACCATGCCTTCGACGTTGCCGCCGGCTTCGGCGGCGAGGTCGACGATCACGCTTCCGCTCCGCATCGAGGCGACCTGGGCGTCGCTGATCAGCCGCGGCGCCGGTTTTCCGGGGATCAGCGCGGTGGTGATGACGATGTCCTGTTTGGCGATATGGCCCGACACCAGTTCGGCCTGCGCCGCCTGATATTCGGGGCTGGTCTCGCCGGCGTAGCCGCCCGCGCCCTCGCCTTCGATGCCGGCGATGCCCTCGACGAAGATCGGCTTGGCGCCCAATGACTGTATCTGTTCCCTGGTGGCGGAACGCACGTCGGTCGCGCTGACCTGCGCGCCGAGGCGGCGGCCGGTGGCGATCGCCTGCAGCCCGGCGACGCCGACGCCCATCACGAACAATTTGGCGGCGCTGACCGTGCCGGCGGCGGTCATCATCATCGGGAAGGCGCGGCCGTAAGCGGCGGCGGCGTCGATCACCGCTTTGTAGCCGGCGAGGTTCGACTGCGACGACAAGATGTCCATCGACTGGGCGCGGGTGATGCGCGGCATCCACTCCATGCTCAGCGCCTCCAGCCCGGCCTTGGCATAGCCCGCAACCGCCTCGCCGCGCCGCACCGGATCGAGCGCCCCGACCAGCAGCGCGCCCGTGGCGGCACCGCTCAGCGACTTCGCCTCGGGCCCTTCGACGACAAGCAGGATTCCCGCCCCGTCGAGCACCTCCGCGCGGCCGCCGAGGTGCGCCCCGGCGGCTACGTAATCGGCATCGGCGATCGAAGCGCGCAGCCCTGCCCCGCGCTCGATTGCGACGCTCGCGCCGAGCGCGATGAACTTCTTGACCGTTTCCGGAATCGCGGCGACCCGCGGCTCGCCGTCGGCTTCCTTGAAGACCGCGATCTTCATGCCCGTGCGGCCCTCCGTCCAGGCGATCAATTGCCGATAATGTAGATGACGACCGCGGCGATGATCGCGACGACCACGATCGCCCACTTCAGCAGCTTGAGAAAGCTGGTGTAATTCTTCTCGTGCGCCGGATAGTCCATCTCGGTCGCGGTGTGATCCGCCTTGTTGGCCGCCATCGAAATCCCCTTGGGTTCAAGTCACTCTCGGCGCGGGTCTTACCAAGCCCGCGCCTCGCGCCCAAGCGCTTTTGTGGCGACTTTAACCCGCTTTTCATCCCTCTTCCCTACGCTCTCCAGCGATAAGGGGAACCACATCGTGGGTGAAGCGGGATTGCGATCGCTGCTGCTGGTCGATGCCGACGCCAATGAGCGACGGCATTTGTCGGCCATTGCCTCGCGCGCGGGGTGGACCGTGGTCGGCGCCGCGGACTCCGAAACCGCGCTCGGCTTGCTGCAAGGCCCCCACGGCCGCGAGGTCCGCGCCGCGATCCTGTCGAGCTGGACCGAGGCCGAAGGCCCGGCGCTGATCGCCGCTCTCCGCAGCGCCGCGCCCGATTTGTCGGTCATCGTTCTCGCCGATGCCGGGTCGATCAGCCTGGCGGTCGACGCAATGCGCGCCGGCGCCTCCGATTATCTCGCCAAGCCGGTCGCCCCCGAACGGTTGCTGGACGCGCTCGATGCTCAAACCGACCGCCGCCGCGCCGGTGGCGAGCTCGCGCCGATGAGCGAGAAGATGGCCCGCGACCTGCCGCTCGACGAGCTGGTCGGCGCCGCACCCGATTTCCGCGCCGCGCTGGCGGTTGCCGCCAAGGGCGCCCGCAACCGCCTGCCGATCCTCATCGTCGGCGAGCCCGGCAGCGGCAAGGAAACCTTCGCCCGCGCGATCCATTCGGCCAGCCTGCGCGCCCGCGGCCCGCTGCTGACGCTCGACTGCAAGGCGGTGCCGGCCAACATCATCGACAGCGAATTGTTCGGCCATGTCCCCGGCGCCTTCGCCGGCGCCTTCGCCGAAAAGGTCGGCCGGCTGGTCGAGGCCGATGGCGGGACGTTGCTGCTCGACGAGGTCGGCGCGCTTCCGGCCGACACCCAGCTGTTGCTCGACCGCGTCTTGGCCACCGGCGAAGTGCGCCCGGTTGGCTGCAACGGGTCCAATTCGGTCGACGTGCGGATCATCGCCACCGCCAGCCGTCCGTTGCCCGACGATTTCGATCCCCAATTGGCCGAGCGGCTGGGCGTCACCACCGTCAATATCCCTCCACTGCGCGACCGCAGCGGCGACATTCCGGCGCTGGTTCGTCATCTGCTCAACCGCTTCACTTCGGAGCCGGGGATGCGGGCGCTGTCGATCGGCAACGACGCGCTCGCGGTGCTGATGCGCTACGGCTGGCCGGGTAACGTCCGCCAGCTTGCCGGCGTGCTGTTCCGCGCCGCGCTGCAGGGGGACGAGACCGCCCTGACCGCCGAGGACTTCCCGCACATCGCCATCCAGTCGCGCTTCACACAGCGGGTCAGCGACGTCTCGCCCGACATCGGCAAGACCTCGACCGAGGCGGCACTGTCGGGCGCCCCGCAAGTCACCCTCTATCGCCAGGACGGGCATTTGCGCAGCCTCGAGGAGATCGAGGCCGACATCATCCGCCTCGCCATCGGCCATTACCGCGGCCGCATGACCGAAGTCGCCCGTCGCCTCGGCATCGGCCGCTCGACTCTCTACCGCAAGCTCGGCGAACTCGGCATAGACACCGCCGCCTAACCCCGCGGGGTCAGCGCCTGGTCGCGCAGGCCGCGCCAGATCTTGAGCGCCTGCACCGTTTCCGGGACGTCATGGACGCGGACGATCTGCGCGCCCTGCTCGACCGCTTTCAGCGCCAGCGCCAGGCTGCCGGCCAGCCGCCGATCGGCCGGCGCCTCGTTGGCCAGCGCGCCGATCATCCGCTTGCGGCTGGCCCCGACGACGATCGCGCAGCCGAGCCCGTGGAGCAGCGCCAGCCCGTTGATCAGCTCGAGGTTGTGCGCCACCGATTTGCCGAAGCCGATGCCGGGGTCGATCAGGATTTTGTCGCGCGATATCCCCGCCGCCTCGGCCGCGACGATCCGCGCCTCTAGCCATTCGAACACCTCCACCAGCACGTCGCCAAAGCGCGGCGCCTCCTGCATCGTCTCGGGTTCGCCCTGGGCTTGCATCAGGATGACCGGAACGCCCGCCACAGCGATGACCGCGGCCGATCGCGGGTCCCAGGTCAGCGCCGAGACGTCGTTGACCAGCCCCGCGCCCGCCCCGATCGCCGCCTCCATCACCGCCGCCTTGCGCGTGTCGATCGACACCGCGGTGCCGCTTGCGGTGAGTTGCTGGACGATCGGCAACACCCGCTCGATCTCGTCGCCTTCCCACACCGGCTTGGCGCCCGGCCGGGTCGATTCGCCGCCGACGTCGATCAGCGCCGCCCCCGCCGCCGTCATCGCCGCTCCGGCCTCGGCCGCCGCGCCAGCGTCGGCATATTGGCCGCCATCGGAGAAACTGTCGGGCGTGGCATTGACGATTCCCATCACCTGCGGCTGGTCGAGCCGGATGGTGCGCGGCCCCAGCTGGAGCGGCACCCGCGCGGCGGTCAGCCGCGTCCAGTCGGCGCGCATCGCGTCATCGAGCCGCCCGTCAATTCCGTCGACCGGCACCAGTTCGCGCGCGCCATCGCCATGGATCAGCTCGATCTGCGCGAACCAGGTCAGTCCGCCCGCCAGCCGAGCGACCTTGCCATCATGCCCGAACGGCGAATCGACGAAGCCGGTGGGGCGGAGGAGCGTGCGCATGACCAGCTATAGCGCGGCGAGGTGCCGCTGGCGCAACGTGTCGATGTCGACCAGCTTGCCGCCTTCCTCGACGTGCCAGAAGGTCCAGCCGTTGCAACTCGGTGCACCCTGCAGCGCGGCGCCGACCTTGTGGATCGACCCGGCATGAAGGTCGCACTTGACCGACCCGTCGGCGCGCACTTCGGCCGACCAGCGGCGCTTGGCGTCGCTCAGCCGCGCTCCCGGCGCGATCAGCCCGCTTTCGACCAGCAGCCCGAACGCCACGCGCGGGGCCGACCTCTTGTCGGCCATCACCGTCATCGCGCTCTCGTCGAGCGGCAGCGTCGCCGCGATCCGCGCGGTGGCGACCTTCACATAATCGCGCTCGCGCTCGATCCCGATCCACCGCCGTCCCAGCCGCCGCGCCACCGCGCCGGTCGTGCCGGTGCCGAAGAACGGATCGAGCACGACGTCGCCCGGCTTGGTGCAGGCGAGCAGGATGCGATACAGCAACGCCTCGGGCTTCTGCGTCGGGTGGGCCTTGTGGCCGTCGTCGCCCTTGTCCCGCTCGGCCCCGCCGCAAATCGGCAGCACCCAGTCCGATCGCATCTGCAAATCGTCGTTGAGCGCTTTCATCGCGTGATAGTTGAAGGTGTAGCGCGCTTTCTCGTCCTTGGCGCACCACAGCAATGTCTCATGCGCATTGGTAAAGCGGGTGCCGCGGAAATTGGGCATCGGATTGGCCTTGCGCCAGACGATGTCGTTCAAGATCCAGAATTCGGCGTCCTGCAGCAGCGCGCCGACGCGGTAGATGTTATGGTAGCTGCCGATCACCCAGATCGAGCCGTTATCCTTGAGGATGCGCCGTGCCTCGGCCAGCCACTCGCGGGTGAAATCGTCATAGGTGGCGAGGCTTTCGAACTTGTCCCAGGCGTCGTCGACCGCATCGACCCGCCCGCCCTCGGGCCGGAACAGGTCGCCCTGCAACTGAAGATTATACGGCGGGTCGGCGAAGATCATGTCGACCGACTTGGCCGGCAGTCGTGCCATTGCGGCAATGCAGTCGCCCTCGATGATACTGTCAAGCGGCAGCGTCTTTTGCTTCACCGGACTAGTGCGCGGGCGCGTGGCGCCCACAGTCTCCCCGATCGGAACGATCATCGTCACTAGAATTCCCCCTGCTCTTGGCTCCCCAAGTGAGTCAGCGGCGAGTCGGGGTCAAGCGACGGCGTGCGAACCGCGCCATCCAAGCAGCGGAGAACAAAAGGAATCCAATAGCGCGCAAACACCATATATTGAGACCGGCGCTCCGTCCGGACTCAATCCCTAGTGGTGTGACTCGGAAGACTCAGGCCGGCAGATTCAGCGGCAATGGCATCTCCACCTCATAGCGTTCGCGCACCTGGGCGAACGTCCGGCGATGCAGCGGGGTCAGGCCGAAGCGGTCCAATGCGCGGATATGCTCGGGCGTCGGATAGCCGCGGTTGGTCTCCCACCCATAGCCCGGCCAGGTCCGCGCGTGGTCGGCCATGATGCGGTCGCGGGTGACCTTGGCGACGATCGACGCGGCGGCGATCGATCGGCACTTGGCGTCGCCCGCGACGATCGCCTTCGACGGCCGCTGCCAGCGCGGGGTGGCGTTGCCGTCGACCAGCACCCACGCCGGTTCAAACCCCAGCGCCTCGACCGCGCGGCTCATCGCCAGCATCCGCGCCCAATAGATGTTGAGCTGCTCGATTTCCTCGACCGAGGCGATGCCAACCCCGATCCGCGCGACTTTCTGGAGCCGGCCGAAGATCGCCTCTCGCGCCTCGATCGGCAGCTTCTTCGAATCGTCGATGCCGCGCGGGAATTTCTCGCGGTTGAGCACCACGGCCGCGGCGACCACCGGCCCCGCCAACGGCGCGCACCCGGCCTCGTCAACCCCGGCGAGCGGCGTCGGGAACGGCAGTTCAAGCTTGAAGCAGGGACGTTTCATGGCCGCCCCTTATTCGTCATTCCCGCGAAGGCGGGAACCCCGATTCTGCTATTCGCTGTCCATCCGCCACGGCGGGAAGCGGCGTGCTTCGCCGGCCTGGTAGATGAACACCGTATTCCCCGCCGGGTCGCGCAGCCGGGCTTCGCGCCACATCCACGGCTGGTTGCGCGGGCCGTGCTCGAACGGGATTCCGGAGCGGGCGAGGCGCTCGACCCGCTCGTCGAGGTCGTCGCACTCGAAATAGACCGCAGTGGACTCACCGATGGTCTCCTCGGCGTCGATCTGGATCGAGAAGGTCGCCCCGCCGTCGGTCTCGAATCGCGCGTAATTGCTCTCCGGCGAATCGACGATCTGGTGCAACCCGAGGCGGCTGTAGAAGTCGACCATCTTGGCATAATCCTTGCCTGTCACCGTCACCTGGTTGAGCCGCAGGCCAAGCCCGGTATCGAGCCGCACCAATTGTTGACCCAACGGCCCGTGACCGAGTCCCAAGCCCGGCGCCGAATGCAGTGCCATGCGCACGAACAATCGCGCCCGTTCGACCGCCTGGGTCAGCCCGAGTCCGCTGCCGAGGTAGAAAGCGATCGCACTGGCCAGGGTACAGCCGGTGCCGTGGTTCGACGCGGTGTTGATCCGCTGGCCCTGCCAGCTGGTCATATTGTCTTCCTCGATCAGCGCGTCGGCCAGGGCGTCACCTTCCTCGTGCCCGCCCTTGATGAGCACCGCGCAGCGATGCTTGCCGACCAGCTTCAGCGCTCCGCCGACCTCGTCCTCTTCGCCGGTCAGCCGCTTCAGCTCGGGCAAATTGGGGGTGCACAAAGTGGCGACGTCCATCAGCCGGCCGAACGCGGCGATGGTCGCATCGTCGGCCAGGCTGGCGCCGCTGGTCGCGGCCATCACCGGGTCGAACACGATCGGCACATTTTCCAGCGACTCGAGCCGGGCGGCGATGTGCAGCGCGGCGAATGGCGATCCGATCATTCCGATCTTGACCGCGTCGACGCCCAGATCGTCGATCACCGCGTCGATCTGGGCGATGATCGTCTCGGCCGGGATCGGGTGAACCGCACTGACGCCCTGCGTGTTCTGCGCGGTGACGGCGGTGATCGCGGTCATCGCATGGCCGCCGAGCATGGTGATGGTCTTGATGTCCGCCTGGATGCCCGCGCCCCCGCCCGAGTCCGACCCGGCGATGATCAGGATGCGCGCAGGTTTCACGTCGCCGCCGCGACCGCGTCGCAAATTCCGTCGACCAGGCGCTCGACCAGCGCCGCGTCGTCGCCTTCGGCCATGACCCGGATCAGGGGCTCGGTGCCCGATTTGCGGATGACCAGCCGGCCGCGCCCGTCGAGTTCCTGCTCAGCCCCGGCGATGGCCGCCTTGACCGCAGCGTCGTCGAGCGGCTAGCCGCCGGCGAAGCGGACGTTCTTGAGCAATTGCGGGACCGGATCGAACTGGCGCAGCAAGTCGCTGGCCGGCCGGCCTTCCTCGACCATCGCGGCGAGGATCTGCAGGCCCGCGACCAGCCCGTCGCCGGTGGTTGCATGGTCGGTCAGGATGATGTGCCCCGATTGCTCGCCGCCGACGTTGCAACCAAGGCGGCGCATCGCCTCCAGCACGTAGCGGTCGCCGACCTGGGTGCGGTGGAGCGTCAGTCCCTCGCTCGCCAGCTTCCGCTCAAGCCCCAGATTGGACATCACCGTCGCCACCACCCCGCCGCCCTTGAGCCGCCCGGCGCGGTGCTGGCTCAAGGCAATCAGCGCCATCAATTGGTCGCCGTCGACTAGCGTTCCGGTTTCGTCGACCACGATCAGGCGGTCGGCGTCGCCGTCGAGCGCCAGCCCGATCGCCGCGCCGCTGGCGACGACCGTTTCGCGCAGCAGCTGCGGCGAAGTCGAGCCGCAGCCGTCGTTGATGTTGGTGCCATTGGGGTGCGTCCCGATCGAGATGACCTCGGCGCCCAGCTCCCACAGCGCCTCGGGCGCGACCTGATAGGCGGCGCCGTTGGCGCAATCGATCACCACCTTGACCCCGTCGAGCCGCAGCCGGTCGGGGAAGGTCGATTTGGCGAAGTGAACGTAGCGGCCCTTGGCGTCGTCGATCCTTTTGGCCCGGCCGATCTTGTCGGGCGCGACCAGCGTCGGCGTGGTGAACAATAAAGTTTCGATCGCCAACTCGTCCTCGTCCGACAATTTATAGCCGTCGGGCCCGAACAGCTTGATGCCATTGTCCTCAAACGGATTGTGGCTGGCGGAGATCATCACCCCCAGATCGGCGCGCATCGACCGCGTCAGCATCGCCACCGCCGGGGTCGGCATCGGCCCCAGCAAAACGACGTCCATGCCGACCGAGGTGAAGCCGGCGACCATCGCCGATTCCATCATGTAGCCGCTGAGGCGCGTGTCCTTCCCGATGACGACGCGGTGGCGGTGATCGCCGCGCAGGAAGTGGGTCCCCGCCGCCTGGCCGACGCGCAGCGCGATCTCGGCCGTCAGCGGGGGCGTGTTGGTGCGCCCGCGAATGCCGTCGGTACCGAAGAATTTGCGAGTCATGGGCAAAGGACTAGCGCCGAAGGCTTAACCAAACCAGCATCGCCGGCATGGGTGGGCGCGCCCGCGTGGCCGCGGACGCGCCCCCTCGCCTCACTTCACGCCATGCATCAGCTTCTTGAGCGGCCATGCGAGCAGCAGCAGCAGCACGCCAATGGCCATCGCCACCCAGCCGATGGTGGTGAACACCCCGACATAGGTGTTGAGGCTGACCTGCAGGTTGGTGACCTGCCCGCCGACCGTCTCCACCGAGGCGAATTGCGCCACCACGCCGGCGACATATTGCGCCACCGCGATCGACAGGAACCACACGCCCATCATCATCCCGACGATGCGCGCGATCGACAGCTTGGTGATCATGCTGAGTCCCACCGGCGAAATGCACAGTTCGGCGATCGAGTGGATCAAGTATAGTCCGGCCAGCCACCACAGGCCGACCTTGAAGTCGGGTCCGGCGAACTGCGTGCCCCAGACGAGGAACATGAAGCCCGCGCCGACGCCGACAAGCGCGATGCCGAACTTGATCGGGATGGTCGGCTCGATCCCCTTTCGCGCCATGCCGTTCCACATCATCGAGAACAGGGGCGCGAGGAGGACGATGAACGCAGCGTTGAAGAACTGCGTCTGCCCGGCGGAGATGCTGAACAGCCCGAACACGCTCAAATCGGTGTTGCGGTCGGCGAACAGGGTCAGCGAGGAGCCGGCCTGCTCGAACAGGGTCCAGAACACGGTGTTGAAAGTGATCAGC
>JANLQS010000007.1:0-19533 GCA_031367995.1 Sphingomonas sp.
ATCGCGGGCGCGGGCGGCGGCGTCGATGTCCTGGCACAAAGCGACCTTGCGGGCGAACGGGATGGCGGCAAGCGGATCGTCGGCGCCATACATCGCGCGGTTGGTGCGCGGTGGCGGCGGCGCGGGCGCGCCCTTGGCCGGATCGAGCAGCGACAGGGTCAAAGCGGCGCGATCGATCGCCGCCTCGCTGATTTCGTTGGCGTGGGCAAAGCCGGTGGTCTCGCCGCTGACGCCGCGCAGACCGAAGCCCGAATCGCTGTGGTAATCGGCGGTCTTGAGCCGCCCATCGTCGAAGCCGAACGCTTCCGACACGCGGTATTGGAGGTAGAGTTCGCCGTCGTCGCGGCGCGCTAAATGGCGGGCGGCGAGGCGCTGGGCGCCGTCGGGGTCGAGCTCGCCGCGGTAGAGAAAGCTGCGCGGATCGGCGCTCACGAGGAGCTGTTGTCCTGCGTGCTCGAATGGGGCGGCGCGCCGCTCGCCGTGGGCTGATGGGCGGGGCCGCCTTCGAGCACGAAACGCCGGTCGCAATAGCCGCAATCGACATAGCCATTGTCGTCGATGTGGAGATAGACGCGTGGGTGGCCGAGCGCGGCGGACACTTCGCCCGATCCGTCGCATGCAATCCTGAGGGTCTTGACGACGATGGTTTCGGGCGGTGCAAGCATGGGGAGCGCCCTAACAAGGACGCTCCCCCGCTTCAATCCATCATGCATCCGCGCGAGTGCGCGGAAACAGGGCCGTTACGGATAAGTGGCGGTGACGGTGTAGGTATTCGAGTAAGCGCCATCGACGGTATTGACCGGGATGTTGACCGTCCCGCCGATGAACACCTGGAACGCCTGACCCGAATCGATCGTGTAGGTGTAGGTGTTGGGCGACACCGCGGTGGCGTTGACGTTGAGCGCGACCGGCAGCGCCGCCGCCAGCGGGTTGCCGCCAAGGTAGAGCGCGTTGGGGAAGCTGGTCTGGACCGAGACGTCCATGTTGGCCGAGCCGGCGCCGATCATCAGCCCGCGGGTCGGGACCGAGGTCGGGATCGGCTGGACGCCGATCGCGCTCATGAAGGTGGTCACCGTGGGGTCGGGATCGATGGTCACCGAGCCGGACGAGCCGGTCGGCAGCACGACGTCGCCGAAGTTCAAATCGGTGTCGTTGATGAAGTTGAGCGGCGACAGGATCACCGTCTTGCCCCCACCGTCCGCGTTCGCGAGCGTGGGAGAAGGAGCGGCAAAAACAGGCGTCGTCAGGGTAATGGCGGCAAGCGCCGCAAGGGTATGAAATCTTGTCACAATGTCCTCCGAACTGGATGGCATCCTTATCGGTTTCGGACTTTGCGAATCTGCTCAATAAGTCTCCCCAACGCGAATTTAACCGTGCTTCGTGACTATGAGCGCTGCGGCGCAACGAGAGTTCGTGCCGCCATCCTGCTCGGAGATTGCGGCAGGGGTGATGTCGACGGTAAACGCTGAAATAACCAGTCACGGTGACGATCCGCCTTAGCCCGGTGCGCGCCTTTCGCCCCGGACCTTGCCCGGCTATGCGCAAATCATGACCGACGCCGCCCCCGCCATCCGAATCGACTCGCTGTCGAAGACCTATGCCGCGGCCGGCACGCGCGCGCTCGACGCGGTCAGCTTCGATGTCCCCCGCGGCCAGATTTTCGGGCTGCTCGGCCCCAACGGCGCCGGCAAGTCGACGCTGATCAACATCCTTGCCGGGCTGGTGGTGAAAAGCAGCGGCAGCGCGACGGTGTGGGGGTTCGACATCGACCGGCACCCGCGCAACGCCAAAAAGTCGATCGGCATCGTACCCCAGGAAATCCTGTTCGACCCGTTCTTCACTCCGCGCGAGGCGCTGGAACTCCAGGCCGGGCTGTACGGCGTGCCCAAGGCCGCGCGGATCACCGACGCCTTGCTCGCCGCGGTGCGCCTGACCGACAAGGCCGACGCGTATGCGCGGACCCTGTCGGGCGGCATGAAGCGGCGGCTGCTGGTGGCCAAGGCGATGGTCCATTCGCCGCCGATCCTGGTGCTCGACGAGCCGACGGCGGGGGTCGACATCGAGCTTCGCCAGCAATTGTGGGACTATGTCCGCGGCCTCAACCGGCAGGGCGTGACGGTGGTGCTGACCACCCACTACCTCGAGGAAGCCGAGCAATTGTGCGACCGCATCGCGATCATCAACCACGGCCGGCTGATCGCCAACGAACCGACGCGCGAGCTGATCGCCAAGGCGCAGGACAAAGCGGTGGTGGTCGAGGTCGATCGCGACCTTGACGGCGTGCCCGATCACCGCCTGTTCGACCGCATCGAGCAGACCGGGCCGCGGACGCTGGAGATCATTTATCGCAAGGACCGGGTCAACGCCGGCGAAGTGCTGGCGGCGCTGCAAGGCGACGGGCTCGGCATCATCGACGTATCGACCCGCGACCCCGATTTGGAGGACGTGTTCCTCAGCCTGACCCGCGAGGGTTCGGTGGCATGAGCGCACAATCGTTCGACGTGCTGATCGTCGGGTCGGGGGCGGCGGGGCTGACCGCGGCGCTGACGCTGGCGCCGACGCTGAAGGTCGGGGTCATCGCCAAGGGCCGATTGAGCGAAGGCGCGACCGGCTGGGCCCAGGGCGGCATCGCCGCGGTGCTGGAGGAAGGCGACAGCTTCGCAGCGCATGTCCGCGACACGATGATCGCCGGGGCGGGGCTCAACAATCTTGGCGTGGTCGAGCATGTCGTTGGCGGGGCGCCGGCGGCGATCGCCCGGCTGGCCGAGCTTGGCGTGCCGTTCAACCTCGATGATGATGGCGCCAAATCGGTCAAGGGCGGTTGGCACCTCACCCGCGAGGGTGGGCACAGCCACCGCCGCATCGTCCATGTCGCCGACGCCACTGGCTGGGCGATCCAGCAGGCGCTGGAGAAAGCGGCGCTGGCCCATCCCAACATCCACTTGATTCCCGACCGGGTAGCGATCGACCTGGCGACCGGCCGCCACGCCAGCGACTTCACCACCAGCGGCGCGGTGCACGGGCTGTACGCCATCAACCGCGCGACCGGGGCGGTCGAGACGCTGACCGCACGGGCGACGGTGCTGGCGACCGGCGGGGCGGGCCGCGCCTATCTGTATTCCACCGCGCCGCGCGGGGCGACCGGGGACGGCATCGCCATGGCATGGCGGGCCGGGTGCCGCATCTCCAACATGGAGTTCATGCAGTTCCACCCGACCTGCCTGTACAATCTGGAGGTCAAGAATTTCCTGATCACCGAGGCGGTGCGCGGCGAGGGCGGGTTGCTCAAGCATCCGCTGACCGGCCACCGCTTCATGCCCGATTATGACGAGCGGGCCGAACTGGCGCCGCGCGACATTGTCGCCCGCGCGATCGACCAGGAGATCAAGCGCGACGGTCTGGATTACGTCCACCTCGACATCAGCCACCGCGAGCCCGAGTTCGTGAAGGCCCATTTCCCCAACATTTACGACAAGCTCATCGGGCTCGGCATCGACATCACGACGCAGCCGATCCCGGTCGTCCCGGCCCAGCATTACACCTGCGGCGGGGTGCTGGTGGACATCGACGGCAAGACCGACGCGGCGGGCCTGTACGCGGCGGGCGAGGTGACCCAGTCGGGCTTGCACGGGGCCAACCGGCTGGCGTCGAACAGCCTGCTCGAATGCCTGGTGTTCGGCGAGGCGGCGGCGCGACACATCATGGCGCATTGGGACCAATTGCCCGAGGTGCCGCCGATCCGCGACTGGGACGAAAGCCGGGTTACCGACAGCGACGAGGAAGTCGTCATCCAGCAATGCTGGGGCGAGATCCGCCGCTTCATGTGGAATTTCGTCGGCATCGTCCGCACCACCAAGCGGCTTGAGCGCGCCAAGCACCGCATCGACCTGCTGCGGCAGGAGGTCAGCGATTATTACCGCCACTTCCGCGTGACCCCCGACCTGATCGAGCTGAGGAATTTGGTCGAGGTGGCGGACCTCATCATCCGCAGTGCGCTGTCGCGGCACGAGAGCCGCGGGCTGCATTTCACGCTCGACTATCCGGAGATGGCGGCGGAGGCGGTGGATACGGTGCTGGTTCCGTAGCCCCTCTTAGGTTCGCAAAGTTCCTGTGGAACGCGGGCTTTTTGGGTCTGATTCGTGAACCTAAGGATCGCGGCGTTGCCGATGCTGCGTCGTATGCGCAACTGCCTGGTTTGGATGGAGACAGAACATTGGCACCGCAAGGCAGACGAAGGTTTGAAAGCAAACAGAGCCGGCAAGCAAGTTGTTGGAGTCACTCGTTCCTGAGAGTAACGTCCACCGGTATTCTGCATGGGGGTCCATATGCGCAATGCCGTCGTCGTATATCTGTTCGCAGTACCCGCCCTTTTATTGGGCCACGGCGTCTCGGCCCAAGCGCCGAACAGTCATATGCCGCCTTCGACTCCGGGCACGCTCGCGGGGTGGGCCAAGGGGGCGCAGCTGTTCGATGGGCTGGGCACATTCCATCGCAAGATCACGACGCGCTCCCCCCTCGCACAGAAATATTTCGATCAGGGGATGCGCTTCGTCTGGGCTTTCAACCATGATGAGGCGACCCGATCCTTTGCCCAGGCGGCGACGATCGATCCCACGTGTGCGAGTTGTTATTGGGGCGTCGCCCTGACGCTTGGCCCCAATTACAACATGCCGATGATGAGCTCGGCGCGGGGCCGTGTCGGGTGGGTAGCCGTGCGAAAGGCCGAAGCCAACGCGCGCCGTGCCACGCCCGTCGAGCGGGCGCTGATTGCGGCGGTTGGCAAGCGCTATCGCGGGAACGGCGAAGTCGATCCGTCCAACAGCCGGCCTCTGCTTGGCGCCTACGTTAAAGCGATGAAGCGTGTCGCCACGAGATATCCGAACGACCTCGACGTGCAGACCATGTATGCCGAAGGGCTCATGAACACGAACCCGTGGAAGCTTTGGAATGCCGACGGGACGCAAAATGCGGGCACACAACCGATCCTCGATGCTCTCCAATATGTGCTGAAACGCGACCCCAAACACCCGGGCGCCAATCATTACTACATCCATGCGATCGAAGCGTCGCCGCATCCGGAAAAAGCGCAGCGTTCGGCCGAGGTCCTGAACGGCATGATGCCGGCAGCAGGGCATCTGGAGCACATGCCCGCTCATATCCTGCAGCGTGTCGGCCGTTATGAAGAGGCGGCGGAAGCCAACCGCAAGGGGGCGGCAGCGGACCTCGCGTACCTCAAGAAAACGGCGGCTCCGGACTATTATCCGATGTACCTCATTCACAACTTCCAATTCCTTGGGAGCGCGGCCGGCATGGAAGGACGACGCGCGGAGACGATCACGGCGCTTCGGGAAGCGCGAGCGCATATTCCCGACCAGCTATTGTTCGCGATGCCCGGGTTGGATTGGAGCGCGAGCTTCATCTACGATGGCTTCATCAAGTTCGGCATGTGGGACGATATGCTGAAAGAACCAGCGCCTAGTCCGATGTTGCCGGGCGCCACGATCAGCTACCTGCAATCGCGTGCGACCGCGCTCGCCGCGACAGGGAAAATCGACGAAGCCAAGACTGCACTGACAGAGACCGCAAAGATGATTGCCGCGGTGACGGCGGATGCGACGCAGGGAAACAATGCCGCAAAGCCGCTCTACGAGATCGGCCAGCTCAGGGCCCAGGCGCGAGTTGCGAGCGCTGAAGGCAAACGCGACGACGCCATCCGGATGCTGACGGACGCGGTCGATCGCGAGGATAAGCTTGCCTACAACGAACCCAGCGACCTGATCTTTCCCACGCGGCACTTGCTCGGTGCTCAGCTCCTGGCGGCTGGAAGGCCCCTCGAAGCCGAGGCGGTTTATCGCGAGGATCTAAAGCGCAATCCCAACAACGGATGGGCTTATCTTGGCTTGAGCCAAGCGCTGGCCGCCCAGAGGAAATACGTGGATGCCGCCGCTGCCAAAAAGGCGTTCGAAGACGCTTGGCATGGGGCCGACGTGCATCTGGCGTCATCGGCATTCTGACCGCCCGCTTTGCGTCGAAGCGGACATTCCTGCCTACCTTAGCTTCGAGACCCTGAGCCCGTCGGCCTTCGCCCGGGTCTGGATGCTTTCCTCACTCCTGGTCATCGCCTTGGAAATGGCGCGGAGGCTCATGCCCTTGGCGGCGAGGCGGTGGAGCTTCTGGATTTCGTCGCTGGTCCACGGCTGGCGGTGGCGTTCGAATCTCTCCCCCACTGTGTCCCCCTCTCCCAACCCCCTCCCCTGAAGGGGCGAGGGCGATTGGCGGCTTCTAGCGCGGTGGCGACCGCCCTGCTAATCGCCGTTCGGCATGGCCGACCAACCCCACCTCTATCTCGTCGACGGGTCGAGCTATATCTTTCGCGCCTATCACCAGCTGCCGCCGCTGACCAACCGCCACGGGGTCAATGTCGGCGCAGTCTATGGCTATACGACGATGCTGTGGAAGCTGGCTTCGAGCCTGGAGCAGGAAGACGGGCCGAGCCACATGGCGGTCATCCTCGACGCCCCTGGCAAAACCCACCGCGACGCCATGTTCGACCAGTACAAGGCCAACCGCCCGCCGGCGCCCGAGGATCTGGTGCCGCAATTCCCGCTGATCCGGGTCGCCACGCGGGCGTTCTCGATCCCGTGCATCGAGGTCGAGGGGCTGGAGGCCGACGACATCATCGCCTGTTACTGCGCCGCGGCCAAGGACGCCGGGTGGAAGACGACCATCGTCAGCAGCGACAAGGATCTGATGCAGCTGGTCGAGGACGGCGTCATCGACATGCTCGACACGATGAAGGACAAGCGCTTCACCCGCGTCGAGGTGATCGAGAAGTTCGGCGTCGGCCCGGACAAGCTCGGCGATGTCCTCGCGCTGATGGGCGACAAGGTCGACAATGTCCCCGGCATCCCCGGCATCGGTCCCAAGACCGCGAGCCAATTGATCAACGATTTCGGCGACCTCGACGCGGTGCTGGCCGGGGCGGAGAGCATCGCCAAGCCCAAATTGAAGCAATCGCTGATCGACCATGCCGAAGCCGCCCGGCTGAGCCGCGAACTGGTGCGGCTGGTATGCGACGCGCCGCTGCCCGAGCCGCTCGACCGGCTGCAATTGAAGGGCATCCCCAAGGAACCGCTGCGCGCGTTCTTCGAGGATCAGGGGTGGAAGTCGCTGCTGACCCGGCTCGATGGCGGGACAAGCGTTCCAACGCAATCACTTGGCCGTGACGTCAAGCCGTCATCGTCGGCGCCTGTGCCGTCGGGGAGCGGGCGCGGGGCGGTCGACAAGATCGTCGTCGACCGCAGCCTCTACGAGACGGTGATCAGCCTCGACGCGCTCGACGCGTGGATCGCCGAAGCGCGGCACCAGGGCTATGTTGCGATCGATACCGAGACCGACTGCATCGACTGCATCGTCGCCCGGCTGGCCGGGATCAGCTTGGCGACCGCGCCGAACAAGGCCTGCTACATCCCGGTCGGTCATTCGGGCGCCGACATGTTCAGCGATGCGCCGTCGCAATTGCCCAAGGCCGACGTGCTGGCGCGGCTGAAGCCGCTGCTGGAAGATGCGGGCGTCCTCAAGATTGGGCATAATTTCAAATATGACTGGGTGATGTTCGCCAAGGAGGGGATCGCCGTCGCTCCCTATGACGACACGATGCTGATGAGCTTCGCGCTCGACGCCGGGCTGGGCGGGCACGGCATGGACGAATTGGCCAAATTGCATTTCGAGCATGACGCCATCCTGTTCAAGGCGGTGTGCGGGGTTGGCCAAAAGCAGATCACGTTCGACAAGGTGCCATTGGACGCCGCCACCGACTATGCCGCCGAGGATGCCGACATCACGCTGCGCCTGTGGCAGCGGTTCAAGCCGCGGATGACGGCCGAGCATGCGGCGCGGGTTTATGAGATGGTCGACCGGCCGTTGGTCGCGACGATCGGGGCGATGGAGCGGCGCGGGGTCAAGGTCGACCGCGCCTATCTGGGCAAGCTGTCGGGCGACTTCGCCGTGGAAATCGTGAAACTCGAGGCCCAGGTCTACGAGGCGGCGTGCGGGCCGTTCACCATCGGGTCGCCGCAGCAACTGGGCCAGGTGCTGTTCGAGCGACTGGGCCTCAAGGGCGGGCGCAAGGGCAAGAGCGGGGCATACTCGACCGACGTCACCGAGCTCGAGCGGCTGGCCGGTGAGGGCGTCGATTGCGCGCGGCTGGTGCTCGACTGGCGCCAGTTGACCAAGTTGAAGACCACCTACACCGACGCGCTGCAGGCGCAGATCAACCCCGAGACCGGCCGGGTGCACACCAATTACGGGCTGGCGATGGCGCAAACCGGGCGATTGAGCTCGACCGACCCGAACCTGCAGAATATCCCGATCCGCACCGAGATCGGGCGCAAGATTCGCGACGCGTTCGTCGCCGAGCCCGGCCATGTGCTGATGAGCGCCGATTATAGCCAGATCGAGCTTCGGCTGGCGGCGCACATGGCCGACGTGCCGCAACTCAAGGCGGCGTTCGCGGCGGGCGAGGACATCCACAATATGACCGCCGAGGAATTGTTCGGCGAGGCCAATCGCGACAATCGGGGCAAGGCCAAGACGATCAACTTCGCCATCCTCTACGGCATTTCGAGCTGGGGGCTGGCGGGGCGGCTGGGGGTATCGCGCGACGAAGGCAAGGCGATCATCGATCGATATTTCGAGCGCTTTCCGGGGATTTCGGCCTATATCGGCGACACGCTGGCGTTCGCCCGCGAGCATGGTTTCACCGAGACGTTGTTCGGTCGTAAGACCCATTTCCCCAACATAAGGTCGCCGCAGATGAACCTTCGCCAGGGCGCCGAGCGAGCGGCCATCAACGCGCCGATCCAGGGCACCAGCGCCGACCTCATCAAACGCGCGATGAACCGCATGGACGATGCCCTGGCCGAGGCCGGCCTAAGCGATGTCAGGATGCTGCTGCAGGTCCACGACGAACTGGTGTTCGAAGTGCCCGAGGGCCAGCAGGAAGCGGCGGCGGCGGTCGTCCGCCACGTGATGGGCAAGGCCGCCGAGCCGGCCATGACCCTCGACGTGCCGCTCGATGTCGAGGTCGGCTGGGGCGAGCATTGGGGCGCGGCGCATTGACCGACGCCGCCGAGACGGCAGCACCCGCGCCGCCGCCCGACGCTGACCTGGCCGCGCTGGCGCGGGGCGGGCGGATCAATTTCTTCGGCTTCGTGCTGAGGCTGATCGCGCGGCTGCCGTTCCTGTTCATCGCCGGGCGCAGCTATGGCCCCGAGGCGCTCGGGCGGTTCGCTTATGCGGTGCTGGTGGTTGAGCTGGCGGCGCAACTGGCGACGTTGGGGCTGAAGCGCGGGCTGGCGCAGCAATTGGCGCAGACCGACAAGCCGCACGCCTGCGTGGTCTATGACGCACTGCTCGTCGCCGGGCTCGGGTCGATCGTGGCGATGACCATCCTCGCTGTCTTCCCGCAGGCGATGTTCCCGACGAGCGAGATCCACGGGCTGGAATGGGCGCTGCCGATCAGCGTCATCGCGCTCGCCTGGTCCGACATCACTTTGGCCGCGCTGGCCTATCGCCATGACGTCGGCGCGACGGTCAGGGCGCGGGCAGTGGTCGAGCCGTGGACCATCAGCATCGCCGCTTGGGCATGGTCCTACATCAGCCTGCGCGACGGCCTGTTGATCGCCTACGTGTTGTCGATGGCGGGGGCACTGGTCGCCTCGCTGATCCCGTTCGTCAGAAGCTATGGTGTGCCCCACGGCTGGGCGCCCGACCCCAAGGGGTTGTGGCGGATGGCGCGGCGCAATATCCCGGTCGCCGCCGCCGACGCGGTCGAATGGGGATCGCGCCGGGTCGACATTGCGGTGCTCGGCCTGTTCATGTCCCCGGCGTTCGTCGGCATCTATTACGTCGGTCAGCAGGTCGCCTCCCTGCCGGCCAAGATGAAGACCAGCTTCGAGCCGGTGCTGGGACCGGTCATCGCGCGCAACATCGAGGATAAGGATTATGCCGCGGTGGCGCGGCAGGTGAAGCAGGTCGGCTTCTGGATCCTCGCCGCGCAGGCCGGGATCGCGCTGGCGCTGGCAATCCCCGGGCGCGCGGTGATGGGGCTGGTCGGCGATAAGTTCACCGGCGGCACCGCGCTGCTCGCGTTCCTGCTCGTGGCCGAGGTGGTGGCGGCGACCGCGGTCGTCAGCGAGGCGGCGCTGATCTATGTCGCGCGCCACCGCAACATGGTCATCAGCCTGGTCATGCTGGCGGTCGAGGCTGGCTTGAGCGCCGGGCTGATAATCGCCATGCGCAAGGCCGGCTGGGCGGGCAATTTCCAGGCGACCGGGCCGGCAATCGCGCTGATGATTGCGCTCGGCCTGGCGTCGATCGTCAAATCGCGGCTGCTGCGCCACACCCTCGGCCATCCGGTCAGCGGCTGGCGCTGGGACTTACTGTGGGCGGCGGCGGCAGCGGTCGTCGTCGGCGTGCCGGTGCGGCTGTTCTTCCCCGAATGGCTGCAGCTGGTCGCCGGAATCCCGCTGATCCTGGGGACGTTCTGCGCGGTGCTGTGGTTCAAGGGCTTCGGGCCCGAGGATCGCTTATTGTTCCGGCTCAACAAGGCCGAGGTTGCCGAACTGCAGCTGCCCGACCCCGGAAGCGCCGCCGACGCGCCGCGTTAGTCTGGCGAGCCTGGTCCAGCCGCACTTCCCTAAATCAGTGCCGGAAATGCCGCATGCCAGTGAACAGCATCGCCAGCCCGGCGGCGTCGGCAGCGGCGATGACTTCGTCGTCGCGGATCGAGCCGCCCGGCTGGATCACCGCCGTGGCCCCCGCCTCGACCGCCGCGAGCAACCCGTCAGCAAAGGGGAAAAAGGCATCCGAGGCGACCGCCGAACCGATGGTGCGCGGCGCAGCCCAGCCGTTGGTCTCGGCCGCCTCGACCGCCTTGGCGGCGGCGATGCGCGCGGAATCGCGGCGGTTCATCTGCCCCGCGCCGATGCCGGCGGTGACGCCATCCCTGGCATAAACGATGGCGTTGGACTTGACGTGTTTGGCGACGGTCCAGGCGAAGCGGCAGTCGGCCAGTTCGCTGGCTGACGGCGCGCGCTTTGTCACCACCTTGAGCATGGAGTCGGTGAGCATGCCGTTGTCGCGGTCCTGGACGAGGACACCGCCGGCGATGACGGTCACCGTCTGGCCGCTGCGCGCCGGGTCGGGCAGGTCGCCGGTCAGCAGCAGGCGAAGGTTCTTCTTCCTGGCGAAGATGGCGCGGGCTGCGTCGTCGGCCGATGGCGCGACGACAACCTCGGTGAAGATGGTGCCAATGGCTTCGGCGGTCGCGCCGTCCAGCGGCCGGTTGACGGCAACGATGCCGCCGAACGCCGACACACTGTCGCAGGCCAGTGCCTGGGTCCAGGCATCGAGCAGGCTTTCACCGCTGGCGACGCCACACGGGTTGGCGTGCTTGACGATGACTACCGTCGGCGGGCCGTCGCGAAATTCGGCGACCAGTTCGAGCGCGGCATTGGCGTCGTTCAAATTGTTGTAGCTGAGTTCCTTGCCCTGGACCTGCTGCGCCTGGGCAATGCCGCGCGCGGCGGGGCCGGCCGAGCCATAGAGCGCCGCCTGCTGATGCGGGTTCTCGCCATAGCGCAGCGGCATGATGAGCGTCGACGACATCGCGCGGCGCAGCGGGAAGGCTTGCCCCTGGTCGACCCGGGCGAACCAGGTCGAGATGGCGACGTCATAGGCCGCGGTCAGCGCATAAGCCTTGGCCGCGAGACGGCGCCGGAAATCGAGCGTAGTGCCGCCGGCGGCAAGCTGATCGAGCAATTCGGGATAATCGGCGGGGTCGGTGACGACCGCGACAAAAGCATGGTTCTTGGCGCCCGAGCGGACCATCGACGGGCCGCCGATGTCGATATTCTCGATCACCGTGTCGCGGTCGGCGCCCTTGGCCACCGTCTCCTCGAACGGGTAGAGATTGACCACGACGAGGTCGATTGCGCCGATATCATGGGCGTCCATCGCCGCCGCATGATCGGGGTTGTCGCGCACCGCGAGCAGCCCACCATGAACCTTGGGGTGGAGCGTCTTGACGCGTCCGTCCATCATTTCTGGGAAGCCGGTGAGGTCGGCGATGTCGCGCACCTCATGGCCGAGCGCGCGCAGGGCCGCGGCGGTGCCGCCGGTCGACACCAATTCGACCCCCGCCTGGGCGAGGCCGGCGGCAAGCGCGTCGAGGCCCGTTTTGTCGGATAGCGAGAGGAGGGCCCGGCGGATGGGCACGGTATCGGTCATAAGTGAGGCGGTCCTTCTTGGGGCTTCAAATCAACTTGCGCGGCGGAATTGCCAGGCGATCTCGCCGCCCAGCGCCGAGACCTCGCCGACGACGACCAGCTGGAGCGATTGCTGCGGCCGGCCGCGACCGTCGACGATCAGGCTTTCCTCGACTGTCAGCATCGCCCCGCGGCAGCGGAAATTCCACGGCGGCGCGGCGGGCGAGCGCAAGATCGCGCCCATGCCGTCGGCGGTGACGGTCGGCTCGATCCCCGGCGCGAGGTGGAACCGGATGGCGTAAGGCGCGGCTTCGCGGATCCTGCGCCGGCCTTTGGCAATGAGCTTGTCTTCGCCGCGGATTTCCTTGCCGTCGTTGCCAAGGCTGAGGCGGCGCTTGTGGAGCAGGCCGAACGACCGGACGTAACCGTCGTGGGCGGCTTCGAGGCGCGATGAGTCATTATCCTCGCCGCGGTCGATGACCACATCGGTGACGCCCTTGCCGAGGCTTCCGTCGGGCAGGATGGCGGTCGAATTGCTGTCGTCGAGCACCAGAGTCGAATGGGCAGCGGTGGTGCGCAGCGCGGCGACGAGATCGGCCGGCATGGCGGTCGGGGCGAGGCCGGGGCCACCGCAATTGACGACCAGCCGCTGGGCGCCATCACTGATCTCGATCGCCAGCGTCGAGGCGCAGCCGCCTTCGGCCATGCGCGGCGGCGGCGGCGGGGCGGCGTCAAGGACGATGACGGTGCCCAGCGCGCTGACCCGCTGATAGCCCCAGCCGCGCGCCGCGCGCAGCGGACGGGCGCGCAGCCCGCAGCCCTCGACCAAAGCCGCCAGCCGCGCCGCCTCGCCGGGATTTCCGCCCTGCCAGCTGGACAAGGTGCCGTCGCCCATGGTGACGCCATGAAGCGCGGCGATGGCGGCGGCGGCGGTGCTTTCGAGCGCGTCGGGAAGGGTCTGCTTGGCCGCGAAATAGGCCGCGCGGACGAGGCCCAGGCGATCGACCAGCAGCATCTGCTCCGACGGGCTGCGGCTCATTAGGCCGCCATCCTCGAACTGCGCGGCGGACAGCGCGCGCATCAGTCCGGACTCGCTGCGGGGCAGGCGCGACGCGCCGCCCTGCAGGGTCAGTGCCGCGACCACCGCGCCCGACCAGGCGGTAATCCGGTCGAGCCCCGGCGCGGCCTTGTCGGCGGTCTGGTCGAGGTGGCGGGCGCCGCGCGCCAGCGTGTTGAGCAACGCCGAACGATAGCCTGTGTCGCGGCTCGACAATATGTAGGGGGCATACGCCGTCCAGAACAGGATTCGCTCGCCCCACAGTTCGGGCGCCCAGGCAGCGTCGGGCTTGGTACCGTGCGCGACCAGCCAGCGGCCGGCAATCGCTTCCGCCAGGCGCGCGCCGTGCTCGCGGCTGGCGGCGGCGGCGAGGTCGCGCAGCCAGGAAAATCCCTGGATGAAGTGAGCGGCGGGGCCGTGCGTGCCGAGGGCGGTGAAATCGATATCGGCCAGCGCTATCGGATCGCTGCCGAGCGGGAGACGGCCGGCGAGCAACGCGTCGCCGCGCGCGCGGTCGCCCAAGACATGGTCGCGCGGCACGGCGACCAGGCGTAGCGGCGCCTTCCCGCCACCGAACAGGCGCGAGAAGACCGATCCCTTGGCGAGCTTGCCGACGACGTCGCTGGCGCTCATGCCTCCCCTCGAAGCGCAGCAATGTTGGCGGCATAATGATCGGGCCCGCCGCGGAAGGCGGCGGTGCCGGCGACAAGCACCGTCGCCCCGGCGCTGACCACCGATGCGGCGTTGCCTACGTCGACCCCGCCGTCGACCTCGATGTCGATGGTGAGGCCCTTCTTGGCGACCTGATTGGCGACCGCTTCGATCTTGCGCAGCTGCGAGGTGATGAACTTCTGCCCGCCGAAGCCGGGGTTGACGCTCATCACCAGCACCAGGTCGATATCCTCAAGCACATAATCGAGCATCTTCGCCGGGGTCGCCGGATTGAGCGACACCCCGGCCTTTTTGCCAAGGCCCTTGATGCGCTGGATGGTGCGGTGAAGGTGCGGCCCAGCCTCGGGGTGGACGGTGATCAGATCGGCGCCGGCATCGGCGAAGGCGTCGAGGAACAGATCGACCGGCGAAATCATCAAATGCACGTCGAAGCGCTTGGCCGTGTACGGGCGCAGCGCCTTCACCACCCCCGGGCCGATCGTCAGATTGGGCACGAAATGCCCGTCCATCACGTCGATGTGGATCCAGTCGGCGCCAGCCGCGTCGATCGCCCGCACCTCCTCACCCAGCTTGGCGAAATCGGCGGACAGGATCGACGGCGAGATGAGGGGATGGGCCATGGGGTCGATTAGCCGCGATCAGGCGGTTCGGACAAGGTGCGCCGTAAAGAAGCCGTCGAGCCCGCCCTCGCCTTCGAGCATGCTGGGGAGGACGCGAACCCAGCCGCGATCATGGGTCGGCACACCGTCAATCAATGCGGGAGCTGGGTCGAGGCGATAATTCGGCCGTTCGGCGAGGAACACGTCGACGATCTGCTCGCCCTCCTCCGGCTCGAGCGAGCAGACCGCATAGACCAGGCTGCCGCCCGGGCGGACCCAGTCGGCGGCGCGGTCGAGCAGGCGGGCTTGGATCGCGGCCGACTGATCGATGATCGCGGCGTGGGCGCGGTACAGCACTTCGGGGTGGCGGCGGAAGGTGCCTGTAGCCGAGCAGGGCGCGTCGAGCAGCACCGCGTCGTAAGTGTGCGGCGCGGCCCATTCGAGCGCGTCGGCAACGACCGCGGCGGCGCCGAGCCCGGTGCGGGCGAGGTTGGCGGCGAGTCGTGCGAGACGACTCTCGCTGCGGTCGAGCGCGGTGACGTCATGACCCGCCGCGGCCAGCTGCATGGTTTTGCCGCCCGGCGCGGCGCAGACGTCGAGCACGGTCTTGGCGGAGGATGGCACCAATCTGGCGGGGAGCGAGGAAGCGAGGTCCTGAACCCACCAGCCACCCTCGCCGAACCCGTCGAGCGCCGCGACCGACGACGAAGCCAGGCGGCGATGGCGCGGGGCCAGGCTGGTGCCGTCGGCATAGGCTTGGGCAGCGGTATCGTCGGCGAAGCTGAGATCGAGCGGCGGGCGCTGAGCAATGGCGCGGCGTGCGGCCTCGACCGTGTCAGCGCCCCAGGCGGCGGTCCAGCGCTGTTCGACTGCGGCCGGCAGACGCGGGACGTCGATCGTCGGCCAGCCTCGGCGGAGCAGGGTGCCGAGGACTCCGTGGACGAGCCGGCGCGGGCCGCCCTCGACCAGCAGCAAGGCGGTCGCGACGATCGCGTAGTCGGGGGTGTTGAGGCCGATTTTCTGCGCCAGCGCGAGGCGCAGCACCATCCGCGCCTTGGCGTCGTCGGCGAGGTTCAGCCGGGTCGCACTGTCGATCAGCGCGTCGATATCAGGCAGGCGGCGGAGGGTTTCGCCGGCAATGGCGGCAGCCAGCGCGGCGTCGGCGGGGGCAAGGCCGCGGGACGCCTGCGCGGCATTGTCCATCGTCTGGCCGCGGCGCAAAATGGCATCGAGGATCTTGAGCGCGGCAAGGCGCGCTGGCAGGCCGTCGGGGCTGTCGGGGGTTGGCATCGGCCCCCTTAGCGCTCATTCGCCGAACAATGAAACGCCCGCCCCACGTCACGCCCCCGGCGCATCTGACGCCATCCCCGCCGGTGCCCGAGCCGCAGGCGGTCACCCCGCCGCCGCCCGAAGGTGAGGAGGATCGGCTCGACCCGACCCGCTATGGCGACTGGGAGAAGAAGGGCGTGGCGATCGATTTTTGACGGTTGGCCCTAATGCGCCTCCGCCCGCGGCGGGCGGGTCATCAGCGATTCGACTACGCCGTCGACGGTGAGCGAACCATCGAGCAAGGCGGCGACGGCGGCGACGATCGGCATGTCGACGCCCTTGACCTGCGCCAGCTTGCGGAGCACCGGCGCGGTGTGGGCGCCCTCAGCAACGGTCGTGCGGTCGGCCATCAGCGGGCCGGCATCTCGGCCCTCGCCGAGCGCCTTGCCGAGCGAGAAATTGCGGCTCGACGTCGATGAGCAGGTCAACACCAGGTCGCCGAGGCCCGACAGGCCTGCAAGGGTTTCGCGCCGGGCGCCCATGGCCAGGCCAAAGCGGGTCATTTCGGCGAACCCGCGGGCGATCAGCGCGGCGCGGGCATTCTGGCCGAGGCCCCGGCCCTCGACGACGCCGCAAGCGATCGCCAGCACATTCTTGACCGCGCCCCCGACCTCGGCCCCGGCGACGTCGTCGGTGAGATAGGTGCGGAACGCTGGGCCGGCGATGCGGTCGCGCAGGATTTCGCCGAGCGCGGCATCCTGACACGCCAGCGTCACCGCGGTCGGCAGACCGGCGGCGACTTCGTGGGCGAAGGTCGGTCCCGACAATACGGCCACCGGCGACGTCGGGCAGACTTCATGCGCGACTTCGTGGAGCATCCGCCCGCTGCCTTCCTCGATGCCCTTGGAGCACAGGATCAGCGGCATGTTGGGGCACGGCGCGCGCGACAATACGGCGCGCATATGCTGGGCCGGGGTGACCACCAGCCACGCGTCGGCGGTGGCGAGCTCGGAGAAATTGCTCGTCGCGCGGATCGCCGGGGAGAGCTTTAATCCTTTGAGGTAGACCGGATTTTCGTGGATGCGGTTGATCGCCGTCACGACGTCATCCTCAAGCGCCCACAGCAAGGTGTTGCGTCCGCCGGCCGCCGCGACCTGGGCCAGCGCGGTGCCCCAGGCTCCGCCGCCGACAATGGCCAATGTGTCGATCGTCATGCCTTCGCCCCTGCCCCGCGCACCTTTTCGCCGTCCGGATCGAGCGGCCAGCGCGCCCGCGCCGGGACGTCGAGTCCGTCAACCAGGCCGAGCGCGAACCGCTCCGCCCCAGCCCAGCCGATCATCGCCGCATTGTCGGTGCACAGCCAGCCCGGGGGCACGGCGAAGCCGCGTCCCTCGCTGGCGGCGAGCGCTTCGAGCGCGGCGCGGACCGCCGCATTGGCAGCGACCCCACCGGCCACGACCAAATTCGGCGCGTCGCTGCGCTGGAGCGCGGCACGGGTGCGATCGACGAAGCAGTCCACCACCGCCTGCTGGAACGAAGCGGCGACGTCGGCGGTTTGATACTGGCCGCTCTGGACCGCGCGCTGGACCGCAGCCTTGAGCCCGGCGAAGCTGAAATGCGGCTCCTTCGACCCTTTGAGCGGACGCGGCAGCGGGACCGCCTTCGGGTCGCCGTCCTTGGCCAGCGCCTCGATTGCCGGACCACCGGGATAGCCCAAATCCATCAGCTTGGCGGCCTTGTCGAACGCCTCCCCCGCGGCATCGTCGATGGTCGTCGCCAGCCGCCGGTAATCGCCGACGCCGCGCACTTCGAGCAGCTGGCAATGGCCGCCGCTGGCGAGGAGCAGCAGGTAAGGGAAGCCGAGCGCGGGATCGACCAGCCGTGGCGACAAAGCATGGCCCTCGAGGTGGTTGACCGCGATCAGCGGCCTGCCGGTCGATAGGGCGAGACCCTTGCCCGCCATCAGCCCGACCATCACCCCGCCGATCAGGCCGGGCCCGGCAGTGGCGGCGATGGCATCGACCTCGCCGGCGTGGAGGTCGGCCTCGGCCAGCACCTGGCGGATGAGGCCCGGCAAGATTTCGACATGGGCGCGCGCGGCGATTTCCGGCACGACGCCGCCAAACGGGCGGTGGGCGTCATTCTGCCCGACCACTGCCTGGGCGAGGATTTGCCGGTCGCTGGTGACCAGCGCCGCGGCGCTGTCGTCGCACGAGGATTCAAGGGCCAACACCAGCGTCATCGCGCAAGCCTTTGCCTGATGGCGCCAGTTTGCGCTAGCGCTACGCCGAATGACCGATTTCACCTTCACATTGGGCACCCGCGGGTCGCCGTTGGCGCTGGCGCAGGCGCGGATGACCGCCGCCGCGCTCGAGCAGGCGCATCACTGGGCCGCGGGGAGCGTCGCGCTGCGCATCGTCCGCACCAGCGGTGATCGCATTCAGGATCGTCCGCTCGCCGAGGTCGGGGGCAAGGCATTGTGGACCAAGGAGCTCGACCTCGCCTTGCTCGCGGGGGAGACCGACGCCTCGGTCCATTCGATGAAGGACGTCGAGAGCGAGCGCCCCGACTCCTTGCGGATCGTCGCGATGCTCGAGCGCGCGGATGTTCGCGACCGGCTGATCGGGGCGGGGTCGATTGCGCAACTGCCCCGCGGCGCGCGGGTCGGCAGCAGCAGCCCGCGCCGCGCCGCGCAATTGCTTCGGCTGCGCCCCGACCTTCAAATGTTGTCGATCCGCGGCAATGTCGATACGCGGCTGGCGAAACGCGACGCCGGCGAGGTCGATGCGACCCTGCTTGCCGCCGCCGGGCTCGACCGGCTCGGTCGAAGCGATGTCGGATCGCCGATCGCAGTCGAGGAGATGCTCCCCGCCCCGGCGCAGGGCGCGATCGGGATCGAATGCCGCGCTGACGATCCGCGCGCGGCGGCGCTGCTGTCCGCGATCAACCACCCGGAAACGTTCGACCGCGTCCAG
Source organism: Sphingomonas sp. (assembly GCA_031367995.1). GTDB lineage: Bacteria > Pseudomonadota > Alphaproteobacteria > Sphingomonadales > Sphingomonadaceae > Sphingomicrobium. Next base: position 18,842 of record JANLQS010000007.1, read on the forward strand.
GCCGAACGCGCGTTCACGCTGGCGCTGGGCGGGAGCTGCCACTCGCCGGTCGCGGCGCTGGCCGAGATCGAGGGCGAACGGGTGCGGCTAAGAGTCGAGATCCTGAGCGGCGACGGCGCCGACCATGTCACCGCAGTTCGCGAATTTGACCGCGGCGACCTCGACGGGCCGGCGGCGCTGGCTGGGGAATTGCTGGCCGCTTCGCCCGCCTCGATCCGCCGATTGTTCGAGGGCGGGTGAAGCCGCTCGTCCTGCTCCGGCCCGAGCCCGGGCTGAGCGCCAGCGCGGCGAAAGCCCGCGCGCTCGACCTGACGGTAATCGAGTGCCCGTTGTTCGAAATCTTGCCCTTGGCGTGGCAGGCGCCACCCGCCGATCAGTTCGACGCGCTCGTCCTGACCAGTGGCAACGCGGTGCGATACGCCGGTGCGGGTCTCGATTGCTATCGAGCGTTGCCGGTTTTGGCCGTCGGCGAGGCGACCGCTGAGGCGGCGCGGGCAGCTGGCCTGACTGTCGAGCGGGATGGCGATAGCGGCGTTACCGACCTGCTGGCAATGGAACCGGTCGGCCGCCGGCTTCTCCACCTCGCCGGGCAGCATGTCGCCGAGCCCAAGCGAGCGATGACGGTCGTCGCGGTTTATGCGTCGGTCGAAATCGCCCATGTCGAACTTCCGCCGCTCGGCGGCACGGTGATT
>JANLQS010000051.1:0-5712 GCA_031367995.1 Sphingomonas sp.
CGGTCTCGATCTGGATCGACTGGCCGACGATCTCGGCCCCCGGCACCCAGCCCGTCTGCGCCGCGACAGCGGACAGCGGCAGAGCGATCAAAGCAACAGTAGCGACAGCCAGGCCAGTTCTACTCATCTCACCAATCCTCCTCGGCGCGGGTCCAGTAAGCGAGACCATAACATGATCCCCCGATTAGTCCGATATGGAGTTTACGCGCAACGCGCGCCATCGTTCCCTCGCAAGGGCTTAGCGGGCCTCGGGCGCGGTCAGGGCAAAACCGGGAATGTCGACGTCGAACAGGCGGCCGCTTTCGCTGACCAGCTGATAACTTCCGCTCATTTCGCCGGTCGGCGTGTCGAGTGGGCAGCCCGAAACATAGTCGAAGCTGTCGCCGGGCGCGATCAGCGGGGTCTCGCCGACCACCCCTTCGCCGCGGACTGCGAACAGCTTGCCGTGACCGTCGACGATCTGCCACGACCGTTCCAGCAATTGCACCGCCTCGGCGCCGCGATTCTCGATCCGCACGTGATAAGACCAGAACCAGCGCCCGGCGGCGGGCGAGGATTGTTCGGGCATGAAGCTGACCGCGACCCGGACATTTATGTCCCCGGTCGTCGCGGAATTGGGGAACAGCAAGGCCATGGTGTCGCTCATGGTCTTGGCCTAGGCGACCCCGGCCGCCCGGCGCAAGCGCTCGATCAGCCGCGCGCGCCCTTCGCCAACCGGCGCCGAGCGGTCGCCGATCAGGTCACGCAGCAAAAAATGGCCGCTAAGCGCCAGCCCGTCGAGGATGTCGCTCCACGTCCCCGCTCCGCCGTCCGCGATGAAGCGCGGCAGCGGCAGCAGCTTGCCGGAATAGGGCTCGGCCTCAACGGCGCTGACCGCCCGGCCCGAGCGCGGGCTGACGGCGATGAGGTCGTCGCTGTCGCCGCTGACCGCGCAATGCTCGAGGTCGAGCCCGAAGCCGAGCTGGCTGAGCATCAGCAATTCGTAGCGCACCAGCGCCGCGCCCCAGGCCGACGCCGCCGGCGCCGCCTCGATCGCGCCGAGCAGCCCGTCGAGCGCCGCGTAAAGCCGGGGATAGGGCTGGCCCTCGGGCAGCGCGGTGGCGGTCAGCGCGCTCGCCCAGTCGATCGCCGCCGCCGGCAGCGGCTCGGCGAGCAGCGGGGCGCGGCTACGGACCAGCTCGACCGTTGCCTGAGCGAGTTGGCTTTCCGTCCGCGCGGCGAGGCTCGCCTCGACGATGTTGCCCGGCACCAGCACCGGCCGCATCCGCCGCCCGTGCCCGCCGCGGACATAGCCCGCCTGCAGCCCATGCTCGGGCGTCATCAGCCGCACGATCGCGCCATGCTCGCCATGCTGGCGCAGCGCGACGACGATGGCGGGCGTGGTGAAGCGCATCATCCGCGCGGGTGGAAATAATCATGGAGCTGGCGCGCCATCGCCTTGGAAATCCCCGGCGCCCTTTCGAGGTCGTCGAGCGCCGCGCCCTTGACCGCGCGCGCGGTGCCGAAGTGCATCAGCAGCGCGCGCTTGCGGTTCGGCCCGATCCCCGGAACTTCGTCGAGCGTCGACGTCGTCAGCGACTTGGCCCGTTTGGCCCGGTGCGTGCCGATGGCGAACCGGTGCGCCTCGTCGCGCAGCCGCTGGAGGTAGAACAATAATGGCGCGTTGGGCGGGAAGGTGATCTCGCGCCCGCCCGGCAAGTGGAACACTTCGCGCCCCTCGCGACCGTGGTGCGGCCCCTTGGCAACCCCGACCACCGGAATGTCGTGGACCCCGGCATTCTCCATGATCTCGCACACCGCCGACAACTGCCCCTTGCCGCCGTCGACCAGGATCAGGTCGGGCCATTCGCCCGACGCCCGGTCGGGATCGTCCTTTTCCAGCCGCGCGAAGCGCCGTTCGAGCACTTCGCGCATCATCCCGAAATCGTCGCCCGGCGTGATGTCCGACTTGATGTTGAACTTGCGGTAGTTGTTCTTGCGGAAGCCCTCGGGCCCGGCGACGATCATCGCCCCGGTGGCGTTGGTGCCCATGATGTGGCTGTTGTCATAGACCTCGATCCGCTTGGGCACGTCGGGCAGTTCGAACACCTCGGCCAGTTCGCGCAGCAATTTGCCCTGGGTGGTCGCCTCGGCCATCCGCCGCTCGAGCGCTTCCTCCGCATTGCGCTTGGCCTGGTCGATCAATTTCTTGCGCGATCCGCGCTGCGGCCGGTCGATCTCGACCCGGTGGCCGGCGCGCTCGCCCAGCGCTTCGGCGACCAGCGCCCCTTCGCTCAATTCGCGGTCGAGCAGGATGCGCTTGGGCGGCGGCACATCCTCATAGAATTGCACCAGGAAGTCGGTCAGCACCTCGTCCTCGGGCACGCCGTCGGTGTGCGCCGGGAAGAAGCTGCGGTGCCCCCAATTCTGCCCGCCGCGGATGAAAAAGGCCTGGATGCACATTTGCCCCGCGCTGCCCGCCAGCGCGAAGATGTCGCCGTCGCCCAGGCCCTCGGCATGGACGGTCTGCGAGCCCTGGATATAGGTCAGCGCGCGAAGCCGGTCGCGATAGACCGCGGCCAGTTCGAAATCCTGCTTGTCCGCCGCCTCGGCCATCGCCTTGCCGAGCCGCGCCTGCACCCCGGTCGATTTGCCCGCGAGGAACGCCTTGGCGTCCTCGACCAGTTCGGCATAGGCGCCCTCCCCGATCCGCCCGACGCACGGCGCCGAGCAGCGGCGGATCTGGTACAGCAAGCACGGCCGCTGGCGGTTGGCGAAGAAGCTGTCCGAACAGCTCCGCAGCAGGAACAATTTCTGCAGCGCGTTGAGGGTCGAGGTGACCGACCCGGCGCTGGCGAACGGCCCGTAATATTGCCCCTTCGCCCGCCGCGCCCCGCGATGCTTCTGGACGCGCGGAAAGGCGTGATCCTCGCGCAGCAAGATGAACGGGAAGCTTTTGTCGTCGCGCAGCAGCACGTTGTACGGCGGCCGGAAGCGCTTGATCAGCTGCGCCTCGAGCAATAGCGCCTCTGCCTCGGTCCGCGTCGTGACGATCGTCATGCCCCGGGTCTGGCTGACCATCCGCTGCAGCCGTTTGGGCAGCTTCGCCACCTGGGTGTAGCTGATCACCCGATTCTTGAGCGTCTTGGCCTTGCCGACATAGAGCACGTCGCCGCGCGCATCCTGCATCCGGTACACCCCCGGCCGCGCCGGCAGCGTCTTCAGCACATTGCGGATCGCCGCGACGCCCGCCTCGAGGTCGGGCGCGTCGGCGCCGCGCATGGTGTAGGTCGCCGCCTCCTCGTTGAAGCGCGCCGAGGCATTGGGCTGGTCAGGGCGGTCGGCTTTACTCACGAGCTCGACTTAGGCACTAGCGCGGCGGGATGCGAGGGGGAGCGGGTTCCTCGTCGCTCCGCACCACCTCGACCACCTCGAAATCGAACGACTTCCATCCGCGCTGTTTCGCCGCGTCGGCCGCCGCCGTGCGCTTGCCCTTGGCCTCGGCCAGCGACTTGGTGTGGCCCCAGAACACTTCGGACTTGCCATTTTCCAGCAGCGCCACGATCCGCCAGTAATGCGTGAACCTAGTCGCGGTCGGGCCGATCGTCTTGACCTTGCCGTCGGCCATGGTCGCGGTGAGGTAATGCTTCCTGGCCATTCGTGCTAAGCCGCCTGCCATGACAACCGCCGCCGATCAACGATGAGCGTCGCCTTCCGCCGCGAGAGCGACGAGGAGCATCTCGAGCCCAAGTTCGAGCTGCCGATCCCGCCCGGCCCCAACCTCGTTACCAGCCACGGCTACGCGCTGATCGAAGCGCGCCATGACGCGATCGAGGCGCGGCTCGCCACCGACCTTCCCGAGGACGAGCGCAAGAAAGTGCTGCGCGACGCGCGCTACTGGCGCCACCAGCTCGCCAGCGCGCAGATCGCCCCTATTCCGACCGGGGAAGCGGTCGCGCTCGGCACCCGCGTCACCATCGTCCGCGACGGCAAATTGCAAACCCTCGACATCGTCGGCCACGACGAAAGCGACCCGGCGGCCGGCCGCATCGCCTTCACCGCCCCGCTCGCCCGCGCCCTGCTCGGGGCCGAAGCCGGCGACGAAGTCGAATTCGCCGGATCGGACACGCCGATCGCCGTCACCGCGGTCGCCGTCGCGGGCGGCTGACCGGCGAGTTAGTCGGGCTCGAACAGGTCGCGCAAACCCGACGCCTTGCGGTCGCAAACGGGTTGGTCGGACCGGCGGCGGCGATCGCCCCCGCGCTACAGTCGACCAGCGCGCAGGGTCTGCGATTGCCGCGGAAGATCGGCTGCGAGGCACCATTGGCCGGGGGACACACGCACCATCCGGGCGCCGCACAGGAGGCAGGTCGAGCGCCAGCCATCGACGGTCGGGCGCGCGCGCCTGGCGTCGCGGCGATGGCCGAACAGGCTGCAGAGGAGCCGACGCATCCGGTCCCTTCCCACGCTCAACGGTTCGGCCCCGGGCGCGGCGACGCGATATCATGGCGCCGCTGCGGGTTCAACTAGTTGCGATCCCGAAACGGGCGCCTAGGCCGCGGCGCGCGCCGCATCTTCCTCCCCCAGCATCCACTCGACCGCCGCCCGGGCGTGGATCGAGGTGGTGTCATAGACCGGCAGGACGTTGGCGCGGACGTCGACCGCCAGCACCAGCTCGGTGCAGCCCAGCACCACCGCCTGGACCTTCTGCTTGCCCAGCTCGGTGATCAAAGTCCTGAGCTTGCGCTGGCTGTCGCGAACCACGCGCCCGGCGGCGAGTTCCTCATAGATGATGCGGTGGATCTCGCGCCGCCAGGCCGCATCGACCGGTGCGAACACGATGCCGCGCGCCTCATAACGCTCGCGGACGAACGGCTGGGTCATCGTGTAATCGGTGCCGAGCAGCCCGACCCGGGTGCGGCCGTCGGCGGCGACGCGATCGGCCCCGGCGTCGCCGATGTGCAGCACCGGCACCGACACCGCCCCGGCGACCTCGTCATAGACGCGGTGCATGGTGTTGGAGGCGATGAGGATGCCTTCCGCACCGCCCTGCTCCAGCCGGCGCGCCGAATCGGCGGCGATATGGGCGACCGTGTTCCACTCCTCGGCCTGCTGGAAGCGGGCGACGGGGGCGAGGTCGAGGCTGTCGATCAGCAACGGCGCGCTCGACAAGCCGCCAAGGCGCTGCGCCACGCTTTTGTTGATGGTCTCGTAATAGAGCGCGGTCGAGGACCAGCTGATCCCGCCGATGATGCCAAGCTTCTTCATTGCCCCTCCGCCGGACGCGCCCATGCCGGGGCGACCGGCTGGGGGCTTGAACCCAGAAACATTGACTTGAGGCGTAACCGGAAAAACCGGTTAACCCAAGGCTTTAACGATCTCCTCGACCATCTTTTTCGCGTCGGACAGGAGCATCATCGTATTGTCGCGATAGAATAATTCATTGTCGACCCCGGCATAGCCCGCGCCGCCCATCGAGCGCTTGATGAACAGCACCGTCCGCGCCTTCTCGACGTCGAGCACGGGCATGCCGTAGATCGGCGACGTCTTGTCGGTCTTGGCCGCCGGGTTGGTAACGTCGTTGGCGCCGATCACGAACGCCACATCGGCCTGCGCGAACTCCGAGTTGATGTCCTCCAGCTCGAACACCTCGTCGTACGGCACATTGGCTTCGGCCAGCAGGACGTTCATGTGCCCCGGCATCCGCCCGGCGACCGGGTGGATGGCATATTT
>JANLQS010000078.1:0-15247 GCA_031367995.1 Sphingomonas sp.
AGCGTCACCGTGATCGCGCCGTCGGTCACCGGCCGCATCCGTTGCCACATCCGCTCCGTCACGCTTTGCCCGCCCGCCCCGTCCACGAACGACGCCTGCCAATCGGGGAATTTGCGCGCGCCGCCTTGGCGCAAGGACAGCGCATACGGCGCGGCGGTGTCGGGCTCGGCGGCGATCATCTGGACCTCGGGCCTCAGTGCCTTGATCGCGCTGCCGACGCCGGTGATCAGCCCGCCGCCGCCGACCGCGGCGATGACCGCGCGGACGTCGGGCACGTCTTCCAGTATCTCGAGGCCCATGGTGCCGTGCCCGGCGATGAAATCGGGGTTGTCGAACGGGTGGATGAAGGTCGCGTCGAGTCCGGCAAAAGCATGGCTCTCGGCGGCTTGCCACGCCTCCTCGTAAGATACCGGGACGATCGTCGCGCCCAGCGCCCGCATCCGCTCCAGCTTGGTGTGCGGCGCCGTCTCGATCGCGACGACGGTGCACGGGATGCCATATTTCCGCGCCGCATAAGCCACGCCCTGCCCGGCATTGCCGGCGCTGATGGTCCAGATGCCGCGCGCCCGCTCGGCGTCGGACAATCGCGCCACGGCATTGGCCGCGCCGCGGATCTTGTAGGCGTTGGTCGGCTGCAGATTCTCCAGCTTGAGGCGGATGTCGGGCGCGCCTTCGCCCAGGTCGATCCTGACCGTCGGCGTCCGCAGCACCGTCCCCGCAATCCGCCCCCGCGCCTGCTCGATATCCTCGATGGGGATGGCCCGTACCGGCTCGATCATGCTGTTCGCTCTCCTCGTTCGCCGCATTCCGCGAGCGGATGAAGCCTAGGCCGGCCGGTGGCCGGTTTCCACCCTCGCCGCCACCCGCCGATTTTCCTGTCCTACAGCACCGCGTTCATGCCATCGCCGAATCGGCTCTTTCGCAATGCTGGTTCGCTCTTCAGATCCGCCCCAGCGATGCCGCGCGAAACACGCCGCGACCGCGAACATTTGGAACATTCGCGGCCGTCACTTGACCCGCGCCGCCTTGTAGATCGTCACCGCGGGCTCAAGCATCTGGCCCTTCATCACGCCCTCGCCCCGTGTCGCCGACACCGGCGCGGCGAGGATCTTCTTGACTACCTCCATTCCCTCGACGACCTGGCCGAACGCTGCGAAGCCCTGGTCGCCGTCGAACGCGGGCACGTCGGTGGTCATGATGAAGAAGTCGGACTGCGCCTTGCCCGGCGCCAACGCCGCCATGGCGATCGTGCCTACGACATTGTGGAGGCCGGTTCTGGCGGTCGATTCGAACGCCACCGCCGGCAACAGCTTGCGCGCATCGCTGCTGATCCCGCCTTGGATCAGCCCGCCACCCGGGCCGTAGGGCATGGCGCGATAGAATCCTTCGCCGTCAAATTTATGGGCGTCGACATAAGCCAGGAAATTGGCGCTGGTCAGCGGGGCATGGCCGCGGTCGACGGCGATGACGATCCGCCCCAGGCTGGTGTCGAGCGCGACCGGCACGAGGTCGGCGGCGGGCTGAGCCATCGTGGCGGGCGCGAGGCAGGCTGCAGCGATCAAGGCGAAAGCGAATCGGTGGATCATGGTCCGGTCATAGCGCGGCGAAGCTGAACCACGCTTGGCCTTTTCCTTGCCCGTGCAAGGCCCTATAGGCGCGGCCAGCCATGACCCCCGCCGCCGTTGCCACCGCCCTGCCCGCTTCCTCGCGCGACCTGTTCGCGCTGACCAAGCCGCGCGTCATGAGCCTGGTCGTGTTCACCGGGCTTTGCGGGCTGCTCGCGGCGCCCGTCCCGGTCAATCCGGTGCTCGGCTTCACCGCCGTCCTGTGCATTGCCTTGGGCGCGGGCGCGGCCGGCGCGCTCAACCAATGGTATGAGGCCGATCTCGACGCCAAGATGAAGCGCACGGCACAGCGCCCGCTGCCCGCCGGGCGCATGGAGCGGGCATCGGCGCTCCACTTCGGCGTCGGTCTCGGCGCTTTTTCGGTGGTGCTGATGGACCTCGCCGCTAACCACCTCGCCGCCATGATCCTTGCCGTGTCGATCCTGTTCTACGTGCTGGTCTATACCGTCTGGCTCAAGCGCCGCACCGCGCAGAACATCGTCATCGGCGGCGCCGCCGGCGCCTTCCCGCCGCTGATCGGATGGGTCGCGGCGACCGGCGACGTCACGCTTCTGCCGGTGCTCCTGTTCCTAATCATCTTCCTGTGGACGCCGCCGCATTTCTGGGCGCTGTCGCTGTTCATCAAGACCGATTACGCCGCCGCAGGGGTGCCGATGCTGCCGGTCGTGGCCGGCCTGACCGCGACCCGGCGTCAGGCGTTCCTTTATTCGCTGCCGATGGCCGCCGCGGCGATCGCGCCGTGGCCGCTGGGGCTGACCGGCTGGATTTACGGGCTCGCTTCGCTGGCGCTCAATGCCGCGTTTCTGGTGTTCGCCGCGGCGATGCTCGCCAACCGCGCCACCGATCCCAAGGGCATGCGGCCCGAAAAGCGCTTGTTCGCCTTTTCGATCGTCTATCTGTTCGCGCTGTTCGGCGCGCTCGTCCTCGATGCCAGGATGCTGCCATGACCGATCCCGTGCCCGACCCCGCGCCCGATGCGGAAATCCGCCGCCGCCAGCACGACCGGGCGCGGATCATGGCCATCCTGCTTGGCCTGTTCGTCGTGCTGATGTTCGCCGTCAGCATCGCCAAGATGAGCATCAACCGATGACCGCCGTCGCCTCCCGCAACGCCAAGGTGGCGACCCGCGCCGCTTTGTTCGCGCTGGCCATGCTCGGCCTCGCCTTCGCTTCGGTTCCCTTGTACCGCGCCTTCTGCCAGCTGACCGGGTTCGACGGCACGACGCAGCGCGCCGCCGTCGCCCCCGGCGCGGTCGCCGCGGGTTCGATCGGGGTGCGCTTCGATTCGAACGTCGCCGCGACGTTGCCGTGGAAGTTCTTGCCCGAACAGGAAACGGTTCGCGTCGTCCCAGGCGCGCGCACGACCATTTATTACGACGCCATCAATCTCACCGCGCGGACCACCACCGGCCAGGCGGTATTCAACGTCACGCCCGAACAGGTCGGCCCCTATTTCACCAAGATCGCCTGCTTCTGCTTCACCGAACAGACGCTGAAACCGGGGCAGCATGTCCGCATGCCGGTGGTGTTCTTCGTCGATCCGAAGATCCGCGACGATCCGGCGGCGCGCGACATCGACGAGATTACCTTGAGCTACACATTTTATCCGGTGGAAACTCCCGCCAACGGCGGCTAGAGCCGCAACCGGAACACCAGGAACGAGACTCATGGCCGCGACCAAGAACCACGATTATCACATCCTTCCGCCCGATCCGTGGCCGATCATCGGCGCCTTTTCGGCTTTCGGCCTGTTCGGCGGGCTGGTGATGTGGATGCACGACAATCCGTACGGCAAGTTTGTCGGCTTCGCCGGCTTCTTCATGGTCCTGGTGACGATGGCCAACTGGTGGTCGAACACGATTAGGGAAGCCGATGCCGGCGATCATACCCCGGTCGTCTCGCTCCACCTGCGCTACGGCATGATCCTGTTCATCGCGTCCGAAGTGATGTTCTTCGTCGCCTGGTTCTGGGCGTTCTTCTCGTCTGCTCTGTTCCCCTCGGGGATGGAGGCGGTCGGCGGGCAGTGGCCGCCCAAGGGCGTCGAGGTGCTCGATCCGTTCGGCTTCCCGCTGCTCAACACGCTGATCCTGCTGTGCTCGGGCACGACCGTCACCTGGGCCCACCACGCGCTGATCCACGGCGACCGCGAAGGGCTCAAGAAGGGCCTGCTCGCGACCATCGCGCTGGGCATCACTTTCTCGTCGATCCAGGCGTGGGAATATGCCCACGCGCCGTTCGCTTTCAAGCTGGCCAACGGCGGCAACATCTACGGCTCAACCTTCTTCATGGCGACTGGCTTCCACGGTTTCCACGTCCTCGTCGGCACCATCTTCCTTGCCATCTGCTACCTGCGCGCGCGCCGCGGCGATTTCACTCCGCGCCAGCATTTCGGGTTCGAGGCGGCGGCCTGGTACTGGCACTTCGTCGATGTCGTGTGGCTGTTCCTGTTCGTCTCGATCTATGTCTGGGGTGGCTGGGGCGCGCCGGTCCACGGCGGTTGACCGATCAGGCGCCGGCCATCGGCGCCGCGCCGTCGCTGGCGGCGGCAAGCCTCCAGGGCCTGTGCCCGCGCTGCGGCCGACGGACCCTGTTCGCCGGCGCCGCCCGCTTTGCCCCGACCTGCTCGAATTGCGGGCTGGATTTCGCCGCGTTCAACGTCGGCGACGGCCCCGCGGTGTTCCTCATCCTGATCATCGGCGCCGTATTGACCGTCGCCGCCTTGGTCGTCGATGCCGCCTACCGGCCGCACTGGTGGGTCCATCTGGTGTGGATCCCGATCGGCATCGCCATGACCCTGGTCGGCCTGCGCGTCGGCAAGGCGGCGCTGATCTTCCAGGAATATAAGCACCGGGCCCGCGAAGGCCGCATCCTGCGATGATCCGCCGGGTGCCTCTTCTCGCCACCTTGCTGGTCGCCGTCGCCGTCGCGGCGATGATTCTGCTGGGCATATGGCAGATCAGCCGCGCGCACTGGAAGGAAGGCCTGCTGGCGACCTACACGGCGGCCCAAGGCCTTCCGCCGATCGCCTTCCCGACCGCCCCGCTGAAGGGTGATCTGCCGCTCTATCGCCGTGCCTCGGGCCACTGCCTGCAGGTGGTTGGCTGGCGCGCCGTGTCGGGCGAGAATCGCGCCGGCGAGGGCGGTTATGCCCACCTTGCCGACTGCAGCACCGGGGCCGAAGGGCCGGGGATGGTGGTCGTCGCCGGCTGGTCGAAGGATCCCAATGCCAAGGCCGATTGGCGCGGCGGCCCGGTCGGCGGCGTTATCGGCCCCGACCAGAAAAACCGCATGCGGCTGGTCTCGGCGCAAGGTCTCGGCGGCCTCGAAGCGAGCGCCCCGCCGTCGCTCGACAACATTCCCAACAATCATCGGGCTTATGCCGCGCAATGGTTCATCTTTGCCGCCATCGCATTGGTCATCTACTTCATCGCGCTGCGGAAAAGGTTCAGCGAGGCGCCGAAGCCCAAAGACGAACCCCAGCCGTGACCGCCGATCTGACCCGCCTCGGCAATGGCGTGACCGTCGCGGTCGATCCGATGCCTGGCGCCCAGTCGGCTTCGATCGGCCTCTACGCTGCGGTCGGCTCGCGCTCAGAACCCGACCAACTCGGCGGCCTCGCCCACCTCGTCGAGCATATGGTGTTCAAGGGCGCGGGCGGCCGCGACGCACGCGCCATCGCCGAAGCGATCGAGGATGTCGGCGGCTCGCTCAACGCCTGGACCGCGCGCGACCAGACGGTATTCCACGCCCGCACGCTGGGTCCCGATGTCGGCCTTGCGCTCAACCTCATCGCCGACCTCGTCCGCGCCCCCCGGCTCGACGCCGAGGAACTCGAGCGCGAGAAACTGGTGATTCTGTCGGAGCTTGGCGAATGCCTCGACGCGCCCGACGATTTGATCCACGACCGGCTGTTCGAGGCGGCGTTCGGGGCGCAGCCGCTGGCCCGCCCGGTGCTCGGCCGCGAACCATCGATCCGCGCCATCGCCCGCGCCGACTGCGTCGCCTGGCTGGCCGATCAGTATCGCCCCGGCCGCCTCGTCATCGCCGCCGCGGGCAAGGTCGATCCCGGCCACATCCTCCACCTCGCCGAAGCCTTGTTCGGCGATCTTGAGGCGGGCGACGCCCCGCCGATGGACCCGGCCCGGTTCGAGGGCGGCGACCGCCCCGACCGGCGCGCGTCGGAACAGGCCCATCTCGCTTTCGCTTACCCCGGCCTGCCCGCCGCTGACCCCGCCGCCCCGGCGCTGTTGCTGTTCGCCCAGGCGGTCGGCGGCGGCATGTCGTCGCGATTGTTCCAGGAACTGCGCGAGGAGCGCGGCCTGGCCTATTCGATCTACGCCTGGACCCAGGGGTTCGCCGACACCGGCCTGTTCGCGGTCAATCTGTCGACCGACAAGGGCCGCTCGGGAGAGGCGCTGACACTGGCTCGCGAGACCGTCGAGCGCGCCGCCGAGGATTTGAGCGAGACCGAGCTGGCGCGCGCCCGAGCCCAGGTCGAGGCCGGGCTGCTGATGGCGCTCGAGACGCCACAGGGCCGGGCTGATTCGATGGCCCGCTCGCTTGAAGTGTTCGGCCGCATCCTGACCCTCGACGACATGCTCGCCGAATTGCGCGCGGTGACCGTCGCCTCCGCCCGCGCCGCCGCTCAGGCGATGCTGTCCGGCCCGCGCGCCACCGCCTCGATCGGCGAAAGCCAAGCACTGGCCGCATGAGAGTCGCCGATCTCGTGACCCTCGTCGCCGAGCCGTGGGACGATTGGGGGCTGATCGATTGTGGCCATGGTCAGAAGTGGGAGCGCTACGGCCAGGTCACCGTCGTCCGCCCCGAACCGCAGGCGATGTGGGCGCCGGCGCTCGATGCGTGGGATCCCGACGCCACCTTCGTTCCCGCTTCGGACGAGGACGGCGGCGGCCGCTGGGTCCAGCACCGCCCGGTGCCGGAGGTCTGGCCGCTGGCGCGCGGATCGGTGCGGTTCAATGCCAGCCTGACGCCGTTTCGCCACCTGGGGTTCTTCCCCGACATGGCCCCGCAATGGGATTTCATGCGCGCCCGATCCGCCGACGCGGATGTCCTCAACCTGTTCGGCTACACCGGGGTCGGCACCCTGTCGCTGTCCGACGCCGGGGCGCGTATGGTCCATGTCGATGCCTCGAAAAAGTCGGTCGAGGGCGGTCGCGCCAATGCCACTTTGTCAGGCATGGTCGACCGGCCGATCCGCTGGATCGTCGACGACGCGACCAAGTTCACCGCCCGCGAAGTCCGGCGGGAGCGGCGCTACGACGGCATATTGCTCGATCCGCCCAAGTTCGGGCGGGGGCCGACCGGGGAAGTGTGGCGGCTCGACGAGCATCTGGCGCCGCTTCTCGGAGATTGCGTCAGGCTGCTCGACGGAGACAGCCGGTTCCTCGTCCTTACCGTCTATGCGGTGCGGATGTCGGCACTGGCCATCGGCGAACTGCTCCGGCAACTCACCGCCCCGCTCGGCGGCCGGGTCGAGGCCGGCGAAATGGTCATCCGCGAGGAAACGCGCGGGCTGCTCCTGCCGACCGCCATCTTCGCGCGCTGGTACCGCTAACTCCTGGCGGCGCGGATTCCGGCGGCGGTAACGAACGGCGCACCGGCGATCGTCAGGAAGGCCACCGCCGCTTCGAGCTCGATCGCGCCCCCCGGATCCGCCCCGCTCGCCGCCGCGCCGAAGATCAGCAGCGGCACCGCCAGCGGCAGCAGCAACAGCCCGGCGAGCGCTCCGGCACGCGGCAGCCCGGCGGTCAGCGCCGCCACCGTCACCGCCAGCGCCGCCAGCGCCGGCGTGCCGATCGCCAGCGCCACGAGCAGCCGCCCCAGCGCCGCGCCGTCGATTCCGACCAGCACCGACCCCGGCACCGCCGCGATCAGCAGCAACGGCCCGAAGGTCAGCCAATGGCCGACGATCTTGGCCGCCGCGACTGCTTCCTCGCTGGTCCCGCCCAGCGCCAGTTGGTCGAGCACACCCTCGGCGCGGTCGGGTTCGACCAGCCGCTCGATCGGCAACAGCGCCGCGGTCAGCGCCGCGATCCACAGCGCCCCGCCGCCAATCCGCCCAAGCACTTGCGCGTCCGGCCCGATGGCGAACGGCACGATCGCCGCGACGATCACGAAAAAGGCCATCGGCAGCCACGCTGCCCCGGCCAGCCCACGCCGCACTTCGCGCAGAACCAACCGCCGGATCACCGACCCAGCTCCAGCGTCCGCCAATGGCCCGGCAACGCCGCGTGGCTCGCCGCGACCACCGCCCCGCCGGCCCTCCGATGCGCCGCGATAGCCGCCTCGAGCCGCGCCGCACCGTCGCGGTCGAGGCCATTCGTGGGCTCGTCGAGCAGCCACAGCGGCGCCCCGCTGGCCATCACCCGCGCCAGCCGGGCGCGCCGCGCCTGGCCGGTCGACAGCATCCGCACCGGCACGTCGGCCAGCCGGTCGAGGTCATACGCCGTCATCGCCTCACCCAGTCGCGGCCCGCCCCAAAAGGCCAGCGCGCGGCCCAGCGGCAGTTCGCGATCGAGCGCCAGCGCGTCGTCAGCCAGCGCCGCCTCGGCCCGCTCGACCCGCCCCGCGCTCGGCCGCAGCAGCCCGGCGACCACGCGAATGAAGCTCGACTTGCCGGCACCGTTGGGTCCGGCGAGGCGGAGCCCGCCCCCGGCTTCGAGCGCCACGTCGAGGCCCTCGAACAGCAGCCGCCCGCCGCGCACCAGCGCCAGGCCATCGGTATCGAGCAGTCTCACGCCTGACCCTCAAGCGCGTGCATGGCCGCGTCGCTTAGCCCGAAATGATGCCCCGCCTCGTGGATCAGGATGTGCCGGACAAGGTGCTCGAAGCTTTCGCCGTCGCTGGCCCATTCGTCGAGGATCGCTCGGCGGAACAGGCGGATGCGGTCGGGCAGGGTGCCCGACGCGGTGACGCTCTTGTCGCCGATCGGCACGCCTTCATACACGCCGGTCAGGTCGAGCGGATCATCGATGCCGAATTCCGCCAGCAGCGCGTCTTCCGCTTCCTCCTCGACCAGCAGGACGACATCGCGCAACTGTCCGGCAAACGGCTCGGGCAACGACCGTAGCGCGGCGCGCGCGATCGCCTCGATCTCGTCAGCCGTCGGGGGATGGTCGAAGCGCCGCGTCATGGCTGCGGCATAGGGGGCAACGCCGCTCCCCGGCAAGCTTGCCCCGCCCGGCATCCCTGCGTACAGGCGCGTCCATCCAGTGCATGCGGAGCGGTGGCCGAGTGGTCGAAGGCGCTCGCCTGGAAAGTGAGTATGGGTCAAAAGCCCATCGAGGGTTCGAATCCCTCCCGCTCCGCCACAGTTTCACCGGCTTTTTATTTGCGCTCCCGGGAAGGGGGAGGCGCGGCCGAAGGACAGGCCGGCGGCCTCGGCCAGCTCTCGCACCGGCAGGCCGGCCAGGGTGTCGCGCTCGGCGATGCGGGCAGCGGCGATACTGTCTCCTGGCATCAGCCCGGCGCCCGGATGACACATCACCAGATGGTGACGGCCCGGCCGCGCGAGGAAGCGCTCGAACACTCCGGCGTAAGGCCGGCGGAAATCATAATGGCCGGCAAAACCATCGTTGACGCGCAGCCCGCGGCGGTGGGCGGCGGCGGCGAATCCGGCGCTCCACGCCGCGCTGCGCAAGGCTTTCCAGCGGAACGGCCGCACGGCCATCCCACTCAGGCTGTCGCTGCAGTCGCGCAACCACGCGCCCGGCGCTCGGCGGGCGCTAATATCGATGACGATGTCGCGGATGCGCGGCAGATGGTGACAATGCTGATGCCCGTCGACGAACTCGGGCATCCGCCCGATGCCGTCGCCGAAGCGATCGAACTGGCGCTCGACCTCGGCCCGAATGTCGGCTTCCGGCAGGTGCCCCGCCAGGCTGCGGCGGGCGAGCTGGTCGAGCCGCGGCAGCATCCCGCGGGGCGCCAGGGCACTTGTCCCGCCAAGCGGCGGTAGATCGGTAAGCACGATGTGGAGCCCGATCGACAGCCGCTGCGGCAAGTCGCGCAGGCGCCGGGCATCCTCGATCCAGCCGGGCATCACGGCCATGCAACTGGTGGCGTTGATCCGTTCGCTGGCGGCAAGCCCGGCAATGGCCGCGGACACCGCCGGGGACAGGGCGAAGTCGTCGGCGCACACGGTCAGATGCGGCGTCATGGGGTGGCGGCGTCGCCCCAGTCCGCGCGCAGCCGCTCGCTGCTTTGCCCGCGACGCCTTAGCCGGGGCCCGAGGAAATTGCTGAAGAAGACATCGAGGCGTTGGCGCGACGTGCAGCGGTAAACCAGCCGCTCGCTCGGCGACCAGCCGACCTGCCGGCGTCGGTGTTTCCGCTTCGCCGGGACGCACCACAAGGCACGGTTGTAACCGATGCGCCCGATCGCGGCGAGCCGCCCGAAAATCTCATGGTCCTCGAGCACCAGATTCCACCGGTTGACGCAGAAGCCGCCGACCCCGCGCAGCGCATCGGCGCGGAACATCTGGCCGGCGCCACCGGTATGGCACTGGGTCGGCCACAACAGCGCCGCGAGCCACCGGAGCCACACCGCCACGCTGGTGCGGGCGCGGCGGCTGGCGTCGGGCGCAAGGAAGGCGCCGACGGCGACAAATCCCTGCTTGGTCAGCATCTGTCCGCCCAGATCGAGGTAGTCGGGCGGATAAAAAGTGTCGGCATCGCAGGTCGCGATCAGCATGGTGGCGGCGATGGCGATGCCGGCGGCCAGCGCGGCGACCTTGCCCGGTCTCCATTCGTTGACGAGGACATGGTCAAGATCAAGCTCGCTGGCGATCGACTGGGCGACCTCGCCGCTGCCATCGGTCGACCCGTTGTCGACCAGCACCAGTTTGAATGGGACTTTCTGTTCGGCCAGGCTGGTCAGCGTCCGCGCCAGTTGCGGCGCCTCGTTGAAAAACGGCACCACGCACGTCCATTCGGGCGGGCACATTGCCGTTGTCAGATGTGCCGCCGGCGCTTCGCCGTCGGCGGGCACCGCATGGGCACCCAGGGCATCGAACGAACTGAGGGTAACGGTTGCGGCGCGCATCGCTTGTCTCACCAAGGCCGGGCGCGCCACGCCATGCGGCGCGAAACGGACCCGAAGGCGTCCCCTTTGCCATTGGCCGGAACCCCTCAGTTCGGCCGGGCGCGGGCGGACCACATCGTCCGCGGCGGGATGTGCACAGCGCCGCGTCCCGGGTCAAGACCTAGCGCGCGCGCCCGGCGGCTTGGCTATCGTCCATTCGCGGAAGCGGAAAGGCTGGATGGCTATATCGCCTCGCCGGCCGCGACCGCGCTGGCCCACGCCCATTGGAAGTTATAGCCCCCGAGCCAGCCGGTGACATCGACCGCCTCGCCGATGACGAACAGGCCGGAGACCTTCTTCGCCGCCATCGTCCGCGAGTCCAGCCCGGCGGTCGAAATGCCGCCGACGGTGACTTCGGCCTTGGCATAGCCCTCGCTGCCGTTGGGCGTGAAGCGCCACCCGCGCAGCTTCGCTTCGGCGTCATCGAGCGCGCGCTCGGTGGCTCCGCCAAGGGTCTCCAGTCCGACCCGCTCGGCCAGCGTCTCCGCCAGCCGCGCCGGAAGCTCGGTTTCGAGCAGCTTCCTCAGGGATCGCCGGGGGTCGGTGCGCTTCGCCGCGCGCAACCAGCCGCGCGCCGCATCGGGGAGGAAATCGATCGTCACCGCCTCGCCGCCACGCCAGTAACTCGACACCTGCAGGATCGCCGGCCCCGACAGGCCGCGATGGGTGAACAAGGCCGCCTCGCGGAACGCCGGGCCGCTTGCCGCTTGCGCCACTACCTCGCTCGCCACCCCGGCCAGCTCGCGGAACAGCAATTGCTCCCCGGCCAGCGTCAGCGGCACCAGCGCCGGACGCGGCTCGATCAGCTTCAGGCCGAACGTTTTCGCCAGCCGGTAAGCGAAGTCGCTCGCGCCGAGCTTGGGGATCGACGGCCCGCCGGTCGCCACCACCATTGTCGCCGCTCGCGCCTCCCGCACTCCACAGGTTACGGTGAACCCGCTGCCGTCGTGGGCCACGTCCGGCTCGTCGCCAAGCCACAACGTCACACCCGCGGCCGCGCAGTCGCTCCACAGCATGTCGACGACCTGGGTCGCCCGCCCGTCACAGAATAATTGGCCGAGGGTCTTTTCGTGCCAGGCGATGTCGTGCGCCTCGACCAAAGCGAGGAAATCCTGGGGCGAGTAGCGCGCCAGCGCCGATTTCATGAAATGCGGGTTGGCCGAAACGAACCGGTCGGGCGCGGTGTGGATGTTGGTGAAGTTGCAGCGCCCGCCGCCCGAAATCAGGATCTTCCTGCCGACCGCGTCGGCGTGGTCGATCAGCAGTACGCGCCGCCCGCGCTGGCCGGCGACCCGCGCCGCCATCAGCCCGGCCGCCCCGGCGCCGAGGATGATCGCGTCAAAGCTTTCCACCGCCCCGCCCAAGCCGCCCATGCCTCCGCGGTCAAGCGCAAGCCGAATGAATCCCGTGGCTTGACACGTTGGATCGCCGCCGCGATGACAGGCGCCATGCAGCACGCGATCCACTTCTCGGCCCAAGCCAATGCCCGCTCGTGGTGGTGGTCGCTTTCGTTTGCGGCGGCGCGATGGCGCGGCTGGTGACCTTCTAAAGGCCCGCCAACCGACCCGATCGAAGCCCGCCCATCCGGCGGGTTTTTTGTCGCCCGCCTCTCCGACGAGGAAATGTTTCATGTCCACCGCCGTCCGGTTCACCGAACCGCCCGCCGCGCTCGCCGTGCTTGACACCGGCCCGGTGCCCAACCCGCTGCCCAAGCTCCTGGCCGGCGAGGATTTGATCAGCGCCGATGCCGAACATCTGTTCGAGCGCTTGGTCATCGGCAAGCTGGAGCCGGCCGAGATCGCAGGCATGCTGATCGCACTGAGGATGAAGGGCGAAACCGCCGAGGAAATGATCGGCGCCGCCCGCGCTCTGTCCGCCGCGGCGCTGCCGTTCGACCGGCCGTCCTATCTGTTCGCCGATTGCTGCGGGACCGGCGGCGACGGCTCGGGCCTCATCAACGTCTCGACGGCGACCGCGTTCGTTGCCGCCGCCTGCGGCCTGCCGATCGCCAAGCACGGCAACCGCTCGGTCAGCTCGCGCTGCGGCTCGGCCGACGTGATCGAGGCGTTGGGCGCCAGGATCGACGCGGAGCCCGACAGGTCGCGAGCGACGCTCGACGCCACCGGAGTCTGCTTCCTGTTCGCCCCCGCTTACCACCCCGGCATGAAGCACGCCGCATTGGTCCGGCGGCAGCTGTCGGTGCGGACGGTAATGAATCTGCTCGGCCCGTGCATCAACCCGGCCCGCCCGCCGGTTCAGCTGCTCGGGGTCGCCGACCCGAAGATGCTCCGCCGCATCGCTTTGACCCTCGACTCGGTCGGGGTCGAGCGCGCGCTGGTGGTCCACGGCTCGGGCCTCGACGAAGTCGCGCTCCACGGTGAGACCCGCGCCATCCGCCTCCACGATGGCGAGATGGAGGAAATCATCCTGACGCCCGAGGACGCCGGCCTCGAACGCGCGCCCCTTAACGTCGTCACCGGCGGCGACGCGGAAGAGAATGCGGCCCGCCTGCGCGGCCTGCTCGACGGCCACGGCGCCCAGGCCGAACGCGACATCGTCATCCTCAATACCGCCGCGCTGCTGATGACCGCGGGTAAGGCAGCGGACCTTAAGGACGGCGCCGGCCAGGCGCGCGACGCTTTGCTGGGCGGCCGCGCCGGCACCGTGCTCGACCGGTTCATCGAGGCGAGCCATGGCTGACATCCTCGCCCGGATCGTCGCCCGCAAGCGCATCGAGGTTGCGATGCGCCTTGGCGGCAAGACCGTCGCCGCCGACCCGACCCGTCGCAGCCTCCGCGCCGCGCTCGCCCGCCCCGGCGCGCGCTTCGTCATGGAGGTCAAACGCGCCTCGCCCTCAGGGCACCGAAGCTCGATCACCGTCGAGCGCGCGGCGGCCGCCTACGCGCCCGTCGCGGACGCCATCAGCGTGCTCATCGACGGCCCTGGTTTCGGCGGCTCGCTCGACGATCTGCGCGCCGTCCGCCAGATCTTCGGTGGGCCGATCCTGGCCAAGGATTTCATCGTCTACCCGGCCCAGGTCAGCGAGGCCCGGGCGGCGGGCGCCGACGCTGTGCTCGTCATGCTGTCCGTGCTGTCCGATGACGTGGCGGCGGCGGTCATGGCGGAGGCCGCTCGCCTCACCATGGATGCAATCGCCGAAGTGCATGACGAGGCCGAACTTACCCGCGCCGTCGCCCTCGGCGCGGCTATCATCGGCATCAACAACCGCGATTTGAAGACGCTGAAGACCGACCTTGCGGTGACCGAACGGCTCGCCCCGCTGGTGCCGCGCGGCGTGCTGCTCATCTCCGAATCCGGGATCGGCGGTCGCGCCGACGTCGAACGCCTTGCGCCACTGGTCGACGCCTTCCTCGTCGGCTCGTCATTGATGGCAGCGCCCGACATCGACGAAGCGGCGCGCGCATTGGTCCATGGCCGAGTCAAGCTATGCGGCCTCACCCGGATCGAGGACGTCGCGCTGGCCGGTCGCTCGGGCGCCAGCCACGCCGGCCTGATCCTTGTCCCCGGCACGCCGCGCGCCGTCACGCTGGGGGATGCTCGCGCCCTGGCGATGACGGCGAAGGACATGGGCATGAAGACCGTCGGCGTGTTCCGCGATGCCCCCGCGCAGGAGGTGGCCCGAGCGGTCGAGGCGCTGCGGCTCGACGCGGTCCAGCTCCACGGCAACGAGGATCAGGCGACCATCGCGACCCTGCGCGCCCGCCTACCGCGCAGCGTCGAGTTGTGGGCGTTGTGCGGGGTTGAGGCGCGCGCCGCGGCGGGGCGCCCCGGTGCCGACCGCAGCCTGTTCGACACCGTCCGCGGCGGCGACTGCGGCGGCACCGGCGAAGCGTTCGACTGGTCGCTGCTGGCGGGGCGCGGCGATCTGCCTGACGCCATCCTCGCTGGCGGGATCGGTCCCGCCAACGCCCGCGCCGCGGCCCGCGTTGGCGCGCATGCGCTGGATGTCGGCTCGGGCGTCGAAACGGCGCCGGGGATCAAGGACCGCGCCAAGGTCGCCGCCTTGTTCGCCGCGCTGCGCGCGGCCAAGCGCGGTGAGTCATGAGGCTCGACGGCCGCTTCGGGCGTTTCGGCGGCGCCTTCGTTCCGGAAATCCTGGTGCCCGCGCTCGAACAGCTCGAGGCGGCGTTCCTCGACGCCGCCGACGATCCCGCTTTCCACGCCGAGCTCGATGGCCTGCTCGCCACCTACGCCGGACGTCCGACCCCGCTGACCCGCTGTCGCAATCTCGGCGCCGGCCAGGCGCGGATCTACCTCAAACGGGAAGATTTGCTCCACGGCGGCGCGCACAAGACCAACCAGGTGCTGGCCCAGGCCTTGCTCGCCCGCCGCATGGGCAAGACGCGCCTCATCGCCGAAACCGGCGCCGGCCAGCACGGCGTCGCCACCGCCCTGGCCGGGGCATTGTTCGGGCTGAAGACCCGCATCTACATGGGGTCGGACGACGTCGAACGGCAGCAATTGAACGTCTTCCGAATGGAGCTGATGGGCGCCGAGGTC
>JANLQS010000083.1:0-3626 GCA_031367995.1 Sphingomonas sp.
GCGAGCTGCTCGCCGGCCGCAAGCCGCGCCACGGGTTCCGTCCGCGCCCGCCGCGGCTCGAAGTCGACTGCAAGGCCAGCCTCAAGATCGGCAAGACCTATTATACGGTCGATGTGAACGACATTTCGCTGGCCGGCCTCAAGGTCGAGCCGATCGAGGAATATTGCCTCGGCAAGCAGGTCGTGGTGGTGGTCGAAAGCCTGCGTCCGATCCGCGGCGAGGTGCGCTGGTTTTCGGATCGCCGCGCCGGCGTCGTGTTCGACAAGCCGCTGAAATTCGAGGAACTGGCCGAGTGGATCGGCAAGCGGCTCGAAATGGCTTCGCTCAAGGCGAGCATCAAGTGCGGTTGAAGCTTTTCGCGAGGCCGGTTCGTACCTATCTTCGTCGAATACAGGACGGAGAATGACGATGGCAGACGAAGTGGCGGTGCTGGCGGGCGGATGTTTCTGGTGCACCGAAGCGGTGTTCCTCGGGCTTGCCGGAGTCAAATCGGTCGAGAGCGGCTATACAGGCGGCAATGTCGCCAACCCCAGCTATCGGCAAGTGTGCGGCGGCGATACCGGCCATGCCGAGGCGATCCGCATCACCTATGACCCGGCCGAGATCGGATATGCCGATTTGCTCGACATCTTCTTCGCGACCCACGACCCGACCCAGCTTAACCGCCAGGGCAACGATGTCGGCACGCAATATCGCTCGGCCATCTTCCCCCTGGACGGCAGCCAGCGGGCCGAAGCCGAAGCCGGCATCGCCCGCGCCAACCAGGATTTGGGCGGCCGCGTGGTCACCACCATCGAAAAGCTGGGCGAGTGGTACCCGGCCGAGTCCGATCACCAGGATTATTGGGCGCGCGAGGGCCAGCGCAACCCCTATTGCCTGGCGGTCATCCCCTCCAAGCTGCAGAAACTGCGCAAGGGCTTCAAAGACCGGCTGAAGAGCGAAGGGGCGAGCGCTTAGGCTATCCGGCCGTCGCAGCTCTTTTGAGGCGGTCGCGGATGGCGGCGGCGATGCCGGTGCCGGGGATCGGGGCGACCGCAATCCCAATATGAAGCGAGGCGTCGGCCTGGTGGAGCAGTTCGAAAAGGCGCGCGGCGGCTTCGACGGGGTTGCCGCTTTCGCTCAGCGAGACGTCGCCCTTCACCTCGCCGAACCCGATCAGAAATTCCCCGTCCCGCGCTTCGGTGGCGTCGAGGCGGAGCGGTTTCGACGGGGCATAGTGGCTGGCCAGCATCCCCGGCGCTTCGATCGCGAAGCTGGAGGCCTCTTCGGCAACTATCTCGATCGGGCCGCGGCGGAGCAGGCGCAACGGGCCGCCGGTGGCGGCGACGATGGTCGATTCGAGGCCGCGCTCGGACGGCCCGCCGTCGATGATCAGCGCGATTTTCCCGGCCAGGCTGGCGGCGACGTGGAGCGCTCGCGTCGGGCTTATGGTGCCGCTGGCGTTGGCCGACGGCGCGGCCAGCGGGCGGTCCACCGCCTTCAACAGCGCCTGCATCGCCGGATGGGCGGGAACGCGCAGGGCGATGGTGCCGAGCCCGGCGGTGACCAGGCTGGCGATGACGGTATCGTCGCGCAGCGGCACGACCAGGGTCAGCGGGCCGGGCCAGTGCGTTTTCGCCAGCGCGCGGGCTTCGTCGGTAAAGACGCCGATGGCTTCCGCCGCGGCGAGATCGGCGACGTGGACGATCAGCGGATTGAAGCTGGGGCGGCCCTTGGCGGCGTAGATTTTGGCGACGGCGTCGGCGCTGGTGGCGTCGGCGGCGAGGCCGTAGACGGTCTCGGTCGGCATCGCCACCGGCTCCCCCGCCAACACCAGCCGCGCCGCCTCGGCGATCGCGGCGTCGCTGAACGGCAGGATGCGAGGGGACGGTGGCAGCGTCATGGAGCGCGAGCTATAGCGCATGGCCAAGCGCATCAAGGCCGAGGATCAACCCGATGAGTTTCACCGCCCCCGTATCCGACCAGCGGCATGTCCTGCGCGAGGTGGTCAGGGTCGGCGAGCTGGCCGGCGCCGACGACCTCGAGCTGGTCGACGCGGTGATCGACGGCGCGGCGGCGTTTGCACAAGGCGAATTCGCCCCGCTCGACCGGATCGGCGACACCGTCGGGGCGCAGTGGGACAATGGCGCGGTGCGCATGCCGGCGGGTTTCAAGGCGGCCTATGACGCGTTCGTCGCCGGCGGGTGGATGACGCTGTCGGCGCCCCAGAACGCCGGCGGGCAGGGGCTGCCGCTGGCGCTGTCGGCGGTAATGATGGAGGATCTGAACGCCGCCAACATCGGCTTTGCCTTGTGCCCGATGCTGTCGCTGGGCGCGATCGAGGCGCTGACCCACCACGGATCGGACGCGCTCAAGCGCGATTATCTGCCGAAGATCGTGACCGGCGAGTGGCCAGCGACGATGAACCTGACCGAGCCGCAGGCGGGCAGCGATGTCGGTGCGCTCAAGACGAGCGCCAGACCGGCGGGCGACGGTAGCTGGAAGGTCAGCGGCACCAAGATCTTCATCACCTTTGGCGATCATGACCTGACCGACAATATCATCCATCTGGTGCTGGCGCGGACGCCCGGCGCGCCGGAAGGGACGCGCGGCATTTCGCTGTTTCTGGTGCCCAAGATCCTGCCCGACGGGACGGCCAACGATCTGCGCTGCGTGGGAATCGAGCACAAGCTCGGCATCCATGCGTCCCCGACCTGCGTGATGGGCTTCGGCGATCATGGCGGCGCCACCGGCTGGCTGGTCGGCGAGGAGCGCGGCGGCATGCGGGCGATGTTCACGATGATGAACAATGCGCGATTGAACGTCGGCCTTCAGGGCGTCGGCGTGGCCGAGCGGGCGACCCAGCGCGCGGTCGCTTACGCGCTCGACCGGCGGCAGAACGGCAAGGCCATCGCCGAACATCCCGACGTGCGGCGGATGCTGCTCAGAATGCGCGGCCTGACGAGCGCGGCGCGGGCGCTGACTTACTATGCGTTCGGTCAGCTCGACCGCGGGCTGGCGGGCGACAAGGTGGCGGCGATGCGCGCCGAGGTGCTGACTCCGCTGGCCAAGGCGTGGGCGACCGACATCGGCTGCGAAGTCGCCAGCCTGGGTATCCAGGTCCACGGCGGCATGGGCTATATCGAGGAAACCGGCGCCGCCCAGCATCTGCGCGACGCGCGCATCGCCCCGATCTACGAAGGCACCAACGGTATCCAGGCGGCGGATCTGGTCAGCCGCAAGCTCGGGCTCGACGGCGGCCTCGCGTTCGACGGGCTGGTCGCCGACGTCGAGGCCGAAGCGCGCGATCCCCGGCTGATCGTGCTGACCGACGTGGTCGAGGTCGCCGCGGCGACGCTCCGCAGCGCCGACAGCGACGACCGGCTGGCCGGCAGCACTCCCTTCCTCACGATGTGCGCGGTGATGGTCGGCGGCTGGCTGATCGAGCGGCTGGCCAATGCCGAGGGCGCCGACCAGCGGACCCGGGCGGCGGCGGATTATTTCCTGTCGGCGGTGGTGCCCGAAGCGATTGGGCTCGGCGGGGCGGCGGAAAGCGGGGCGGCGTTGCTCTATGCAGTGCCGGCGGAGGCGCTGGCCTAGGCGCGGGCGATGAGTTCGGCGGGGTCGAGGCCGAGGCTGGCCATGCG
>JANLQS010000087.1:0-3014 GCA_031367995.1 Sphingomonas sp.
ACCAGCGTGGTGACGATCGACGACATCGAAGTGCTGGCGAAATCCCTCTGACGGTCACGGAAAGGCATGAAAGACATGTGGGACGACCGTTATCGGGAGGAGGCGCTGGCTTATGGCTCGGCGCCCAATGACTTCCTCGTCGAGCAAGCTGGCCTGTTGCGGCCGGGAAACTGCCTGTGCCTGGCGGAAGGGCAGGGTCGCAACGCGGTCTGGCTTGCCGAGCAGGGTTTGTCGGTCACGGCGGTCGACCAGTCTCCGGTCGGGATGAAAAGAGCGCGGGACCTTGCCGCGAGCCGTAGCGTTGCCTTGTCCACCGAAGTTGCCGATCTAGCCGAGTTCGATCTGGGGCATCGGGCCTGGGACAACATCGTCTCGATCTTCGGTCATCTTCCCGGCCCCCTGCGACGCGATGTCCATCACCGGGTGGTCGAGGCACTTCGCCCGGGCGGCATTTTCCTACTCGAAGCCTACACGCCCGACCAGCTTGGAACATCCGGCATTGGCGGGCCGTCCGATCCTGACATGCTGCTCACTGTCGAGAAGCTAAAAATTGAGTTGGGCTCGCTGGAGATTCTGCTTGCCCGCGAGATCGTTCGTCAAGTCAACGAAGGTGAATTGCACAAAGGCGAAAGCGCAGTCGTCCAGTTTGTCGGCCGCAAGACGTTTGGAGAGTGAAAGCATGTTCGACCTTTCAGGAATGACGGCGCTGGTGACCGGCGCCAGTGGGGGGCTTGGCTCGGCGATCGCCCGCGCCTTGTCGGCGCAAGGCGCGCGCCTGGTGCTGTCGGGGAGCAATGTCGAAAAGTTGCAGGCGTTCGGGGGGGAGCTTGGTGGTGATCATGTCGCGCTGCCGTGCAACCTCAGCGATTCGGACGCCGTCGATGCGCTGGTGCCGCGGGCGGTGGAGGCGTTGGGCGGCAAGCTCGACATCCTCATCAACAACGCCGGGATTACCCGCGACAATCTGGCGATGCGAATGAAGGACGAGGAATTCTCCGACGTCCTCAAGGTCAACCTCGAAGCCGCGTTCCGGCTGATGCGCGCGGCATGCAAGCCGATGATGAAGGCGCGCTTCGGGCGGATCGTGTCGATCACCTCGGTCGTCGGCGTGACGGGCAATCCCGGCCAGGCCAATTAAGTCGCGTCCAAGGCCGGGCTGATCGGCATGTCGAAGGCGATCGCGCAGGAGGTCGCGAGCCGCGGCATCACCGTCAATTGCGTCGCGCCGGGGTTCATGACCTCGGCGATGACCGACGCGCTCAACGACACGCAGAAAAGCGCAATCCTGTCGCGCATCCCGACGGGCGCGATGGGCGCTGGCGAGAATATCGGCGCGGCGGTGGTCTATCTGGCGTCGCGCGAAGCCGGCTACGTCACCGGCCAGACTCTGCACGTCAACGGCGGGATGGCGATGCCCTGAGGAGGGCGACGGCAAGCACCGCGAGCGCGCTCATCAGGCCGAGCGGAATGGTCGTCCACAGGGCTGTCGTTCGGGCCAGTAGCGGCGCGATCCAGGCGAAGGCGAGCAGCGTCCTGTCCCACGTCTTCCAGCCATGCTCTTCGCCGTCCTTGAACAGGAAGCCGATCCCGGCGAGCAACACGACGAAATCATAATCGAGCACATAAGGCGTGGCGATCAGCGCGGCGGCGGTGGCGGCGGCATTGCGCAGGGCGGGGCGGCTGCGCAGCGCCAGCCACAATGTCGCGCCGATGGCGCCAACCGTGAAGACCGCCTGGACCGCATAGGCAGCGGCAATGTTCGCGCCCCAGCCGCGCATCGCCGCGAACGGCGACATGATCTTGAACCAGCCGGCGCGGCCCTGCTCGACGACGATGTGGCGGGTCAACGGCAGGCTGTCGATAAACGCCTGCCACACCGGCCAGCCCCAGATCGCCAGCGTCAGCGCGACGAGGATCAGGGCGGAGCAGCCCGCGCCGAGGATGGCGCGCCAGTTGCGGCTGACGAGCAGCAGGAGTGGCAAGAGCAAGCCGAACTGCGGCTTGTAGATCAGGCAGCCGAGCAACAGCCCGGCGAGGAGGGGCCGCTTTTCGAGCAGCAGCAGCCCGCCGCCGAGGAGCAGCGCGGTGAGGAAGCCGTTGTGGCCGTGGGTCAGGCAGATCAATGTCACCGGCGCGCCGACCACGAACAGCCAGCCGTCGCGGCGCCCGAGGAAGCGCTGTGCCGCGATGGTCAGCGGCAACAGCGTCGCAGCCTGCCACGCGATCAACGCCGGGAGATATGAGAGGGTGGCGAGTAAGGCAGCGATCAGCAGGAACGGCGGCGGATAATGCCAGGCGTAGAGTTCGACCCGCGCCGAGCCGTGGAGCGCTTGCTGGACCGCGAAGTGGCTGGGCCAGTCCCACACTTTCGCGGCGTCGCCGTGGAGCGCCATTCGCCCGGCCGCATAGACTTGCGAGAAGTCGGTGCCGAGCGGGCGCCCGTGGGCATCGAGCGTGCCATTGGCAGTGAGAAACAGCCACGCGACCATGCCGATGGATACGACCAGGCTGGCCGCCGCGACCGCGCGTGCCCTGGCGGCGCTGAGCCATGTCCCGTCGCGCAAGCTCCCCATCGCCGCCTGCCCTAGCGGCAATTGGTTGACAAAGCACGGCGGCCCGCCGGTCTTGTCGTCGCCGCAGCGCCACCTATATCGCCAGCGAAACATCACTCGCCCGCGTCGCAAGCGGGGCGGGTCAAGTGTCTATGAAGAGGGCAAGAAATGGCGAAAGTGATCGGGATCGACCTCGGCACCACCAACAGCTGCGTCGCGGTGATGGAGGGTGGCAAGCCCAAGGTCATCGAGAATAGCGAAGGTGCGCGCACCACCCCGTCGGTGGTCGCCTTCACCAAGGACGGCGAGCGGCTGATCGGCCAGCCGGCCAAGCGTCAGGCGGTGACCAACCCCGACAACACCATCTTCGCGGTCAAGCGGCTGATCGGCCGACGGTTCGACGATCCGATCACCAAGAAGGACACCGAGCTGGTGCCCTACAAGATCGTCAAGGGAGCGAAT
>JANLQS010000101.1:0-7777 GCA_031367995.1 Sphingomonas sp.
GAGATCGCGGTCGGCCTGCCGCCCGCGCTGGCCGAGCAGGTCGAACTGTCGCGCGCTGGGCTGCTGCGCCGGCTGTGGGACAGCGGCGCGCTCGATCGGCCCGGGCTGGTCGGGCTGCTGCTGCGCCGGACCGACGAACAGCGGCTGTCGGTGTCGCACCCCGCCGGCCCGGTCGAGACATTGGTCGGCGACAAGGACGAAAAGATCGCCGAGGGGGCGATGGCGCTGACCGTCGCCCGTGGCCGCCGCCGCGATCGCTTCGGCCGGCTCGGCATAGAATTCGACGATCTGCTGGCCGAGGAGGCGGTCGCGCTGGTCCACCTCGTCGCCGCCGCCATCCGCGGCGGGATGGGCGGCGCCGGTGTCGCGCACGACCAGGCCATTGCAGTCGCCGCCGCCGCGCTGATCGCCCGCCACGACGAAGGCAACCGCCTCGATGCGCGGGTTGCTGCTCTGGCCTACGCCTTGACCGATGCCGGCCGCGGCGACGACCAGCTCGCCGCTTCGCTCGCCGAGTTCGGCGAAGTCGCCATGCTGTCGGCTTTGCTCAGCGCCCGCGCCGCCGTCGAGCCCGCCACCGGCTGGTTGATGATGGTCGAGCAGGGCGCTTACTGCACCATGCTGCTGGCCAAGCTCGCCGGGCTCGACCGCCAGACCGCGGCGCGGATCGTCGTCGCCATCGGCGCCGTGCTTGGCATCCGCGATCCGTCCGAAGCGATCGGCGAGTTCGACCGTATCGCGCCCGCCGACCTCGACCAGCAGCGCAGCTGGCTCAGGCTGCCCAAGGCCTATCGCGATTCGGTCGATGCGCTCGGCTTCGACCGATCCGGCGGAACCCGTGGCTAGCGTCCCCGGCGACAGTGCCCCGGTCAGCGGCCGCATCGACCGCGACGGCAAGCTCGTCGCTGCCGATCCCGCGCTGCTGCGCTTGCAACAGGCTGCCGGCTCCGACCTCGGCCGTCCGCTCGCCTTGCCGCAGCTTGCGGCGCTGGCGCGCTCGGCCCTGACGTTGGTCGTGCCCTTGTCGCGCGCCGTGCTCGCCGCCGACGACGAGCATGATCTCGACCTATGGGTCCGCGCCGAACCCGATGGCGACGGGGTGACCATCCGCATCGAGCGCTGGAGCCAGCGTGCCCCGGCGCCGCCGCGCCTGGCGCTCGTCAGCAGCAATGGCGAACCCGAGGCGCCCGAAGTGGCCGACCCGCGCGAGGCCGACCTGCTGCATTGGGCGACCGATGCCGAGCTTCATTTCAGCCGCCTGTCGCCGGCGCTCGCCCTGCTCCTCGGCACGACCGAGGACGCCGCCGTCGGCCAGCCGCTGACCCGCCTGTTCCGGCTGATGGAGGATGACGACGGGCGCATGCCGTTGCTCGCCGCGCTCGCCGCGCGCGAGGAAATGCTCGGCCAGCGCGCCCAGCCGCGCGCCAACCCGAACGAGGAACTGCGCCTCTCCGCCCAGCCAATGCTCGATCCCGACGGGCGCTTTACCGGCTTCACCGGCCGCGTCGTCCGGGAGAACGACCCCGCCGCCGCCGACGCCGCTGCGGCCGCGCCGCACGAGGAAGCATTATTGATCGACCATGCGCTCGACGAAGCGCTGCGCTCGCCGCTCGACCGCATCATTTCCGCCGCCGACCGCATCGTCGAGCGAACCGACGGGCCGCTGCGCAGCGACTATGCCAGCTATGCCGGCGATATCGCCGCTGCCGGGCGTCACTTGCTGTCGGTGATCCGCTCGATGACCGAGGAGGCCTCGATCAGCGCCTCCGCGGTCGATATGGTGGCGGTCGTCCACGAAGCCATCGGTCTGGTCGAACCGGCAGCCGAGGCGGGCAAGGTCGAAATCGAGGTCGAGCGGCCAGAGTTGCGCGTCCTCGCGCGCGGCGAGGCCCGCGGCATCGTCCAGATCCTCGTCAACATTCTCGGCAATGCGATTCGCCATTCGCCCAGCGGCGGCACGGTCGCAATCGTGTTCGAAATCACCGGCGGCAATATCGCCGTGACCGTCGCCGACCAGGGGCCGGGTATCGACCGCACCGACCAGCAACGCATCTTCGAACGTTATGAACGGGTCGGTAGCGACCCCGACGGCGCCGGCCTCGGCCTGGCCATCTCGCGCCGTCTGGCGCGCTCGATGGGCGGCGACATCGCGCTCGAAAGCGCGCCGGGCGAAGGCGCCCGCTTCACGCTCGTGCTGCCCGCGGCTTAGCGCTCGCCGACAGGGACGTAGTCGCGTGCCGTGGCGCCGACGTAAAGCTGGCGCGGGCGGCCGATCTTCTGCTCGGGGTCGGAAATCATCTCGTTCCACTGCGCTACCCAGCCGACGGTGCGGGCGATGGCGAACAAGACGGTGAACATCTCGGTCGGAAAGCCGATCGCGTTAAGGATCACGCCCGAATAGAAATCGACGTTGGGGTAAAGCTTCTTGTCGATGAAATAGGGATCGTTGAGCGCGATATGCTCGAGTTCCTTGGCGACGTCGAGCACCGGGTCGGTCTTGCCCAATTCCTTCAGCACCTCGTCGGCGGTTTGCTTCATGACCTTGGCCCGAGGATCGAAATTCTTGTACACGCGGTGGCCGAAACCCATCAGACGGAACGGGTCGTTCTTGTCCTTGGCGCGGGCGATGTAGGCGGGGATGTTCTTCACGTCGCCGATTTCGCGCAGCATGTTCAGGGCCGCTTCGTTGGCGCCGCCGTGGGCCGGGCCCCACAGGCAGGCGATGCCGGCGGCGATGCACGCGAACGGGTTGGCGCCCGACGATCCCGCCAGTCGCACGGTGGAGGTCGAGGCGTTCTGTTCATGGTCGGCGTGGAGGATGAAAATCCGGTCCATTGCTTTTTCGATGATCGGGTTGATCTCATAGGGCTCGGCGGGGACGCCGAAGGTCATGCGCAGGAAGTTGCCGGTGTAGCTGAGATCGTTCTGCGGGAAGAGGAACGGCTGGCCGATCGAATATTTAAAGGCCATCGCCGCCAGCGTCGGCATCTTGGCGATCAGTCGGTGCGACGCAATCAGCCGTTGCTGCGGGTCGGTGATGTCGGTCGAATCATGGTAGAAGCTGCTCAGCGCTCCGACCACCCCGCACATGATCGCCATTGGGTGCGCGTCGCGCCGGAACCCGCGGAAAAAGGTCGCCAATTGCTCGTGAACCATGGTGTGGCGGGTGATGGTGTAGCTGAATTCCTCAAGCTCGTCGGCGCTCGGCAGATCGCCATGGAGCAGCAGATACGACACTTCCATGAAGGTCGATTGCTCGGCCAGCTGGTCGATCGGGAAGCCGCGGTGGAGCAGGATGCCCTGGTCGCCGTCGATGTAGGTGATGGCGCTCTGGCACGACGCGGTCGAGGTGTAGCCCGGGTCATAAGTGAACATGCCGGTGTCGGCGTAGAATTTGCGAATGTCGACCACGTCCGGCCCGACCGATCCGGGCAAGGTGGGGAGGTCGAGGGTCTTGCCGTCGGCGCTGAAAGTGACGGATTTGTAGGTCATGAATTAGGCTCCAGCATCTGATCGGCGATCCGTTCGAGGCTCTCGTCGCGTCCCAGCAGGACGAGCACGTCGAAGATGCCCGGCGAAGTCGTCTTGCCCGTCAGCGCCGCACGGAGCGGCTGGGCGAGCTTGCCTAGCTTAACTCCGGCCCGCTCGGCAACCTCCCGCACTGCAGCATCGGTCGAATCGTGGGTCCAATCGCCCAGCGCGGCGAGCGCGCCATGCGCCTCGGCCAGCAACGCCCGCGCATCGGCGTCGAGCAGCGACGCGGCCTTGTCGTCGATCGCCAGCGGTCGGCGGTCGAACAGGAAGGCGGCGCTTGTCGCCAGCGCGTTCAGGTCGTGCGCCCGCGCCTTGAGCTCGGGCATCGCCCGGGTGAGCAAGGTCAGCGCCTCGCCCTCGGCGCCCAGCGTCGGCGCGATCAGCCCCGCCAGCCGCGCGTCGTCGGCCTCGCGGATGTAGTGGCCGTTCAAATTCTCCAGTTTCTTCCAGTCGAACCGCGACGGGCTCTTGCCGACATGGTCGAGGTCGAACCAGGCGATCGCCTGGTCCATCGCGATATATTCGTCGTCGCCGTGGCCCCAGCCGAGGCGCAGCAGGTAATTGGCCAGGGCTTCGGGCAGGATGCCGAGCTCGTCGCGATAGGCATCGACTCCCAGCGCGCCGTGGCGCTTCGACAATTTCGCCCCGTCGGGCCCGTGGATCAGCGGCACATGGGCATAGATCGGTTCGGCCCAGCCCAGCCCGCGGATCAATGCCAGCTGGCGGAACGCATTGTTGAGGTGGTCGTCGCCGCGGATGACGTGGGTCACCCCCATGTCGTGGTCGTCGACCACCACCGCCAGCATATACGTCGGCGTCCCGTCCGATCGCAGGATGACGAAGTCGTCGATCTCGGCATTGGCGACGGTGACGTGGCCCTGGACGAGGTCGTCGATGCCCGTTTCGCCCTCGATCGGGCTTTTCACCCGGATGACGAACGGCTTGCCGTCCTCGGCGGCGCCGGGTGCACGGTCGCGCCATTCGCTGGTGATGCGGAACGGCCGCCGCGCCGCCTGCGCTTCGGCGCGCCGCGCGCCGAGTTCGTCGGGGGTCAGATAGCAGCGATAGGCGTGTCCGCTGTCGAGCAACTGATGCGCAACCTCCGAATGCCGGGCCGAACGCTCGAACTGGAGGACTGGCGGCGCGTCGCCTTCCAGCCCGAGCCACGACAGGCCGTCGAGGATCGCGTCGATCGCCGGCTGGGTCGATCGGGCGCGGTCGGTATCCTCGATGCGCAGCAGATATTGCCCGCCATGATGGCACGCGAACAGCCAGTTGAACAGCGCCGTCCGCGCCCCGCCGATGTGGAGGTAGCCGGTCGGGGAGGGGGCGAAACGAGTCACCACGCCCTCGATTTTGCTGCTTTGGCTGGTCATATGGTGCTTGCGCTGAAGCGCGCTTTCCTTTTGTCTGTTCGCTGCCGATGAACGAGGTGAGCGCCCCTACCATAGAGGTCGCGCCGCTGGAACCGGCGCGTCGGCGCATTTCGCCCATTTTTTATGGCCTCGCCGCTCGCCTGGAGGCATTTTTCGAAGCCGAGCGGGGACAGCTGCCGTTATGGTTCGTCGCCGCGTTCGGCGGCGGTATTGCCGGCTGGTTCTGGCTGGGCAATGCCGATCAATGGGCCGCGCTGATCCTGTTCGGGCTGGCCGGGGCCGCGCTCGGACTGGCCGCGGGGCACGGCACCCGCGTTGGCCGCTCGGCGCTGTTCGCCGGCCTCGCCATCGCGCTCGGCTGCGGGTCGGTGTGGTGGCGGGCGAGCAACGCCGCATCGCCGCGCATCGAGCGCCCCGTGGTCAGCGAATTCACCGCCCGCATCGAACGCGCCGAGCCGCTCGTCGCGCGCGGGCTGGTGCGGTTGCTGCTCGCGACCGCCGCGGGGAGCGGACTTCCCCCGCGAGTCCGCGTTTCGGTGCTCGACAAGGATTCGTCGCCAGGATTGATTGGCGGCGCAGTGATCCGCATCCGCGCGCGGCTGCAGTCGCCGCCGCCAATGGCCTTGCCCGGCACCCACGACTTTGCCCGCGACGCCTGGTTCGCGCGGATCGGCGGGGTCGGCCGCGCGCTCGGGCCACCGGTGGTGATCAAGTCAGCCACCGGCGGCAGCCTCGATTCGCTCCGTGACAGCCTCGGCCGCCACGTCCGCGCCAGGCTGAGCGGCTCGGCTGCCGGCATTGCCACCGCGCTTGTCACCGGCGACCAGGCCGGCGTCGGTGAGGAGGATGCCGACGCCATGCGCCGGTCGGGCCTGACCCACTTGCTGTCGGTCAGCGGGCTGCACATCGCCGCGGTGGTCGGCGCGGCGATGCTGTTGTCGTTGCGCCTGCTCGCGCTCAGCCCGCGCCTCGCCTTGCGCTTCAACCTCGTGTTGGTTGCGGCCGGCGTCGGCGCGCTGGCCGGCATCGCCTACACCGTGCTGACCGGCATGCAGGTGCCGACGGTGCGGAGCTGCATCGCCGCCGTGCTCGTGCTCGGCGGGATCGCCCTGGGGCGCGAGGCGCTGAGCCTGCGGCTGGTTGCGACCGGCGCGCTGGCGGTCCTTGTTTTCCGCCCCGAGGCGCTGCCCGGGGCCAGCTTCCAGCTCAGTTTCGCCGCGATCACGGCGATCGTCGTCCTCCATTCGGCCGGCCCGGTCCAGCGCCTGCTCGCCCCGCGCGATGAAGGAATCGCCCGGCGTCTCGGCCGATCGCTCACCGGCCTGTTCCTCACCGGCCTCGCGGTCGAGATCGCCTTGATGCCGTTCGCATTCTATCATTTCCACCGGTCGGGCCTGTACGGCGTCGCCGCCAACCTCGTCGCCATCCCGCTCACCACTTTCGTCATCATGCCGCTCGAGGCCGCCGCCTTGCTGCTCGACACGGTCGGGCTCGGCGCGCCGCTGTGGGCCGCGACGGGTTGGTCGATCGAGCTGCTGCTCGGCCTCGCTCGCCGGGTCAGCGAGGCGCACGGCGCGGTGGCGCTGCTCCCGGCCATGCCGCGCGGCGCGTTCGCCGCGATGGTCGCGGGATTGCTGTGGCTGGCGCTGTGGGCGACGCGGACGCGCCTGCTTGGGCTGGTCCCGCTGGCGATCGGCGCGGCGATGGCGGCGGCGGCCCCGGTTCCCGATTTGCTGGTGACCGGCGACGGCCGCCACCTCGCTTTGATCCGGAGCGACGGCACCCCGGTCCTGCTCCGCGCCCGCGCCGGCGATTACGTGCGCAGCCTGATGGCCGAGACCGCGGCGTTCGACGGCGACCCGCTGGCACTGGAGGAACAGGCGCTCGCCCGCTGCACCCGTGAGGCCTGCGTCGCCGACATCGTGCGCGGCGGCCGCGCCTGGCGCCTGCTCGCCCTTCGCGCCCGCGACACGATCGACTGGACCGAACTTACCCGGGCGTGCGCCGGGGCCGATATCGTTGTTTCCGAGCGCTTCCTGCCGCGCGGCTGCGTGCCGCGCTGGCTCAAGCTCGATCGCGCTACGCTCGGGCGCACCGGCGGCGTCGCCATCACGCTCGGATCGGCGCCGCGAGTCACCACGGTCGCCGACCGCGTCGGGGCCCATCCCTGGGTGCAACCGCCGCCACCGCCGCTGCCAAGGCGCGCGTTCCCCGCGACTCGCAACCGTTTTGGGTCACTGCCGAGGTTTCCAACCACGCATCGGCGGCGGGCAGGCCCACCGGACGCGCCTGCGATCCCGCGTTAGGTCGCGCTCCACACGGCCAGTTCGTTGCCGCCGGGGTCGATGAAATGGAACCGCCGCCCGCCGGGGAAGGCGAAGATCGGCTTGGCGATCACCCCGCCGGCCTTGGCCACCGCGTCGAACGCCGCTTCGAGGTCGTCGACGCGGATCACCGGCAGCGGCGCCGACAGCGCCTCGCCGACTTGCCCGTCGAGCCCGACATCGACCGTGCCGTGGGTCGTTGCCGCATAATCGGGGCCATAATCGGTAAAGCTCCAGGCGAACGCCTTGCTGTAAAAGGCGCGGGTCAGCTCGTGCGCGGTCGCGCTCGGCAGCTCGACATAATCGATCCTCGCTCCGCTCATCGCCCGCGCCCTAGTAGCGACGGATGAGGCCGGCGAGGCGGCCCTGGATCTGCACCTGGTCGGGGCGGTAGCGCTGGGCCTCATACTGGCGGTTGGCGGGGTCGAGACGGATCATCTGCCCTTCGCGGCGGAAGGTCTTCAACGTCGCCTGCTCGCTGTCGATCAGGGCGACGACGATTTCCCCGTCGCGGGCGGTCTCGACCCGCCGGATGAGCGCGAA
>JANLQS010000144.1:0-9359 GCA_031367995.1 Sphingomonas sp.
CGGCAGCATCGAGATGAGGATCATGACCGGCAGCGACAGCCCGATCCAGCCGATCTGGCGGTAGAAATAGTAAAGCTCGCCGAACCGCACCGAGCCACCCGAATAGCGCTGCGCCGCGGCCGGCGAGGCGGCGGCGACGGCGATCAGGCCGATACCGATCAACACCGCCAGCAACAGCACCAGGACGCGGTCGATTTCCCAGAACCAGCGGCCGATCGCCGAGCGGTCGGAGCGGCCGTAACGGTTGGGGTCGGCCAGCGCTGCGGTGGCCTTGATGCGGCCGGTCAGGGTGGTCGCGAGCAGCGGCGGTACGGTCGAAGTCGCGGTCATAGCCCCTCCACGGCGGCGCGGAAGGCCTCGCCCCGCGCCTCGAAATCCCTGAACTGGTCGAACGACGCGCAGGCCGGCGACAGCAGCACGGTCTCCCCCGCCTTCGCCTCCCGCGCCGCCGCGATCACCGCCCGCTCCAGCGTCCCGCACTGTGCCACGGGCATGTGCGGGGACAAGAGCTGCGCGAACAATTCGCTCGCTTCGCCAATGGTATAGGCCTTGCGGACATGGTCGAAATGCGGCGCGCATTCGTCGAGATTGTCGCTCTTGGCCTGCCCGCCGAGAATCCAGCGGATCGCCGGGAAGGCGGCGAGCGCCGGGGCGGTAGCGGTGGCGTTGGTCGCCTTGCTGTCGTTGATGAACAGGATGCCGTTGTGGTCGCGGACGCGCTCCATGCGGTGCGGCAGGCCTGGAAAGGTCCTCAAACCTTTTTCGACCGCATCATCTTCGAGCCCCAGCTCTCGTAAAACATTCATGGCACAGCCGACGTTTTCGGCGTTGTGCGGCCCTTGAAGCGCTGGCCAGTTTTGCTGCCGTTCGAGAAGTTGAGAACCGTCCACCCAAGCAATGTTCACATTTGGAACAGCCGCGTCGAATTCTTGCCGGACGGGCCAAGGCTCGGTCACAACCGCCAGATGGTCACCTTCGTCTTGCATTTGGAATAGCCGCCATTTTGACTGCTCGTAGGCTTGAAAACTCTCATATCTGTCGAGATGATCGGGTGTCACGTTCAGCAGCACCGCGACATCGCAGTCGAGGCTCTTGGTCAGGTCGATCTGGTAGCTCGACAGTTCGAGGACATAGACCCCGCCTTCGGGCAGTGGATCGGCGCTGAGGATCGGCAAGCCGATATTGCCGCCCATCAGGCTCGGCACGCCCGCCGTCTGCAAAATGTGGTGGACCAAAGCGGTGGTGGTCGACTTGCCGTTGGTGCCGGTGATGCCGACCACCTTGTGCGGCGGCAGCTCGGGGCGTGCCCGCGCGAACAGTTCGATGTCGCCAATGATCTCGACCCCCGCAGCCCTGGCGCGCGCCGCGATCGGATGGCGGTTGAGCGGCAGGCCGGGGGTGACGACGATGCTGTCGAATTGGGAGAGGTCGCCGCCCGTGAAATCCTCCAGTGTCGCGCCCACGGGAGCTTTGGCGCGCGCTTCGTCCTTGTCATCCCAAGCCGTTACCTTGGCCCCGCTCGCCAGCAGCGCCTCGACCGTTGCCAGCCCGCTGCGGGCGAGACCCAACACCGCGTAATGCTTGCCGGCGAAAGCGCGTGCCGTGATCACCTTAGTTTCAGCGTCGACAGCCCCGCCAGCGCGAGCACGAAGCTGATGATCCAGAAGCGGATGACGACCGTCGGCTCGCTCCACCCGAGATGTTCGAAATGATGGTGGATCGGGGCCATCCTGAAGACGCGCTTGCCGAACCGTTTGAACCAGAACACCTGGACGACGACGCTGACCGCCTCCAGCACGAACAGCCCGCCGACGATCGCCAGCACGAATTCGTGATGGGTGGCGACCGCAACCGAACCCAAAGCGCCGCCGAGCGCGAGGCTGCCGGTGTCGCCCATGAATACTGCCGCCGGGGGTGCGTTGAACCACAGGAAAGCAAGCCCGGCGCCGATGATCGCCAATAAAAGCACGGTCAGGTCACCCGCCCCGGGGACGTGCGGGATGCCGAGGTAATGGGCGTATTTAGCGTTGCCGACGAGGTAGGCGATGAGCACGAAGGCCATCGCCGCGATGATCACCGGCATGGTCGCCAGCCCGTCGAGCCCGTCGGTCAGATTGACCGCATTGCCAAACGCGACGATGACGAACGCCCCGAACGCGATGTAGAACCAGCCAAGGTCGATCACGCCGCCCTGGACGAACGGGACGTAGAGATGCGTGCCCGACATCCGCACCATCAGCCAGGTGGCGAAACCGGCGATGGCGAACTCCAGCGCCAGCCGCATCTTGCCCGACAGGCCGGCGTGATGCGCCTTCTTGACCTTGTCGTAATCGTCCATGAACCCGATCAGCCCAAAGCCGGCGGTAACCAACAGGCACGCCCACACGTAAGGGTTGGCGAGGTCCATCCACAGTAGCACCGACACCGCCACGGCGATGAGGATGAGCAGGCCGCCCATGGTCGGCGTGCCGCGCTTGGCGAGGTGGCTTTGCGGACCGTCAGCGCGAATCGGCTGGCCCTTGCCCTGCTTGGCGCGCAGCCAGCGGATGAACGCCGGGCC
Organism: Sphingomonas sp.; assembly: GCA_031367995.1. GTDB lineage: Bacteria > Pseudomonadota > Alphaproteobacteria > Sphingomonadales > Sphingomonadaceae > Sphingomicrobium. Next base: position 2,561 of record JANLQS010000144.1, read on the forward strand.
CATCACCAGGCCGATCAGCAATGCCGTCGCGCTGGCCGCACCGGCCCGAAAGCTGATGTAGCGAATGAGGTTCAACAGGCCGGGGAAGCCAAGCTGTTCGGCGATGACGTACAACATTAGGCCGAATCCCCTGCCACCCGCTCGACCAGCCGCGCAAGGCCGATCGAGTTGGACGCCTTGACCAACACCGCGTCGCCGGGCCGAACGAGCATGAGCAATGCCGTGGCCGCGGCGTCGGCGTCGGCAGCGCGGGTCACCGGCACCGCGCCGGCCAGCGCCAGCTCGAGCGGCGCCATGTCGTCGCCAACCAGGATCAACTCATCGACCTTCGCTTCGAGTACCACGGGGGCGAGGCCGGCATGGGCCTGCTCTCCATGTTCGCCAAGCTCGCGCATCGGACCGAGCACCGCGATCCGACGGCCGCTCTCGCGCTCGGCGCCGAGCGACTTCAGGGTTGCGGCCATCGACGCCGGATTGGCGTTGTAGCTTTCGTCGATCAGCAGGAAGGTGCCGCCGTCGATCGCTACCCGGTGGCGCTCGCCGCGGCCTTTGAGCCCGCCCATGTCGCCCAGCGCCAGGCCGGCGACGGCCGGGTCGGCGCCGACCGCCTCGACCGCCGCCAGCACCGCCAGCGCGTTCGACACCCAATGGTCGCCGCGCTGGGCGATGGTGAAGGTCAGCTCGCTCGATGCCAGCCGGGCGGTGACCAGGCTGCCGCCGTTGGCGGCTCGCACCGCATGGACCGCGCTGATGTCCGCGTCGCCCGACCCGAACGTCACGACCCGGTCAGCGAAACGCCGCGCCGCCTTGACCAGCCGGTCGCGTTGCGGCGAATCGTCGGGGATGATGGCAGTGCCGCCGGGCTCGAGTCCTTCAAAGATTTCGGCCTTGGCGTCGGCGATCGCCTCGATCGAGCCGAGGTTTTCGATATGCGCCGGAGCGACGGCGTTGACAATCGCCACATGCGGCCGGACCAGCCGGGTCAGCGCGGCGATCTCCCCGGCATTGTTCATGCCCATTTCGAACACGGCGAAATCGGCGTCGCGCGGCATCCGCGCCAGGCTCAGCGGCACCCCGGTATGGTTGTTGTAGCTCTTGACCGAGCGGTGGACGATGGCGCCGACATTGCGCTCGAGCGCGGCGGCGAGCGCTTCCTTGGTCGACGTCTTGCCGACCGATCCGGTGACGCCGATGATTTTGCCCGCCATTCGTGCCCGGGCGCCGACAGCCAGCGCCGTCAGCGCCGCGGCGACGTCGGCGACCAAGACATGCGTCTCCTCCACGGATCGGGAGACCAGCGCCGCGGCGGCCCCCGACGCCATCGCTCCGGCGACGAAGTGGTGCCCGTCGGTCGCCGTCCCGGGCATCGCCACGAATAGGTCGCCGGGCCGCACTTCCCGGCTGTCGAATGTCACGCCACATGCTTCGAATGGGCCGCCGACGAGCACCCCGCCGGTCGCCTCAATAATCTCCTCGCTGGTCCACAGCGGCACGGCGCGCAGGGAAGTCACGCGGCGCACTCGCGGGCGACGCCGACGTCGTCGAACGGCAACACTCGGTCACCGACGATCTGGCCCTGTTCATGGCCCTTGCCGGCGAGGAGGACGATGTCGCCGGTGTGGGCTTCGGCGATGGCCGCGGCGATCGCCTCTCGCCGGCCACCGATCTCTCGCGCGCCGGGCGCGCCGGACAATATGGCGCGGCGAATTGCGGCGGGGTCTTCGCCGCGCGGATTGTCGTCGGTGACGATGACCAGGTCGCTCAAGCGGGCCGCGACCGCGCCCATTTCCGGCCGTTTGCCTTCGTCGCGGTCGCCGCCGGCGCCGAGCTCGGTGTTCAGCCGGCCACTAACGTGCGGGCGCAGCGCGGCAATGGCCGCCTCGATCGCGTCGGGGGTGTGGGCATAATCGACATAGACCGGCGCGCCGGCGGCACTGATTACCGCCCGCTCCAGCCGTCCCCGTACCGGCGACACCCGGCCCATGCCCGCCAGCGTTTCCGCCCACTCGCCGCCGGTCGCCAGCGCGAGGCCTGCGGCGACCAGCACGTTCGATGCCTGATAGGCGCCGATCAGCGGCAGCACGAGCGTGAAGGCGCTGCCATTGTGCCGCAGCGTCAATCGCTGGCCGAGAGGGGTCGTCTCGCGGCGTTCGAGATGGATGTCGTCGCCCTTTTCGCCGACCGTCAGCAGCCGCAGCCCGCGCCCCCGGACATGGCCGATGACCTCGTCCGATCGCGCATCGTCGGCCCACACCACCGCCGTGCAATCATCGCCCGCGACCTCGTCGACCAGCCGCATCTTGGCGGCGAAATAGGCGTCCATTGTGTGGTGATAATCGAGGTGGTCGCGGCTGAAATTGGTGAACGCCACCGCCGTCAGCGACACGCCCTCGGCGCGATACTGGTCGAGGCCGTGCGACGAAGCCTCATAGGCGACGTGGCTGATCCCCATCCGCTCGAGTCCGGCGATGTTCGACAGGAAGGTGACGATGTCGGGTGTCGTCAGCCCGGTCTTTATCTGGTCGTCGGCAGTGGTCACGCCCAGCGTCCCGATCGACGCCGATCGGTGGCCCGCCATGCGCCACAGTTGGCGGGTTAGCTCGACGGTGGAAGTCTTGCCGTTGGTGCCGGTGACCGCCACGACGGTTTCCGGATAGGGCGCGAAAAAGCGCGCGGCCAACTCGGCGAAGCGGCGCCTCGGCTCCGCATCGGCGAGGTGGAGTGCGCCTTCGACCTTGGCCTCGGGTCGGGCAACGGCGGCGATCGCGCCGCGCTTGACCGCGTCGGCGATGAAATCCTCGCCGTTGAAGCGGCTTCCGGCGAAGGCGCCGAAGACGCAGCCGGGAGCGACCTTGCGGTGATCGAGCGCGAAGCCGGTCACCGTCGAATCGTCATCGCTGCCGGCGAGATCGCCCAGGCGCATGGCGATCAGTGCTCCGCTTTGTCGTGCACAAACGGCAGCACTTCGGCCATGTTCGGCTCGCGGTGCTTGTCGGGGCGGACGCCGAGCATCGGCGCGATCCGGCTGACCGCAACCGAGAAAGCCGGGCCGACGTTCCACGCGGCGGTGTGGAAGCCATAGGTTTCGGCGGTCGCTTTGGGTTCGTCGAGCATCATCACCATCACATAGCGCGGCTCGTCCATCGGGAACACGCCAGCGAAGGTCGTGACCACGGCGGTAGAGGTATAGCGGCCGTTGAGGATTTTTTCCGCGGTTCCGGTCTTGCCGCCAACGCGGTAACCCGGCGCGTCGGCCTTGCGACCGGTACCGTCGATCACCACCAGCCGCAGCAGCGCGCGCATCTTGTAGCTGGTGTCCTCGGTAAACACACGGTGGCCGGTGGCGACCGGATGGTTGCGGTCGACCTTGAGGATGGTAGCGGCATGGAACACGCCGCCGTTGAACAAGGTCGCATAACCGGTCGCCAGGTGGAGCGGGGTGACCGCGATGCCGTGGCCATAGCCGACCGTCATCGTTTCGATCTGGTTCCAGTTGGCACCCGGGGTCAGCGTCCGCCCGCGCTCCTTCAATTCAACCTGCACCGGACCGAGGAAGCCCATTTTCTTGAGGAACGCTTTCTGCCGCGTTGGCCCGACCTGGTCGGCGATCTGGGCGGTGCCGATGTTCGAGCTTTCCTTCATGATCTCGGCCACCGAACAGGCCCGGCCGAAAGGATGCGTGTCGTGGATCACGCGGTTGGCGACGTGCAGTTCCTGGGGGCAATTATACATTTTGCCGAACGACTTGATGATGCCCGAATCCATCGCCATCGCCACGGTGAAAGGCTTGAAGGTGGAGCCGAGCTCGTAAACGCCGAGCGTGGCGCGGTTGAAGCGGGCGGCGTCGCTGCCCTGCCCGGCGACATTGGGATTAAGCTGCGGCAATGAGGTCATGGCGAGGATCTCGCCGGTGTGGATATCCATCACCACCCCCGCCGCGCCGATCGCCGAGTATGTGCTCATCGCACCGCCCAGTTCATGTTCGAGCGCTTGCTGGATTCGGCTGGAAATCGACAAGGTCAGCGGGATGCCGCGCTGGGCCGGGTCAGACAGACGCTCGTCGAAGGCGCGCTCGATTCCGGCGGTGCCGTGACCGTCGATGTCGGTCCAGCCGATGACGTGCGCGGCCAGGCTGGTCTGGGGATAGAGGCGGTCGGGCTCGCGCTCCAGCGCCATGCCGGGCTCGCCGAGCGCGTTGATCGCCGCCACCAATTGCGGCGCGGCGCGGCGGCGGAGGTAGAAAAACGGGCGGCCGGAAACCAGCATCGCATGATATTGGGCGGCGTCGCGCTCGGGCATCAGGCCCGCCAGCTTGCGCGCGAGGTCGAGCTTATCGCCGATCACCTTCCCCGGATGCAGCGCGATGGTCCAGGCGTCGATCGTCCGCGCCAACGGCTGGCCGTCGCGGTCGACGATGTCGCCCCGCTCGGGCGTCAGGCTGATCGCCATGCCCTTGCGCCCGGCATGGTCGCCGAACGCGGCGAGATAGACCAGGCGAAAGACGATGACCGCGATGATGAAACCATAAACGAGCAGACCGATCATCAGCCGCTGGTGCATCAGCGCGAGCAGCTTTCGCCGCTGTCCGACGAGGCGGAGCCGCTCGGGCCGTGCGACGAGAGCGGGCGTCTGGACGTTCATCAGGGCGAACCGGGTTCCTTGGCGTTGCGCTTGGCGGTGGTGCCGCTGCCTTTGGCCTTTGGCGCGTCGCTCGGCAAGGCGGCGAGCGGGTCGGCGGTCGCGGTTTTGACCGGCTTCGTCGCAGCCTTGGGCAGCGCCGCCTTCGGCTTGGCGGTGGTAACGGTGGCGAGCACCGGCTTGGCTGGGGCGATGAAGCGCGGCGCGGCTGTAGCGGGGCGGGTGTAGGAGGCGACATGCATCATGTCGCTGGCGCTCTTCGAAGCAGGCGGCGCCGCGCCACCATCGTCCGTTGTCGCGGCCGGGGCGGGGGCCGATTCACGCGGCAGCGATGCGAGCACAACCGGCGCCTCGACCGCCGGCCTGGCCTCGGGCTTGACCAGGGTCGCCAGTTGGAATCCATTGTCGACGAACTGGTCAACGGTCGGCGCCGACAGCTGGATCGCCTTGACGTTCCACCGCTCGAGCTGGGCAAGCCGGCCGCGCGTGCCGATCTCCGTCTCGAGCAAGCGGATGTCGCGCTGGGCAAGGACGATCTTTGTTTCGACGCCCTCAAGCTCGGCACGCTCGGAAGCGACGCGCAGGCTGATGAGGTAGCAGCCGAGCGCGGCGCTGGCGACCGCCCCGGTCATGATCACCGATCGAAATCCACGCGCGCTCATGCGGCCTTCTCCTGGTCCCACGCGGGCGCCGGCGTCCGGACTGCGGTCCGCAGCCGGGCCGAACGCGCGCGCGGGTTTCGAGCCAATTCGGCCTCGGACGGCGAGACCGGCTTGGCGACATGTTCGAAGCTTGGGGCGGGGCCGGGCGCGGCCAGCGGGCGATGGCGCGATCCGGCGGGAGTCGCCCCGCTCCGGGTTCTGAGGAAGCGCTTGACGATGCGGTCCTCAAGGCTGTGGAAGGTGACGACCGCCAGCCGCCCGCCGGGCCGTAACGACTGTTCGGCGGCGCGAAGCCCGGCCTCAAGCTCGTCAAGTTCGGCGTTGAGATGGATGCGGATCGCCTGGAACGTCCGCGTCGCCGGGTCGCTCTTCATCCCCGCATGCTGGCCGAGCGCCTTGCGGACGACCGCGGCGAGTTCGGCGGTGCGGGTCAGCGGCCGGGCGGCGACGATGGCCCGGGCGACGGTGCGCGCTCTCGGTTCCTCGCCATAAAGCTTGATGACCCGCGCAATCTCCGCCTCGTCGGCCGAGTTGAGGAATTCGGCGGCGCTCTCGCCCGACTGGCTCATGCGCATGTCGAGCGGGCCGTCGTTGGAGAAAGAGAAGCCGCGGTCGGCCTGGTCGAGTTGCATCGACGACACGCCGATGTCCATCGTCACGCCGTCGACGGGCAGCAGGTCGCGATCCGCCAGCGCCGAATGCATCCGGCTGAAGCGCTCCTCGATCAGCGTCAATCGGGGGTCCGGGACGAGCGCCGGACCATTGGCTATCGCGTGAGGGTCGCGATCGAGGCCGATCACGCGTCCCGCCCCCGCCCCGAACAGTGCGCGGGTATAGCCCCCTGCTCCAAAGGTGGCGTCGACGATCGTGTCGCCCGGGGCGATGGCGAGACCGGCGACGACTTCCTCGAGCAGCACCGGGGTGTGGGAGGCATCGCTGCTCACAGCCCGCGCTCCTCAAGCCGGAAGCGGGCGATGTCCTTCATGTCGTCGGGGATGTTGCGGTCGGCGAGGAACAGCCTGGGGTTCCAGATCTGAAACGTCTCGCCGACTCCGACGAACAGCGCCAAATCCTCGATTTGCCCCTTGCGGCGCATCATCGGCGGCAGAACGACGCGGCCCGAGCTGTCGTAGGGCACTTCCTCTGTCGCGCCGAACGCCATCATCGTGCGCCGGGCGTAGTCGAGGTCGGCGGCGGGATCGGTTTCCTGCTTCTCGGCGAGGCGCTCGAGCTTGGCATGCTTCAAGGCCGCGTAGGCGGGGTCGTAGGCGCTCAGCGCCGGGAAGGCGTCGTGCTTGGCGAGGACGATGGTGCGGGAATCGCCGCGGCGCTCGATCACCTGGCGCAGGAAGGCCGGCACGGACACGCGCCCCTTGGCGTCGACCCCGTTCAACGCGCTGCCCTGAAACAGATGCTCCAATGCCACGCTTCCACTCCGCCCGGCGCGGGCACAGCTCTCCGGCCCTGGGTGCACGACATCCTCGTGCGCCCGACGCAAT
>JANLQS010000152.1:0-1895 GCA_031367995.1 Sphingomonas sp.
GAAGGGTCGCATGGTGGGCGACCCTAATGCGTCAGGCGCCGCGGTTCCAGATGAGGTCGCGTTCCAGGCGGCCCATCAGGGCGCGCGCCGGGCTGACCGCCGGTTCGTCGTTGAGCTGGCCTTCGTCGAGCCGGTGGATGCGGGCGTAGAGGTCGCTGCTGGCCATCACCAGCCGCTGCGCCGCGGGGGGCAATTGCTCGACCACCAAAGGATCGCTGTCGCTTGCGTGACCAAGGCGGCGCTCGGGGCGGCGGCCGTCGGCGGCCTTGATCTCGCCGGTCTCGACCGCGCGCTGGGTCAGCAGCCAGGCGACGATGTGCATGATCCGCGTCGTCACCTTCAGAGATTCGCAGGCGAAGCCGACGCGGGCGAACGGCTCCAGCATCTGCCGCTCGTCGCGCCCGGCCTCGTCGAAATAGGCCCGCGTCTCGTCGGCCAGCAGCATCGCCTCGGTGTAAAGCGAATCGATCAGCCGCGGCGTGATGCGCGCCTCAAGGCGGCCAAAGGGGGTCGAATCGTCCATGCCGGAGTGAATGTGCCACGTCATCAGGCCATTAGGAACGCTTGTTTGGAGCTGGCGGGGGCGGATCGAGCCGCTTGTGCCATCGGGGGACGATCCGTTCAGGCGATGATGTCGGGGACCATGCGGTCGGAAAGTTGCTCGATTTCGTCCCTGAGGCGCAGCTTGCGCTTTTTGAGCCTCGCCAAGTCCATCGGGTCGGCGGTGCCGGACAGTCGCAGGGCCTCGACCTCGGCGTCGAGCGCGCGGTGCTCGGCGCGAAGCTGTTCGAGGCGGATGGACGGGGCGTCGTCGTCGTTCATCGCGCCGCCTTACGCCATGCCCGCCCCGCCGTCACCCGCCCGGCTGTCAACGGCGAGGCGCGCGCCGTAAGGGACAGGCCGATCAATTGACTGGTTACAAATCCGCCGAATCATGATTTATTCACCCAGTTGTCACGCGTCAGCCACGAAAGGAAATTGACCGATGGACAAAGGACAAGTCGAGGCCCTCGCATCCAAACACGCCACGCTCCAAGCTCAGATCGACAGCGAAGAGCACCGGCCCCACCCCGACGAAGACCTGCTCCACCGGCTCAAAAAAGAGAAACTCTGGCTCAAGGACGCCATCACCGGCCATTTCCATTAGAGCGGACGTGAGCAGGGCCGGCGCATCGCTGCGGCCGGCCCTCCCCTCAATCAGACGATATAAGACGAAGCGTCAGTCGTCGCGCGAGACGCGTTCGATGCGCTCGTGCTTCTCCTGCGCCTCCAGGGTCATGGTGGCGATCGGCCGGGCTTCGAGGCGGGCCAGCGAGATCGGGTCGCCGGTCACTTCGCAATAGCCATATTCGCCGTCGCGCAGGCGGCGCACGGCGGAATCGATCTTGGCGATCAGCTTGCGCTGGCGGTCGCGGGTGCGTAGCTCGATCGACCAGTCGGTCTCGCTCGAGGCGCGGTCGGCGATGTCGGGTTCGCGCAGCGAATCGACCTGCAGCTGGGCCATCGTCGCCCGGCTCTCCTCAATGATCGATTCCTTCCAGTCGCGCAGCTTGCCGAGGAAGTAAGCGCGCTGCTGAGCGCACATGAACTCTTCGCTGTCCGAAGGCCGGTAGCCGTCCGGAAGCTGTAAATTCTCGTAATTCCGAGATCCGAACCCGTATAGGTCAACTAGAGCGGTCGCCATGTCGTCCCTCCCGATACGCGTGCACCTGCCGCTGCCGCGACCGGATCGCCGGTACGGCCGGAGGTGATATCACTGGGCTTTCCCGACACTTAGCCGGAACAGCCGTATCCCCGACCGCCCCCATAGTTAAAGCCGGACAGCTTAACAAGAACTGACTCAGGTTAAGATCGACAAAGTTGTGGATTGTTGCCGCAAAGGCGCAACAACTTGC
>JANLQS010000001.1:0-3549 GCA_031367995.1 Sphingomonas sp.
GTTCTCCAGAAAATGATCAAGCAGCGCCGCGAATCGGCCGAGCTCTACACCAGGGGCGGCCGCGCCGAGCTCGCCGCCGTCGAGCAGGCGGAAATCGCCACCATCGAACGCTTCCTGCCACAGCAGCTCAGCGACGAGGAAGCAAAAGCCGCCATCGACGCCATCGTCGCCGACCTTGGCGCCACCTCGATGAAGGACATGGGCCGCGTCATGGCCGAGGCGAAGACAAAGCTAGGCACCAGCATCGACCCGGCCCGCGCCAGCGGCTTGGTCAGGGCGGCGCTGGCGGGCAACTAGGCCGCGCCCCACGACCGTTCGCACCAAACGAACACAACCGTTCGTCCCGAGCGAAGTCGAGGGACGTGTGCAAGGAGGAAAAGTTGGCGTTCTGGGTCTACGTCCTGCAATGCGCCGACGGCAAATATTATACCGGCCATTCGGACAACCTCGAACGGCGCATCGCGCAGCATGAAATTGGCGGCTTTTGTGACTACACCTCTCGTCGCCGCCCTGTTCGCCTGATGTGGAGCGAGACGTTTTCGACCCGTATTGAGGCGCTCGAATCCGAACGGCATCAAACCTTGGGCGCGGGCGAAAAAGGAGACGCTGTTTCGTGGCGACTGGGCAGCAGTTTCCCATTTTGCGAAACCGCCCAGCGAACGTCCCTCGACTACGCTCGGGACGAACGGAGAAGGGAAGCCTGAACCAGAGCCGTTCGTGTCGAGCGAAGTCGAGACACGACTTCCGATCGGCCCGGTGCGCAAACCATGACCCTCTCCCCCAAGTCCTCGATGAGTTGCGGGCCAGCGCCGCCGCGAAAGCGGCGCCGGCCTAGTCAGCGATTCAGTCGTTCAGGCGGCCGGCGCCTTGGGCTCCGCCGAACAATGCTCGTTGATGATCAGCCACTTGCCGTCGGCCTGCTTGTGAAAGACGTCGGTACAGCGGAAGCGCCCGTTGTTCGCCTGGATCGTACTGTGGTCATCCCACGCGCCGCTGACGATGAAATCATCGGCGTCCGGGATCTGGATCTTGCGTTCGACCTGCGTGATCTTGTCGATCTTGCTGGCGGCGAAGACGTCCTGGTTCTTGTCGAAGGCGGCCCGGTCGGTGGTCAGCGCGGGGCTGACGAAATCGAATGCGACAACGTCCGAAGAGTATAGAGCCTTGATCCTGGCGGCATCCTGGGATTGCCATGCGCCAACCATATCGTCGGCGGCCTTGGCGGCTTCCGCCTCGCTGACCGGTGCAGCGGCGGTCGCGGCTGGCGTGCCGCCTTTGTCGCCATCCTGATCGCCGCGGTTGCAAGCGACTGCCAATAAGCTCAGCGCGCTAATCGCGGCAATTGCGAAATTCCTGTTCATCGCCCCTCCTCCGACGGCATGGTCATGATCGACTCGTGCAATCCGTCGACGCGACGCTTCGCCTGCGACACGGGCAAGTCAATCCGACTTGCGTCAACGCTTAGGCGCGCGCATGGGCCATGCTATAATGCGCGGGTGACCCTCTCCCCCCAATTCCTCGACGAGCTGCGCGCCCGCACCACTTTGTCGGCGGTCATCGCGCCGTCCGTGAAGCTCCTCAAGGCGGGCCGCGAATATAAGGCGTGCTGCCCGTTTCACGCCGAAAAGACCCCCAGCTTTACGATCAACGACGACAAGGGCTTCTACCATTGCTTCGGCTGCGGGGCGCATGGTGACGCCATCCGCTTCCTCACCGACGCCAAGGGCCTCGCCTTCATGGACGCGGTCAAGGAATTGGCGGGCAAGGCCGGGATGGAGGTCCCCGCCGCCGACCCGCGCGACAAGGACAAGCAGGAGCGCGCCGCCGGGCTGCATGACGTCATGGCCGCCGCGCAAGCCTGGTTCGCCGACAACCTCAACGGGATCGAGGGCGGCGCGGCCCGGGCCTATCTCGCGGCGCGCGGGATCGACGCCGCGGCGATCGCCCGCTTCGGCCTCGGCTTCGCCCCAGACAGCCGCGGCAAGTTGAAGACCGCGTTGAAGGCGCTTGGCGAGGACAAGCTCATCGACACTGGCCTCCTCATCAAGCCAGAGGAAGACACCAAAGGAAGCTACGACCGCTTCCGGGGCCGCCTGATGATCCCGATCCGCGATCCGCGAGGCCGGGTCATCGCCTTTGGCGGCCGCATCATGGGCGACGGCGAGCCCAAATACCTCAACTCGCCCGAGACCGTATTGTTCGACAAGGGCCGCACCCTCTACAATCTCGATCGCGCCGCCCCCGCCTCGCGCACCGCTGGCCGCGTCATCGTCGTCGAAGGCTATATGGACGTCATCGCCCTCGACCGGGCCGGCATCGGCGAAGTCGTCGCTTCGTCGGGCACGGCGCTGACCGAGGGCCAGTTGGAGCGATTGTGGCGGTTGGAGCCGGCGCCGATTTGCTGCTTCGACGGCGATGCCGCGGGGCAGAAAGCGGCGGTTCGCGCCGCAGTACGCGCCCTCCCCCACCTCGCGCCGGGCCGCACCCTGCGCTTCGTCGCCTTGCCCGCCGGCCAGGACCCCGACGATGTCGTTCGGTCCGGCGGCCGAACGGCGATGGAAGCGCTGCTGGAGACGCCCGAGCCACTCGTCGAGCAATTGTGGCGGCACGAGGTCGCCGCCGCCTTGCTCGACACGCCAGAGGCCCGCGCCGGGTTGAAGCAGCGCCTGATGGACCATGCCGGGGCAATCGGCGACGGTACCGTCCGTCAGCTCTACCGCGACGAATGGCTGCGCCGGTTCGACGCCCTCGTCCGCCCGGAGCAGGCCTTGCGCGGTCGCTCCGGCGGCTTCACCGCGCGGATACCGTGGAAGAAGGGCCGCGACGGCAAGTTCGCCCCGCCCCCGCCGCCGGTCGGCGCGGCGGCGCGCGCCATCGGCGCTGGCGGCATCGACCGCGCCACCGCCCGCGCTTTGGTCCTCGGCCACGCCTTGTTCCCGCAGGCGCTCGACGACCATCTCGAAACCCTCGCCGGCCTGGCCATCGGCGATGCCCCGGCCCGCGCCTTGCGCGACCGCATGGTCGATCTCGCGGTCGCCGGAGCGGCGCTTGATCGCGACGCGCTCGTCACCATATTGTCAGAGCCGGAGACGGCATCGGCCTGGCGCGGCGTCGCAAAGGGCGACGAGCTTGGCTTCACCTTCACCCGTTCGAAGAGCGACCCCGGGCAAGCCCGGCGCGATCTCGGGCTTGCGCTCGAGGCCGTGGTTGCCTTGGGCGAGATCGATTCCGCGCTCGGCGAGGCGACCCGCCGACTGGAGCGCGACATGGACGACGCGGCGTTCGCCGAGCAGCAGCGGCTGATCGACGAGCGGGCGCGTTACAACGACAGGCTGGCTTCCTTGGCCGGCAATGAGTAAGCGGCACGGCAATATGGCGAAAAACGACACACCTGACACCGAACTCGACAGTGGCGACGCGCCGCTGATCGACCTCAACGACGCGTCGATCAAGAAACTGATCGCCCGCGCCAAGAAGAAGGGCGTCATCACCTACGAGGAGCTCAACGAGGCGCTCCCGTCGGGGCAGATGGATTCGGACCAGATCGAG